>JBEILM010000095.1:0-14918 GCA_040379205.1 Gemmatimonas sp.
CGGAGAGCATCACGCCGATCGCCATGGCGCCCATCGCGAGCGCCACCACCGCCAGGGTGAGCAGGGCAACCATCATGGGAGGAGCCTCCGGGAAGACGGGGACGGCAGGGTCACCAGCGCCGCACGAAACCCGTCGGTGAGCCGCTCTTCAACCTCGCCGCCGGGGGTGCCCACCAGCAAGGCCGCATCGAGGCCGGCTGCGCGGGCCAGCGCCCATGCCGAGTCGGGGCCCGCCACCATCAGCGCGGTGGCCCACGCGTCGGCATCGGCGCAGCGCACATGCAGCACGCTCGCAGCCAGCAGACGATGACGCACCGGCCGCCCGGTGACCGGGTCGATGAGGTGGCTATGCAGGACACCATCCACCACCTGCACGTTGCGATAGCTCCCCGAGGTGGCGATGGCCCGGTCTTCGAGGCTCACGACAAAGCGCGCCCGCCGCGCTTGCGGATCGGGCTCTTCCACCGCCACGCGGAACGGCTCCCCGGTGGCGTTGCGCCCACGGCCACGCAGTTCGCCGCCAATCTCCACCAGGTGGGCGCGTTCGCCGGCGGTGTACAGCCACTCGCTCACGGCATCCACCGCGTAGCCCTTGGCCACCGCCGAGAGATCGATGCGCACGCGGGCGTCGCCTTTGCCGAGGGAATCGCGCGACAGGCGTAGCAATCGCGAGCCGGTGAAGGCCCGCAGCGAATCGAGCACGCGCACCGGCAGAGGCGCGATCGGGCGCGGTGCGGGGCCGAACCCCCACGCATCCACCAGCGGGCCCACCGTGACATCGAAGCGCCCGCCCGACTGCTGGTGCACCGCCAGCGACAAGCGCAGCACCTCGGCGAGCGGCCGCGACAGCCGTACGAGTGAGGTGTCGCGTCGGGCATTCAGTCGCGACAGCTCCGACGCCGGGTCGTAGGTGGACATGCGGGCGTTCACGTCGGTCAGTACCGAGTCGACTCCGTGCCGCAACTCGGCCAGTCGCGCGTCGGATACCGGGCGCGCCAGCAGCACGCGATAGGTGGTGCCCATCGTCGTTCCGTCGAATGCCGACGGCGCGGGCGGCGTCTGACGACGCCCGCGCATCACGAGCACCGTGGCCACCGCCACGGCAGCCAGCCAGACGAGCCGCCACCATCGATTGCCGGCGGACGTAGGGGAAACCGCAGAACCGCTCATCGTGGAGGCGCCGCGTTCACCCGAAATCGTCGAACAGGATGTTCTCGCGGTCCACGCCCAGCTGCTCGAGCATCGTCATGCACGCCTTGAGCATCATTGGCGGGCCGCACAGATAGTACTCGATGTCTTCGGGGGCCGGGTGCGTGGACAGGTACTCACGATAGAGCACGTCGTGGATGAAGCCGGTGGCCCCCGTCCAATTGTCCTCGGGGCGCGGCTCTGAGAGCGCCAGCGTCCAGCGGAAGTTCGGGTTCTCGCGCTGGATGGCGTCGAAGTCCTCGACGTAGAACGCTTCGCGCAGCGACCGCGCGCCGTACCAGAACGTCACTGTCCGGTCGGTGTGCAGCCGCCGGAACTGGTCGAAGATGTGCGAGCGCATGGGGGCCATGCCGGCGCCGCCGCCGATGAAGCACATCTCGTTCTTCGTGGGGCGCGCGAAAAACTCGCCGTACGGCCCCGAGATGGTCACCTCGTCGCCGGGCTTGAGCCCATAGATGTACGACGACATGATGCCCGGTGGCAGCCCCGTGGTGCGCGGCGGCGGCGTGGCGATGCGCACGTTGAGCATGATGATGTCGGCTTCGTCCGGGTAGTTGGCCATGGAGTACGCGCGCGACACGGGCTCGGTGACCGTGGACGTGAGCGTGAAGAAGCCGAACTGCTCCCAGTCGTCGCGGTACTCCGGCGCCACCTCGATGTCGCTGAAGTGCCGCACGTGCGGCGGGCACTCGATCTGGATGTAGCCGCCGGCGCGAAACGGCACGGCCTCGCCTTTCGGCAGCTCCAGCACCAACTCCTTGATGAACGTGGCCACGTTGTCGTTGGAGCGTACGCGGCAGGTCCAGCGCCGCACGCCGAAGACTTCCTCGTGCACGTGAAGGCGCATGTCCTGCTTGACCTTCACCTGGCAGGACAGCCGCACGCCGCGACGTGCCTCGCCGGGGGAGACGTGGGCCGTCTCCGTGGGGAGCAGCGCCCCGCCGCCCTCGAGTACTTCCACCTTGCAGACGCCGCAGGTGCCCTTGCCGCCGCAGGCCGAGGGAATGAACACCTGACGGCTGGCCAGTGTCGACAGCAGCGTGCCGCCGCTGGGGACCGTCATGTCCTTCGCGGGATCGTCGTTCACGTGCAGGGTCACGCTGCCGCCGGCCACAAGCCGGCGACGGGCCACCATCAGCATGGCCACCAGCGACAGCACCAGCACCACGAACACGCCGAGCCCGGTGGCGATGGTCAGCATGCCGGAGCTCCTGTGGTTCGCCCGCGGCCGCCTGTCACAGCTGGATCCCCGCGAAGGCCATGAAGCAGATGGCCAGCAGGCCGGTGACCATGAAGGTGAGGCCCAGCCCACGCAGCCCCTCGGGCGGGTTGCCATAGCGCAGCTTCTCGCGGACGGAGGCCAGCGCCACGATCGCCAGCCACCAGCCAAGCCCGGCCCCGACGCCGAACACCGTGCTTTCGCCGAGCGAATAGTCGCGTTCGGCCATGAACAGGCTCGCACCGAGAATGGCGCAGTTCACCGCGATGAGCGGCAGGAATACCCCGAGCGCCGCGTAGAGCGCCGGCGCGTAGCGATCGATGGCCATCTCCACGACCTGTGTCAGCGCCGCCACCGTACCGATGAAGGTGAGGAACACCAGGAACGACAGGTCGACCGCGGCCAGCGACGGATGCAGCCACCCCAGCGCACCCTCGCGCAGCACGTGTGTGAGCAGGAGCTGGTTGACCGGTACGGTCAGTGCGAGCACGAACGTCACTGCCGCGCCGTGGCCGATGGCGGTCTTGATCTGCTTGGAGACGGCCAGGAATGAGCACATGCCGAGGAAGAACGCCAGCGCCATGTTCTCCACGAACACCGCGCGCACCAGCAGGCTGAGGTAGTGGCTCGTCATGCGCGGGCACTCATGCGGCGCGACGGTCGTCACCGCCTCCGCGGTGCGCAGCCGTCTGCTCCTCGATGTGCACGACCCGCTCGATTTCCATCTGCTTCGGCTTCCACGTGCGCAGCGCCCAGACGATGCCGCCGATGAGGAAGAAGGCGGCTGGAGAGAGCACCATCAGGCCGTTGGGCACGTACCAGCCACCGTCGGCGGCGAGCGGCAGCAGGCGTACGCCGAACAGGGAGCCAGCCCCGAACAGCTCACGACAGGCGGCCACGATGAGCAGCACCACGCTGTACCCGAGCCCGTTGCCGATGGCGTCGAAGAAGCTCGCCTTGGGCCCGTTCTGCATGGCGAACGCCTCGGCGCGCCCCATGATGATGCAGTTCGTGATGATGAGCCCCACGAAGACCGACAGCTGGCGCGACACGCCGTAGGCGAAGGCCTTGAGCAGCTGGTCGGTGAGGATCACCAGCGACGAGATGATCGTGAGCTGCACGATGATGCGGATGCTTGACGGAATCCATCGCCGGATGAGACTGATGGACACGTTGCTCGCGGCCAGCACGGCGGTCACCGCGATGCACATCACCAGCGAGGGCTGGAGCAGGGTAGTGACGGCGAGCGCCGAGCAGATGCCGAGTACCTGCCTGGCGATGGGGTTGTCGTCGGTGAGGGGATCGAGCAGGGCGGACCGTGAGCGTTTGTCGAGCATCAGGTGCCTCCGGCGCGCACGCGCGCGAGGTAGGGGCCGAATCCATACGGCCCAAGCCAGAAATCGAGGGTGGCGGTGACCCCTCGTGCGGTGATGGTTGCGCCGGAGATGCCGTCCACGCGATAGGGATCGTCAGCGGGAGGACCGGCCGCTCCCTTGATCACTTCGAGCTGGACGGCCCCGGTGTCGTCGAGCGCGCGACGCCCCACCCAGCGCGCCTGCCAGCGCGGGTTCTCGATCTCGCCGCCAAGCCCCGCCGTCTCGCCATGTTCGTAGAACGTGATGCCGGTGACGGTACGTCCGTCACCCGCGAGGGCCAGGTACCCGTACATCGTGGACCAGAGTCCGTAGCCCTGGATGGGCACGACGAGCATCTGCAGGGAATCGCCGGTACGCACTTCGTACACGACGCCGATGGTGGGCACGCGCAGCGCGCGGGCCGCATTCTCCGGCGCGGGGCGACTGCGCGCCGGGTCACCCATGGCGCGGCGCTGGTCGTACCGGGCCGCGTCGATGCTGTCGACGATGGTGCCGGTGGCCAGTTCGATGGCCCGCGGCACGATGGACTCGGCGAACCGCGCCTCCACCTGCTCCGGCGAGAGCCGTTCGTCACGCGCCATGAACCCGGCCACCGCGAGCACCTTCTCCAGGCGGTCGATACGGGCGTTGCGCTCCTGACGCGGACGCAGCGTGACGGCCGCCCACGCGATGGGCAGGGCGCACACCACACACACGACCGCCGCGAAGACCACGGTGTAGAGCGTCGAGTCCTTCTTCATCCCAGCCATGACGCGCGGCCCGGCGCCGGA
The DNA here is from genome assembly GCA_040379205.1 of Gemmatimonas sp. Classification (GTDB taxonomy): domain Bacteria; phylum Gemmatimonadota; class Gemmatimonadetes; order Gemmatimonadales; family Gemmatimonadaceae; genus Gemmatimonas. The sequence continues at coordinate 4,575 of JBEILM010000095.1, forward strand.
TGTTCGCCTGCACGACCACATGGTCGATAAGCGGCGCGAACATGTTCATGAAGAGGATCGCCAGCATCATGCCTTCGGGATAGGCCGGATTGACGGTGCGGATGAGCACGCACAGCACACCGATGCCCAGGCCGTACCACAGCTTGCCCGTGGCCGTGAACGCCGACGACACCGGGTCGGTGGCCATGAACACCGTGCCGAATGCCCAGCCGCCCAGCACGAGGTGCCAGTGCGGCGGCAGCGCGAACATGGGGTTGGTGTCCGAGCCGATGGCGTTGAGCAGCGCGGCCGAGGCGAGCGTACCGGCCAGCACGCCGGCCATGGTCTGCCACGCCGCCACGCGCGTGGCCAGCAGCAGGAGCGCACCGAACAGCACGGCGGCCACCGACGTTTCACCCATCGACCCCGGAATGAAGCCGAGGAGGGCATCGGTGAAGGTGAACCCCTCGAGGTGGCCCGTACCTTCGGCAAACGAGGCCAGCCACGTGGCGCCGGACTGGCCGTCGGCCGGCGTGGCGGCCACCCACACTTCGCCGGAGAGCTGACTCGGATAGGCAAAGAACAGGAAGGCGCGTGCGGTGAGCGCCGGGTTGAGGAAGTTCATCCCTGTGCCGCCGAAGATTTCCTTGCCGATCACCACGCCGAACGCCGTCCCGAGGACCACCTGCCAGTAGGGGACGGCGGGGGGCAGGATGAGCGGAATGAGGGCGCCGGTGACGAGAAAGCCTTCGTTGATGGGATGTTTGCGCACGACGGAGAACACGACTTCGCACAGGCCACCGGCGGTCATGGTGACCAGATACACCGGCAGGAAGTAGAGGGCGCCGTGCACGGCGTTGCCGATCCACGACGAGGTGGCAAGTGGCAGCCCGGTCATGGCGTACACCGTCGTCTGCCAGCCGGGGAGCGTCTGGCCACCGGCCTCCACCACGCGGTGGATCTGATAGCCGGTGTTGACCATGGCCATGACGATGCACGGCAGCAGCGCGACCACGACCAGCACCATCATGCGCTTGAGATCTAACACGTCGCGCACATGCGGACCGCTGACGGTGCGTGTGGCCGGTGTGAAGCAGAAGCTCTCGAGGCCTTCGTACAGCGGATACCAGCGGGCATAGCGCCCGCCGGGTGCCACGTGCGGCTCGATCCGGTCGAACAGGGAGCGCAGGGCCTGCATCAGCGTTCCCTCGCCATCGTGTCGAGCAGGGCGCGCAGCGCCGTCCCGTAGTCGGCCTTGCCGGGGCAGACGTAGCTGCAGAGCGCCACATCGTCCTCGTCGAGTTCGAGCACTCCCAGCAGCTCCGCCCACTCGGCGTCGCCGAGCTGAATGGCCCGCAGCAGATGGGTGGCCATGAGATCGTGCGGCAGGACCCGCTCGTAGGCCCCGATGGGCACCATCGCGCGGGCGCCGCCATGCATCATGGTGTCGAAGCCGGCCTTGGCGCCACCACCCAGATACACCGGCAACGAGGAATACGCCGGGGCATCGGGGCGCAGGAACCCGAGGAAGCGACGCTTGATCACTTCGGGGAGCACACTCACCTGCGCATGATGCCGCGACAGGAACCCGAACACGTCGCCCTCGGCGCGGCGCCCGGTGAGTACCGAGCCGCTGATCACGCGATGCGGGAGCGCTCCCGGAACCATCGGCACCAGTTCGCCCTCGAGCAGCTCGCCGAGGTGGGCGCCGAGTCGTGTGCGCAGATGGCGCGGGGTCTGCACCGCCGGGCCGCCAAGGGCTACGACGTGCGACACGTCGAGCTGGCCGGTGCGGAGCAGGTGCCCGATGCGCACCACGTCGTGGGCGTCGAGGTGCCACGCGGAGCGCGAGCGCGAGACGGGGAACAGCGTATGGATATGAAACCCCGGTACGCCGGCCGGGTGCTTGCCGGCGAACTCGGCGCACTGTACGCCCGCGACGTCGTCACCGAGTATGCTCCCCGGCGCGCGGCACACGAAGAGTGGCGCGTCGGTGAAGGTGCGCAGTGCGGCGAGGCCGCGCTGGAAGTCGTCCTGTCGGTCCGCGAGCGCGAGGTCCACGCGAACGGCGAGCGGACTGGTGTCGAGCGCCGTCACGAAGACCGCATCGGGGTGCGCATCCGGCGCCGGTACATGACCGAACGGGCGCGTGCGCAGCGCCATCCACAGCCCCGACTCAAGCAGCAGCGCGCGCAGGGCGGACGCGTCGTGTTCCACGCCGCGCGCCCGGGCCGCGAACGCCGCCGGTTCACCATCGCGCTCATCGATGGTGACGACGACGGACTGCAGCGCGCGTCGGTCTCCACGGTGAACCGCCGACACCACGCCGCCAGCCGGTGAGGTGACCACCAGCGCCGGATGGGTGCGGTCGTGCCAGAGCGGTTGGCCGCGCCGTACGACGTCACCGGGCTGCACCTGCAGGCGGGGCTTCGTGCCGCGATGGTCGGACGGCAGCACTGCCACCCGCGTCACCGGGCGCGACGCGTGCATGGTGGGAGCCGGAGCACCGGCGATGGGCAGGTCGAGGCCACGGGCAACCGTGTGGCGGACGACCGGGCGGGAACGGACCGGAGGCGCGGCACTCATGACGGAGGGCGGGTGGGACCGTACGCACAAGCGACGCACGACGCCAGACAGGGGAGGCAGTCGGAAGGTACGGCTCGGCACAGGGCGAAGCCACCTTGCGGGCGGCCACGTTCAGGCGCGTTTTCGCATGCGGAACTCAGGGTTCGTGGCCCAACAACCGACAACTGAGTCCACGGGCGACGCCGCTCAGTGTGGTACACCATCCACCCTCGAGCGTTTCGACGATGACCCGTGGACGCCTCCTGCTCGTCCTCCCGTTCCTGACGGCCGTTCACCCCTCCACGGCCCGCGCGCAAAGCGGAGAATCCCCCTTCTCGTTCCACGCCGCCATCAATACGGGCGCCGGCGTGTCCGGCCGTCTTCCCGTGCTCGGCATCCCGTCGTACGGGACGTGCGATTACCGCACGGCCGCGCTGCAGTTCCGCTATCGGCTGGAGAACAGCGACCAGTTCGTCGTGCAGCTCGTGAGCCGGCGGCTCGGCGTCAGCCCGCTGCAGGCAGCGCTCCCCGATGTCGCACTGCAATGGGCCTACTGGCAGCGCCGCGGATCGCTCGGCACCATCAAGCTCGGGCGCAATACCATGCCGCGCGGCCTCTTCAACGAGGTCCGCTTCGTCGGGACGGTACTCCCGTTCTTCCGGCCCTCGTTCGAGGTGTACGGCGAGGGGCGCGAAACGGTGGATGGCTTCGTGTACTCGCGCACGGACCGCCTCAGCGATGCCGTGTCGCTCGAGCTCAACGTGTTCGGCGGCAGCAACGAGGTGTGCACGCAGGTGATCACGGCCGGCGGCAACTCCATTCGCGCGTTCCGTGGCAATGTGCTGAAGGGGGCGCAGGGCTGGCTCAACTTCACGCCCGGCCAGACTTGGCTCGGTGGCTACTTCGCGCAGTATCGGATTGACGCGCCCACCAGCTACGGCTGGCGACATGTGAGCCTCGTGTCGGCGGAGCCGCATGTCGTTCCCCGCACCACGCTGCGGGCCGAAGGCCTCCACATCTTCGGCACCGGCCCGAATCAGGACCGCAAGAGCGGCTACGGGCAGGGCGTGGTGATGCTGTCGGAATAGTTCGATGTCATGTCGGAGCTGAGCGTCACCAACAATCGCATCTTCCAGGCGGCTCCTCTGTCGAACGTCGACGTGGTGGCCACGCGCGACCGGGCCATCGGCGTCATCTACCGCATTGGCGGCGGCGCGCTGGTTCGCCTCGAGCGCTACGATGTGCGCGGATACGCCTTCGACTAGTTCGTCCCACTCCTGACCACTGCGGGGAACCGGTCGGTCGTGGCCCCGCAGTCTGCCGGCATATACTGGCTCGGCAGCTTCGCCTTCAGCTTCTGACCCGGAGCCTCCACATGAAGACGCACGATCGCATGCTCGTGGGCGCCCTCGCCGCCCTGGTACTCGTGGCGTCGCCGTCGGCGGCGCAGGATTTCAAGGTGATCGTCAATCCCGCCAACACGGTGGCCGAGCTTCCGGCCGGGGTGTTGGGCAAGATTCTCCTCAAGGAAGTCACGTCGTTCCCGTCGGGCGGCGCGGCGACTCCGGTGGACCTGGGCAAGGCGAGCCCGGTTCGCGCCGCCTTCAGCAAGCGCGTGGTCGGCCGGCCGCTGCCCGCCGTCGAGAAGTACTGGCAGCAGCAGATCTCTTCAGGGAAGGATGAGCCGCCCCCCATCAAGTCGTCGGATGACGAGGTCGTAGCCTTCGTGAAGGCCAACCCGGGTGCGGTAGGGTACGTCAGCAGCGCCGCCAACGTCGCGGGCGTGAAGGTGGTCGAGGTCAAGTAGGACCGTCGTCAGGGCGCATGGACCGTTGCTCGTCGCGATGGCCCGTGCGCCCGACGGCGCGACGGCAGGGTACCTTGGGGGGTCCACGCACGCCCTCGACCCTTTGCCGTTGCCGCATGCATCGCTGTGTTGCCGTCGCGTTCTCGTTTGCCGGCGCGCTCCTGGGCGCATCCGTGGCCAGCGCCCAGCCCGCTCGTGAAACGGTCGTCCCCTACGACCCCAGGCAGTGCGTGAGCTGTGCGGGGTGGAACCTGCCGCATGCGCCGGTCCGCATCGTCGGGAACACGTACTATGTGGGCACCGACGGGCTGTCGGCGCTGCTGGTGACATCACCCGCCGGGCACGTGCTCATCGATGGTGGCCTGCCGGAATCGGCGCCGCACATCCTGGCGAACATCGCGGCCCTCGGGTTCCAGGCGCGCGACGTGAAGGTCATCCTGAACTCGCACGACCATTACGATCACGCCGGCGGTATTGCCCTCCTCGCCCGCGCGACCGGTGCCACGGTCATGGCCAGCGCGCCCAGCGCGCGCACGTTGCGCGCCGGCCGGGCGCTCCCCAGCGATCCGCAGTATGCGGAAGCGCTCCCCTTTCCCACGGTGACGCAGGTGCAGGTGTTTGCGGACGGCGACACCGTGCGCGTGGGGGCGTTGGCGCTGGTGGCTCACCTCACGCCGGGACACACCCTCGGTGGCACCACATGGAGTTGGCGCGCCTGCGAAGGCACTGGAGTCCACTCCCGCTGTCACGAGGTCGTGTACGCCGACAGCCAGACCCCCATGTCCGACGACACCTTCCGATACAGCGGCGACGCGCGCTACCCGCAGGCCGCCGAGGACTTTGCAAGCGGTCACCAGCGGCTGGCCTCGATGCGCTGCGACATTCTCATCACGCCGCACCCCGGCGCCACCAATCTCTGGGCCAGGCTGGCGGCGCGAGACTCGGCGGACGCCACCGGCCCGGCTCTGGTGGATTCGCAGGCCTGCGCGCGGTACGCCGCCACCGCCCGGGAGGCGCTGGCGCAGCGGCTGGCGAAGGAGCGGGGTCGTTCAGGCGGTTGAGGCACGTGGTCGCACCGGCGGTGCTACACCGATAGCAACGCCTCCAGCTTGTCGAACGAACCCGTCCACCCCTGCGTCATGCCGCCGCGTCCGGCCGTGAACGTGGCGACTTCGGCCGCCGTCGCCTCGCCCTCCACCGCCCAGCAGACCGTCACCCGCGTCTGCGCCGGGCCTTCCGCAGTGAATGTCACGCGCGTCCGCATCGTCTCCGGCCAGGTGGGCGCGCCCGGGTGGCGCGAGACGTTGCCGTGTGCGTCGGTGAAGCACTGCGCGTACTCGATGACGTCGGGGCTGCGTACTGTCGAGTACGTTGCGCGGCCGTACGTCGTGAACTGGCGGTTGGTCATGGCGTAGGCGCTCCAGCCACCGGCACGGATGTCGGCGTGGCTGAACGTCATGGTGAAGCCGGTGGGCGGCAACCACGCGGCGAGGTGCGTCGGGGTGGTCCACAGGGCGAAGAGCGTGTCGATGGGCGCGTCGAAGCTGCGGTTGATCACGAAGATCTCGCGCCCTGCGGCCCGTTGCTCGAGATGTTCGGCGAGTCGGTCCCAGGTCGCGTTGCCACCGGCGGCCTTGATGAACATCCGCATCTGCTGCGCCGCCTCGGCGGTGGGGAGCGTCATGCACAGCGACAGCTCCGTGCCCCCAGCGACCTCGCGGAAGTCCACGGTCATGCGGAACAAGGGCGCGGCGTCTTCGCTGCGCGCGCCGTGATCGTACACGAGACGCGCGAGCGGCTCCACCACGTGATAGCGGGTGAAGTTGGGATAGTCAGTGCCGTCGGGGCCGTGCATGGTGTACACCCACGTGCCGCCCGGGCGCAGATCACGGCTGTGCGTGGTGATGGTGAATCCGCGCGGCCCCCACCACTGCGCGACCTGCTCGGAGTCGGTCCAGGCGGACCACACCATTGCGACGGGCACCTCGTAGTGACGCGTGATGCGGATGTCGGTGTCGCGAGCAGGGGCGGTCATGGCGCCTTTTCCGATGGGGCGGGGTGGGGGGAGGCCGACGGCGCGGCGGTGACGGTGCCGAGGTATTCGGCGAGGCGATCGAGGCACGCCTCCATGTGAGCGCGATACTCGTCCATCCAGTCTGCGGCCTGCCTGAGCGGGGCCGCGTTGAGCCGGCACGGGCGCCACTGCGCCGCCCGGCTCTTGGTGATGAGGCCGGCTCGTTCGAGCACCTTGAGGTGTTTGGTGACCCCCGGGAGCGTCATCTGCCCCAGAAAAGGCTCGGCCAGCCGGGTCACGCTCGCCTCACCCTCCCGCAGGCGGGCGAGCAGCGCCCGGCGGGTGGGGTCGGAGAGGGCGGAGAAGGCGGCGCTGAGGGTGTCGGGCATGGTAAGCGGTCCAGTTAAGCAACCGTTCAGTAAACAACAAATCCGTTCGCTCAGGAACTGCTCATCCTGTTCGATGCCTACGTGCACGGCGGCATCGACCGCCGCAGCTTCCTCGATGAGGCGGCCCGGTTCGCGGTCGGCGGGGTCACGGCCGTCATGCAGCTCGAGCAGCTCACGCCGAAGTTTCTCGAGGCGCAGGAGGGGCCGAACGACGACGCCCGCATGGTGGAGGAGTACGGCGAGTATCCCTCGCCGAAGGGGTACGGCACCATGCGCGGCTTTCTCGCCTTCGCCCCAGACGCGCTGTTTCCGCTCGGCGGCTATCCGGGTGACGAGGACAAGGCCCGCGAACAGTTTGGCACGCTCGATCAGGCGGAGACGCGGCAGGACTTCCTCGCCGCCACCGGCTTCCTCAAGGCGCGGCCCTAGCGCACCGGCAAGGTCGGCGCGGTGGGGTTCTGCTACGGCGGCGGCATGGTGAACTACCTCGCCACCCAACTCGGCAGCGACCTCGCCGCCGGCGTGGCGTTCTACGGCTCATGGCCCGACTTCGCCGATGTCCCGAAGATCAGGGCCCCGCTCATCATCCAGAGCGCCGAGAACGACCCCCGCATCAATGCCAGCTGGCCGGCGTACGAGGAGGCGCTGAAGGCGGCCGGCGTACCATACGAGCGGTTCCTGTATCCGGGCACACAGCAGGGTTTCAACATCAACACCACGCCGCGCTTCGACGCGGCCGCGGCGAAGCTGGCGTGGGAGCGGACGGTGCAGTTCTTCCGGTCGAAACTGGCGTAGCGCCGTCGGCGTGCGACTCGGCGTGCGCCGACGCACGGCGCACCGACTCAGGCGCAGCGCACCAGCGGGTGGATGGAGACCGCCACCGGCTCCGCAGCCAGCACCGACACCGGTGCCCCCTGCAGCGCGAAGCCGGCGCGCACGGCGGGGCCGGTATCGAACGCGTGCAGTGTCGGCGTGTGCACGCGGTATGGCGTGTGCGACACGCGCCCCTGATACAGGCGGCCGCGACGGTCGGCGCTGTACAGCACATAGCGCTCCACGAGAAAGTGCTCCAGCGTGTCGGGCGGGGCCGGTGCGCCGGCGCTGCCGAGGTCCCACGAGAAGTGCCAGGCGGGAGTGGACGAGCCGCGCCGTGTGCAGCAGTACTGCATGCGGCCCGCGTGCCGCTGCGCCTGCATGTGCGCGTGTTCGTACGGCAGATGAAAGAACCGGCGGGCGATCTCCACGCCCACTGGCTGGTTGCAGTCGAGCGAGTAGAACCAGACACCGGGGGTGCCGCGCGCATCGCGCACGTACGTGCGCACATTCAGCTCGAGAAACCAGGACAGCCACGGCACCGGCGGCAGGAACCGCGGTCGCACACGCCCCATCGCGAACGGGATGATACCCACATATGCCCGACCATCGAACGTGTCCACCACGAGCCCGGGCGGCAGCGTGGCCTGCACCGTGGCGACGTCGACCGGCCAATGCAGGAACAGCAGGTCACTCCAGCGCTGGGTGCCGAGTGTGCGCGGTGGACGGACGAGGTCGGGCATATGCGTGGGTATACGCGCACGTCCGTACGCGTTGTTCCGGATCCGTCAGGCCTTTACTTCACATGCCGCGAGGGGATCGCCGTCAGGATCGGTGAAGCGGAAGTAGATCACGCCGAGGGTTTCGCGCAGCGCCTCGACGGCGACCTCCGGCGCCTGCAGGGCGGCGAGTGTCGCGCGGGCGTCGCTCGTGGCCGGAATCGGATAGGTGCTCGACCGGGCAACCTCGGCCCCGTCGTCCACCTGCCAGAGGGTGAGCGTTGAGCCGTTGGCGAACTCGAGGACGGCCAGGCGCTGTTCGGCGTCGTCATACACGATCTCGGCGCCGATCCGCTGGGTATACCACAGGCTGGCGGCTACCACATCGCGTACACGGATGATGACGGTATCGATGCCGGTGAAGCGGGATGGGAGGGTCAAGGACAGCGGGAAAGAGCGAAGGGTCGCCATACTCCGGTGCTGCGCCGCGCACGACTCAGCGCTCGGCATGGCCACGTCGGCCAACCCGCCAGATGCGATTCCACGCATCGGCGAAGGCGTAGCAGTCGCAGCGGGCGATCCAGCGTGCACGTAAGCGCCGTGGCCGTTCGAGGCATGCGCCGGCAACGCTGCACCAGACTTCCGTCACGATCAGATCGCGCCACAGCGGTGATGACGGTGCGGTACTGTCCGCCACCCAGCGGGGCGGTACGTACGACGGCATCCATGCTGGGGCGTGCGCCGCGGGCGCGTGGGCTGGCGTGACACCGGAGGTCGCCACGGCGACACCGTACGGGAGCACCCGCGCATCAGCCACGGCCAGCCATCGCGGCGAGTCGCGTCGGCCCACGGCTACCGGCTCGGCGTCAGAGCGCGGAGACAGGGGCGTGGTGCGCAACCCGCCGATCGGGGCCGGTTGCTGCACTGGTGCCCCCACGGCGCTGGGCGACGCCCGGCCCGCAAGCACCGGGCGCTGGGCGTGCGCCGGTGACAGGGGCCACATGAGCGCGCATGACATCATGGCGCAGCCAAGAATGGCGATGCGCCGCGAGCCCGCCCTGTTTCCTTGCGCGAGCATGGTGCCTCCGTCACACTTCTTCGGCATGATGTCCTCCCGGCGTATTCCCATGCTGTTCGCGTCGCTGCTGCTGGCCGGCCTCGCCGGTTGCAGCGGCTTGCTTGACGTCGAAGACAACAGTGGCGCGAGCTACGCGCAACTGCGTGGCACGGTGACCCGGGCCAATGGTACCCCGGTGACCCGCACCGAGATCGGCGTGTCGTGCGTCGGCAGCACCCCCGATGCGTTCGGCCTCACCACCGAGACCGACAATGCCGGTCGCTTCGAGCTCACGGTCGTTGCGCCGGCGGGCTTCCCGCCACTCGAAGGGAACACCCGCCTCTGTCGGGTGCTCACGCCCGTCACCGGCACCCCGGCGGCGACCGTGACCGTGACGGTCGTCTTCAGCGGAACCGTGGCCACGCGTCCGGTGACCAACGTCACGCTGGTGTTGCCGTAGAGCAGCGCGCTCAGCGACCGCGCTTTCAGAATACGATCGTCGGGCTGCACGGGCCAATGCCGTACTCGCCGGCATCGGCCCTCGGTGACCCGTTGAGCGGGGGTACGAGCCGCCGCAGTTCGTAGCGCTGCACTTCTTCGGTCGAGTCCCAGACGGCGAACACCGCCCGGGGGCTTCGCGCAGCCATCAGTACGTCAGCGCCCGTCATCCGCACGAGCAACGCTCCGTCGGTGTCGTACCGCTCGTATTCCGGCACCTTGTCCCGTTCCGTGCGCCACCACACCACCCCGTCGGTGTCGATGTGCGGCAGGGACATGACGGAGTCTAGCTGGTCGACCCATTGGCGAATTGTGCGCTCCGCCAGCGGCCCCTGCGCCCCCGCGGCATCAGAAAGGATGGCACGAACCAGTCCCGATCTGCCTCCTGACGTCGCCGTGATCGGTGTGCGCGATATCGGCCGCGCGTTCGCTCGCTGCAAGCGCCCCCGTGCATCGTAATGCCGCGTCCCGGACGTGTCGGCCACGATGATCCCATCGCGACA
>JBEILM010000096.1:0-14890 GCA_040379205.1 Gemmatimonas sp.
GCAGGACGGCTGGAACCTGACCGGCGACGCCTGCCGCATGGATGACGATGGGTACGTGTACTTTCAGGCGCGTACTGATGACCTGATCATCTCCTCCGGCTACAACATCGGTGCGCCGGAGGTGGAGGCCGCGTTGTTGCGGCACGACGCGGTGCAGGAGTGCGCGGTGGTCGGCGTGCCCGACGTCGAGCGTGGACAGGCGGTCAAGGCGTTCGTGGTGCTCCACCCCGGTGTGGCTCCCGCCGCGTTGCTGGTGCGCGCGCTGCAGGACCACGTGAAGGCCACCATCGCGCCCTACAAGTATCCACGTCACATCGAGTTCGTCGCCGAGCTGCCGAAGACCGAGACCGGCAAGCTGCAGCGCTTTCGCCTCAAGGAGACCCGATGACCGCGCGTGTGTTGCAGCCGCCGGACTGGCCCCGTCCGCGGGGGTACGCCAACGGGATGTCGGCGCGTGGGCGGCTGCTCTGTCTGGCGGGGCAGATCGGCTGGGACGCCAGCGAGCGGCTGGCCGGCGACGATTTCGTGTCGCAGGCTCGGCAGGCGCTCAGGAACATCGTCGAACTACTGGCCTGCGATGGGGCCGGCCCCGAGCATCTGGTTCGGCTCACGTGGTACGTGGTCGATCGCCACGACTACCTGGCGAATGCTGCCGCCCTCGGCGCGGTGTACCGCGAGATCCTCGGCCGGCACTATCCGGCCATGACGGCCGTGCAGGTCGTGGCGCTCATCGAGCCGGGTGCCGTCGTAGAGATCGAGGCCACCGCCGTGGTACCCGACGAACCGGCGCTGTGATGTCGGCCGGCGCTGATGTGGTGATCGGTCCGCTCGAGGACGGCGTGGTTGTGCTGACTCTGGCGCGACCGGAGGCACGTAACGCGCTCCGCCACCAAACCATGATCGAGCTGGCCGACGCCATCGAGCAGCTCGACGCCGATGCGGACGTGCGCTGCATCATCATCGCCGGCGGCCAGAAGGCGTTCGCCGCCGGTGCGGATATCGCGGAGATGGCCGCCCTCGATGGGCCGGCGTTGCTGGCGCACCCGCGCACGCTGGCTTGGCAGCGCATCTGGCGTGCCGGGTGCCCGCTCATCGCGGCGGTCGAAGGCTGGGCCTTGGGTGGTGGCTGTGAGCTCGTGCTCAGCTGCGACCTGGCGATCGCGGGCGCCGGAGCCCGATTCGGCCAGCCCGAAATCACCCTCGGCTGGATGCCCGGCGCCGGCGGCACGCAGCGCCTGGCGCGCACGGCCGGCAAGGCGATGACCATGCACCTGGTGCTCACCGGCGATCCGATCGACGCCATGGCCGCGCGCGCCGCGGGGATCGTGTCCGAGGTGGTGGAGGTGGGCGACGCCCTCGCGCGCGCGCACGGGCTGGCGAAGCGCATCGCCTCGCATCCTCGCGACGCGACCCGGCTCGCCAAGCAGGCGGTGCTGCGCGCGTTCGAAACGCCGCTCGCCGAGGGGCTGCGCGACGAGCATGCGTCCTTTCGCGGCCTCGCCTCGAGCGACGAGCGCGCGGCGCGCATGGCCGCCTTCCTTGGCCGGCAGGCTCCCTAGTCGTCGGGCCAGTGTGCGCCGGTTCGCGAAACCGCCACTTGGCGTCGATACTCACTACTCACTCCCGACTTCTGACTTCTGACTCCGGCCATCCCTACCTCCGCGATGACCCTGCGCGACGTCCTTGCCGAACTGGCCACGCTTCAGTGGCCGAGTCTTGAAGACGAGCTGAGCGCCATCGCCGAGCGGACCGCCGCGGCGCTCGCGGTCGACCGGGTCAGCATCTGGAAGTACGATGACACGCGTTCGGCCATGCGGTGCGTCCTGTTGTGGGAGGGCGAACGCAAGCCGCTTCCGGAGACGGAGCTCTCGGCGCGTGACACGCCATCATACTGGAAGGCGGTGCACGAGGAGCGTTCTCTGGTGATCGATGATGCCCCATCGTCGCCGGCGCTCGTCGAACTGCAGCACGGCTACGTGGAGCCCCTGGGAATCGGGGCGATGCTCGATTCCGGGATCCGGGTACGCGGCGGGGCGCTGGGCATCGTCTGCGTGGAGCAGCGCGGGCCGTCGCGACGCTGGACGGCCGCCGAGCAGGACTTCGTGGCGTCCATTGCCGACCGGGTGGGCATGGCGTTCCTGCGCGACACGGAACGCCGTCTCACGACACAACTGGAGCTCGCACAGCGCATGGAGTCCCTCGGCCTGCTCGCCGGAGGGATTGCGCACGACTTCAACAACTACCTGGGTGTCATCCTCACCAACGCCGAACTGGCGCTCGAAGTCGGCACCGCCGAAAACCGGGCCGAACTCACCGCCATCGTCGACGCGACACGCCGCGCGACATCGCTGACACGGAAGCTCCTGGCGGTGGCGCGCCGGGACGTGGTGCACCCGCAACCGGTCGATGTGGGAAGCGCCATCCGCGCGTTCATTCCCATGGTGGCGCCCGCGGCACCGCCATCGGTGCGGATCGAGCTTGCCCTCGCGGAAAGCCCGCTCGTCGTGTCCACCGATCCGACGTTCTTCGATCAGCTGCTGCTCAACCTCGTGACCAACGCCTACCAGGCGATGCCAACGGGCGGGGTGATCACTATCGAGACCGGGCTGGTCGCCGAATCGGGTCCGGCGCCCACGCTCGGAATGGGTGAGGCTGCGGCGATTCCCGAGGGACGCTTCGCGCGCATCACGGTGCGGGATACGGGCCGTGGAATCCCGAAGGAGATGCTGGGGCGCGTCTTCGAGCCATTCGTCTCGACCAAGGGGCCCGACGGGACGGGGCTCGGCCTGTCCGTGGTGTACGGTGGCGTGCGGCAGCACGGTGGCTACATCACCGTGGAATCACGCCCCGACAGCGGCACCGCGTTCGATGTGTTTCTGCCGCTGGTGGCGACATAGGCGGCACCGCGTCGCAGCAGTACGGCTCATCGTGTGGCGGGTTGCTGCGCTCGATACTCAGGGCATCCGACTCCACGCGCCAGGCAACCGGGGAGTTCAGGTCACCCGCGCACCCTACTGGTCCTCCAGTTCGAAGACCCCATCGACGGTGGTGCCAAACGCGCGCGCAATGCGCATGGCCAGCAGCAGCGACGGCACGTAGCGCGCCTGCTCGAGCAGCACGATGGTCTGCCGGGTGCAACCGGCCAGGTCCGCCAACTGCTGTTGCGTCATCTCGCCGTGCTCGAAGCGCAGGCGGCGGACGTGATTGCGGATGGACGCAGGCCTCTCCATAGCTTGCGGGCCCGGTGGCCGAGTGTCACGCCAAGCGGAAGCGCCACCGCCCAAAACCCATCACGCAGCTCCAAGACATCACCGCCAGCCAGCCGATGGGGACGGCGCCGGCGGTCCAGAACTGCTCGGTGAGGATGAGCGTCCAGGCCACGACGAGAATGAGCAGTGTCCACGACTGGGCAGCCGGCGCCTCGCGGAGGATGTCGCCGTCGCGTTCGTCGAGTACGAGACGACCCTGCGCGGCACGGCGACGCGCGATGGCGAGCGGGGCCGCACCCGCGACCACGGACATGACCCCGAGCAGCTGCACCAGCACCCGCACCCCGGGGCGCGCCTCGAAACCCGACGGCCCGGCGTAGAAGAAGACGGCCACGGCAGTGAGCGCCGGCGCCAGCGCACTGGCGAGGCTGGTCAGCGCCAGCCGCTGGAAGGGCGCCGACGGGACCTGCGTCGAGTCCGTATCCGCGGTGAGCCGGAGCGCACGGAGCGACTGGACGACCGCGATCGTGCTGACCGCGATCGCGACCAGCACCGTGACAGCGAAGAAGAGGTCCGATATGGGGCACCGTTGGTGATTGGTGTGCTGTACTGAGAGTACAGTAAGCCGTACATCATGTAATGTTGACGGTACCTGCTCGCTGAGGCGTCTGGACGGCGGCCGACTTCTGAGCCAGGGCGCCACTCCGCCGCCCCCAACGACAGCGGGTGGCGCCCCGGAGTCTCCCGGAACGCCACCCGTCTCATGCGGTCAGTGCGCGCCGCCTACATCACGCGAGATCGAACCGGTCCAGATTCATGACCTTGTCCCACGCCGCCACGAAGTCGTGCACGAACTTCTCCGCGCCGTCGCGCTGGGCGTAGATCTCGGCCACCGCGCGCAGCTCGGAGTTGGAGCCGAAGATGAGGTCCACCCGCGTGGCGGTCCACTTCACGTCGCCGGTCGTGCGGTCGCGGCCCTCGAACAGGTCACCCGCCTCCGACAGCGGCTTCCAGGCCGTGTCCATGCTGAGCACGTTCACGAAGAAGTCGTTCGTGAGCGTTTCCGGACGATCGGTGAACACGCCGTGCTTGGACGCGCCGTAGTTGGCGCCAAGCACACGCAGCCCACCCACCAGCACCGTCATTTCCGGCGCGGTCAGCGTGAGCAGCTGCGCCCTGTCGACCAGGAGCTCTTCTGCGGGCACCGTGAACGCCGTCTTCTGGTAGTTGCGGAAACCGTCGGCCTGCGGCTCGAGCACGCTGTATGAGTGCGCATCCGTCTGCTCCTGCGACGCATCCATGCGACCCGGTGTGAACGGCACCGTGATGTCAACGCCGGCCTTTCGCGCCGCCGCCTCGACCGCCGCGCAGCCACCGAGCACGATGAGGTCGGCGATCGACACGCGCTTGCCACCGGACGGGGCGGCATTGAACTCGGCCTGGATGGTCTCGAAGATGTCGAGGGCGCGCGTGAGCTTGGCCGGCTGGTTGACTTCCCAGTTCCGCGCCGGCGCAAGCCGAATGCGGGCGCCGTTGGCGCCACCACGCTTGTCGCTGCCGCGGAACGTGCTCGCCGAGGCCCACGCAGTGTTCACGAGCTGCCCGATGCCAAGCCCCGAGGCGAGGATCTTGCCCTTGAGCGCGGCGATGTCCTGGGAGTCGATCACCGGGTGATCGCAGGCGGGGATGGGATCCTGCCAGATGAGCTCTTCCTGCGGCACGAGCGGGCCGAGGTAGCGCGCACGCGGCCCCATGTCACGGTGCGTGAGCTTGAACCAGGCGCGCGCAAACGCGTCGTGGAATTCCTGCGGATTGGCGTGGTAGCGCCTGGAGATCTCGAGGTACTGCGGGTCGGTGCGAAGCGCGATGTCGGCGGTGGACATGGCGGGGCGCACTTTCTTGCCCGGCACGTGGGCGTCGGGCACGACGAGCGAGGCGTCCTTGTCCGTCGGCTCCCAGATGAAAGCGCCGGCGGGGCTCTTGGTCAGCTCCCACTCGAAGCCGAATAGGGTGTCGAAGTAGCCGTTGTCCCACTGGGTGGGGTTGGGCGTCCAGGCGCCTTCGAGGCCGGACGTGGTGGTGTGCGGCCCCTTGCCGCTCTCAAACGCGTTCTGCCAGCCGAGGCCCATGAGTTCGATGGGCGCGCCTTCCGGCTCCGGACCCACGAGCGCCGGGTCACCCGCGCCGTGCATCTTGCCGAACGTGTGCCCGCCGGCCACCAGGGCCACCGTCTCTTCGTCGTTCATGGCCATGCGCGCGAACGTCTCGCGAATGTCGCGGGCCGAGCGCATCGGGTCGGGCTCTCCGTTCGGGCCCTCGGGATTCACGTAGATGAGCCCCATCTGCACCGCGGCCAACGGGTTCTCGAGCTCGCGGTCACCCGAGTAGCGCTTGTCGCCCAGCCACTCGGCTTCCTTGCCCCAGTAGATGTCCTGCTCGGGCTCGTACACGTCCTCGCGGCCGAAGCCGAAGCCGAACGGCTTGAAGCCCATCGTCTCCATGCCCACGTCGGCGGCGAGAATGAACAGGTCGGCCCACGAGAGCGCGTTGCCGTACTTCTGCTTGATTGGCCAGAGCAGGCGACGGGCCTTGTCCAGGTTGCCGTTGTCGGGCCAGCTGTTGAGGGGGGCGAAGCGCTGCGTCCCGCTGCCCGCACCGCCACGACCGTCGGCCGTGCGATAGGTGCCGGCGCTGTGCCACGCCATGCGCACGAAGAACGGGCCGTAATGCCCGTAGTCGGCCGGCCACCAGTCCTTGGAGTCCGTCTGCACCGCGACGAGATCGGCCTTGAGCGCCTCGATGTCGAGCGACTTGAGCGCCTCGGAGTACTTGAAGCCCGTCCCCAGCGGGTTGGAGAGCGACGAGTGCTGACGCAGGATGCCGAGGTTGAGGGCGTTGGGCCACCAGTCACGGTTGGAGCGACCGCCGCCAGCGGCGGCTGCCATGGCCGGCGTGGTGCCGAGCGACACGCCTCCATGCATCACGGGGCACTTGCCCCCGTTCGATCCGGAATGTCCTTCCATGGTGTGCGTCCCCGAGAGGAGTGGGTGGTCGGTTCAGTAGGTGCGCCCGCCCGACGGGCAGCGCTGTCTGCGAAAAAGTACGGACTCCAGCCATAGGCAGCAATGGGACATGACTTATGAGTGCCATAGGTATGGCTTATACTCAGGCATGGATAGCACCCTGCTGCGCGCTTTCGTGGCCACCGCCGATGCTGGCGCCCTGAGTCGGGCCGCCCGGGATCTTCGCCTCTCGCAGCCCTCGCTCACCCAGCAAATCCAGCGGCTCGAGCGGCACCTCGGGGCGGCGCTCTTCACGCGCCATGGACGCGGCGTCGCGCTCACCCCCGCCGGGCAGACGCTGTATCCGCGGGCGCGTCGCCTGCTCGAGGAGGTGCAGGCGGCCGAACAGGCCGTGCGCCGCGAGGGCGCGGAGCAGAATCGGCCGCTGCGGGTGGGGGCCATTCCCACCATCGCGCCCTATGCCCTCCCCGATGCCCTGCGTCACCTGCGGGCGCGCGAACCCGCGCTGCGCGTCGAGTTCCGCGAGGACTACAGCGCCGCCCTGGCGCGGCTGCTCCACGACGGCACACTCGATGTGGCCATCGCGGCGCTGCCGTACGGGTTCGACCACCTGGAGACCGAATTGCTCGGCACCGATCGTCTGTTGGTGGCGGTGCCGGCCTCGCACGCCGCGGTGCGCGCGGGGCGCATCACGCTGGCGCAGCTCCGTGATGCGCCGGCCATCACGCTCGACCCCGCGCACTGCCTGGGCGAGCAGGTGGCGGGCTTCTGCGCGAGTCGTGAGGTGCTGCCGAGCGTAGTATGCCGCAGCGCGCAGCTGGCCACCGTACTTGAGCTGGTGGGCGCCGACGTGGGTGTGTCGATCGTGCCGGCGCTCGCGGCCACGCGGCACAACACGCCGCGGTGTGCGTATGTGCCGTTGGCCGAGCATGTGCTGCAGCGCGAGATCGTGGCTGTCTGGCGGCGCGATGCGGCGCGCCCTCCGGCGGCCCTGGCGTTCGTGGAGTGTGTGCGGGACGTCGTACGCGGGTGGTAGGCGCACCCCTTGCGGTGGAACCTCGCGGGCGTAGCGTAGCGGAAGGCACTTTTCCCCCCCGCCCCTGGTCATGACCACCCGTCGCGATTTCCTCGGCACCAGCCTTGCTGCCCTCGGCGCCGCCGCGCTGCCGCTTCGCCCGCTGTTCGCCGCGTCGGCGCCGGCGCCCAAGAAGATTCTCATTCTCGGCGGCACCGGATTCGTGGGTCCGCACCAGGTGCGCTACGCGCTGCAGCGGGGCCATCAGGTCACGATCTTCAATCGTGGCCGCAGCGCCCCGGGGATGTTCGGCAAGGATGTCGAGGAGCTGGCCGGCGACCGCGCCACCAACCTCGACGCCCTCAAGGGCCGGAAGTGGGACGCCGTCATCGACGAGTCGGCGTCGCTGAGCAGCGCGCCGGAGTGGGTGACGCTGTCGGCCACCCTGCTCAGGCACGCGACCGAGCAATACCTCTTCATTTCCACGCGCTCGGTGTACTACGACCTGAGCAGCGTGCCGATGAACTCGAACGCGCCGGTGCTGACGCTCGAGAACTCGCCCATCGAGGCGGGCAAGCCGTTGCCGTACGGTCACGCCAAGGCCTACGCCGAAAAGGAAGCGCACAAGGCGATGCCGGGGCGGGTGACCGTGGTGCGCCCCGGCCTGATCGTGGGTCCCGAGGACGACACCGACCGCTTCACCTACTGGCCGGTGCGCATCGCGCGGGGCGGTGACGTGCTGGTGCCGGGCGACGGCAGCGACCACGTGCAGATCATCGACGTGCGCGATCTGGTGCAGTTCTGCGTGACGCTGGTGGAGAACCGCACTTACGGCGTGTTCAACGGCGTCGGCCCACAGATGGGCATGCCGTTCCGCGAGCTCGTGTCGCGCATCCAGCAGGGCGTGGGCAGCAACCCCACCTACACGTGGGTGGACGCCGACTTCCTGCGCGCCAACGGGGCCAATCCGTATGGCCGAGAGCTGCCGGTGTTTCAGGTCATGAAGGGGCGCACGGCGGGCTTCGCGCGCTTCGATCTCACGCCGGAGCTCAAGGCGGGGCTCACGGTCCGCCCCATGGAAGACACCGCACGCGACACGCTGGCCTGGTGGAAGACGTTGCCGGCTGACCGCCAGGCCGCCATCAAGACCGGCTTCACGCCGGAGCGTGAGGCGGCACTGCTCAAGGCATGGAAAGAGCGGGGGCGGTGAGCCGCCTGGCGAAGTGAGCGACCTCTTTGGGAACCGACCATGACGTTCTTCCACGTCAACCTGATGTGGGCCATCGTGCTCTTCGGCATCCTGCTGTGGACGACGGCCATCGTGAGCCTCAACGCAGCCATGCGACGCGGGATGCGCCTCATGGGCATGCTGCTCAGCTACCTCGTGCTGGTGTGGATGCTCGTCGAGATGCCGTGGCTCGATGCCCTGGTCACCTGGGGCGTCTTTGCTGCCGTGGGCGGTGTACTGACGTTCGTGTACGAGCTGTGGGCCCGGCGGCGGTACGCCGGCACGGGACGCGCACCGCGCTCGCTGGTCAATCCGTTCGGGGTACTGCTCTGGCCGGCGCTCATCCCCGATGCGGTGGGGCTGATGTTCAACGATGCCGGCATCATCCCGGCCGACGAACGCAGCGAAACGCATCAGGAAGACACGCGGCGCATCACCGGGGAGCTGCCGGTCCCGAATGCACCGGAGCCGCCGCGCAAGCGGGCGCTGTACGATCTGCGCTGACGAGCGGCGCCGACGTCGCGCCCAGTAGACGAGAGCGGCCGCGGCCGCCTATCGTTGGCGGATGACTCTTGCCACCCATCAGCAGCGCGTCGACCGCTGGATCAGCCAGTTCGAGGAAGGGTACTTCCATCCGCTCACCAACCTCGCGCGTCTCACCGAGGAGGTTGGAGAGTTCGCGCGCGAGGTCAATCATCGCTACGGCCAGAAGACCAAGAAGCACGACGAGCCCGACGCCGATCTGGCCATGGAGATGGCCGACATCCTGTTCGTGCTCATCTGCATGGCGAACCGCGAAGGCATCGATCTCGAGGACGCGTTCGACCGCATGATGGCCAAGGTCGAACAGCGCGATGCCAACCGGTGGACGCGGAAGGCCGTGCCGCCGGACGACACCGCGACGCCCTGACGGCGCGATTGCCATGGCCCTGCACGTCGTGCTCGTTCACCCCGAAATCCACTGGAACACCGGCAACGCCGGCCGCACGTGCCTCGCCGTCGGCGCCACGCTGCATCTCATCGAGCCGCTGGGGTTCTCGCTCGACGACCGGGCCGTGAAACGCGCCGGTCTCGACTACTGGCCGCATGTGGACCTGCATGTCTGGCCCGACTGGGCGACGTTCGAGGCCGAACTGCCCACCCTGGGGGCGCCGTGGTTCTTCTCCACGCAGGCCTCGCGCCTGTTCTGGGATGCGCCACTCGGCGCCAGCGTCGATACCGTCCTGGTGTTCGGGCGCGAGACCGCCGGTCTCCCGCCCGAACTGCATGCACGTTTCGCTGATCGGTTCGTGACGATGCCCATGGTGACGGCGCGGGTGCGCTCGCTCAATCTCTCCACGAGCGTGGCGATCGCGGCCTACGAGGTACTGCGGCAGCAGCGGGGGTGAAGCCGCGAACGCACGGCCTGCCCCTGCGGCCCTTGCCGAAGGCTGCGGGCGCGTCCAACATCCCGGCATGAGCCATCCCTTTGCCATTGCCGCGACCTGTGATGCCATCATCGAAGTCCTGCGCCGCAGTCATGTGCCGGCGGATTTCGGAGACGAGCCGTTCGATTTCCGGGTGTACACCGCCGAAGATTTCCGGCAACCGATGACGCAGGGCGTCTCGCTGCTGCTCTATCACGTTGCCCATGTGCCGACCTTCCAGCAGATCCCCGAAGGCGTTGGGCCGGATGCCCGCACCGAACGCCGGCGCCTGCCGGTGGAGCTGCATCTGCTGCTGACGCCCTGGGCGCCGACCGCGGCCCGCCAGCACGAGCTCATCGGCTGGATGATGCGGACACTGTGTGATGTCCCGGTGCTGACTGCCGCGCTGCTCAACGGCCTCCGATCGCAGGTGTTCGACGAAAGGGAAACCGTGGAGCTCACACCGGTCGAGCTGCGCTTCGACGAATACGCGCGGATCTGGGCGGCGCTGGCACCCGCCACCTTTCGCCCGTCCGTGGCCTACCGGGCGCGAACGCTGCTGCTGGCGTCGCCTCCGCGGCCCGCCGGCGGTGTCCTGGCCGAGGCAGGCGTGATCATGGCGCGGCGGGAGACCGACGGGCCTCGCTGAGCTGCCGCCGTTACGGTCGCGATTGCTTGTCAGCGGCGTGACCCGGGCACAACGTCGCATCATGCCCGGCCTCTCCCCGCCCGACGCTCGCGTGGTGTTCCATACCGCCCTTGGGGGCGTGCTGCACCTCGCGCCGGTCGTGCCGCGATTGCCGTTGTTGCGTCTGCCCTCGCTGGCGTCGCCGTGGGGGGCCTGGGGATGGGTGGAGCTGGTGGCCCGAGCGCTGCTGCTCAACGGGGCGTCGTCGCGTGCCGACGACCCCATCTGGCCGCTGCTTGCGACACTCGACCAGCGAGACGCGGGCAGTCCGCTGGGTGCGCCGGTACAAGCGACCACGGCCCGCGCCGCCCAGGGGTGGTTGCCGCCGGCGGCGCGCCGTCGCCCATTGCCACCGGCTGCCACGGCCATCGTGCCCGACGGCGGCCTGCGGTTGGCGGAACAGGCCGTGGCCGCGGCCGTCGAGCAGCTCACCGCGCAGTTGGCCCGCCCGCTGGAGTACCTGATCGAGCGGCTCCTCTGTCGGAGAGCGACGATCGTGGCCGACCGCGCGCTGCTCGACGTGCACTATGCCATGGACGGGACAGACCCCGATGCGCAGCTTCTGCACCGTGCGGCGTTCGATGCGGACGCCGAATGGCTTCGGCCCTTCGGGCGCGCCGTCCACCTGCGCGGCATCGGCACCCGCGACCCGTAAGCGCCCCTCGTAAGCGTCCCTTGTACGCGTCCCTCGGCCCCGACCCTTCCATCCACGCGCCTTCATGCAGACCCGGAACGGCTTCACCCTCATGTCCCTCGCCGAGTTCGAGGCGTGGATCGCGACCCAGCGCGTGGCGCGCACCGTCCTGACGCTGCAGCAGCACCACACGTGGTCACCGGCGTATGCGCAGTTCACCGGCAGCAACCATTTCGCACTGCAGGCGGCGATGAAGCGCCACCACGTCACGAACAACGGCTGGGGGGACATCGGGCAGCACTTCACGACGTTCCCCGATGGCACGATCATGACCGGCCGCTCGCTCGAACAGACGCCCGCCTGCATCAAGGGGCAGAACGCCAACTCGCTGTGCGTGGAGCATCTCGGCAACTTCGACGCCGGGCGTGACACGATGAGCGCCGCGCATCGCGCGAGCATCATCGGCATGTCGGGCGCCATCTGCCGACGCTTCGCCATTCCGGTCACCGTGGATCGCATCGTGTACCACCACTGGTTCCACCTCGACACCGGGGCGCGCACCAACGGCAGCGGCAACACCAAGACCTGCCCGGGCACCGCCTTCTTCGGAGGCAACTCGGTGGACGCCGCGCAGCGCTCGTTTCTGCCGCACATCCGCCGCTACCTCGGGGGCGCAGCCGCCGCCACGCCGACGCCGCCACCGGCCGGCATGCGCTACGGCGTCGTCACCACCGATACACTGAATGTGCGGCGAGGGCCCGACGGCGGCGCGGCCAAGCTCAATGCGGTCACACTGGGCAGCATTCTCCGCATTCACGACGAACGCAACGGTTGGCTGCGCATCTCGTCGTCGCAGCAGGAGTGGGTGAGCGCGCGTTTCGTGTCAGCGGTGGAACGGACCACGGTGAACACCGACACGCTCAACGTGCGCAGCGGGCCGGGCAAGGATTTCGGCAAGCTGGCCGCGCTGGCGCGCAACCAGGAGGTGTTCGTGCACGAGCGCAGCAATGGCTGGTGCCGCATCGGCCTCGAATCCCGTTGGGTATCGGCGTCGCTCCTGACAGCGGCGTAGTCGCGGTGCGTCGTTCGCCGCCGCGGTCACTACATCAGTCGGCGAGTCGTCCACGCCGGATGGCCGCCACCAGTGCCGCGATCTGCGTCGGCGTGAGCGGTCCGCCACGGGCCTTGCTGAAGGCCATCATGGCTTTCCCCGGTACGCCCTCGGTGATGAGCCGCGTCATGGTGCTATCGGCGCGTCGCGCCCGATACTCGGCGGTGAGCAAGGCGCTGCCGAGGTTGGGCATGCCCTGACCGTTGGCCCCGTGGCAGGCCGCGCAGTATTGCGCGTACAGCGGGGCCACCGTGATCTGGGCAAGCTCGTCGGCGGCGACGTCCGCCGCTGGAGTTGTCGGCGGCGCCGCAGCCACCACCGGCCGCGATGGAGCCGGCGCCCCTGATTTCCATCCCGCCACGCTCGGTGCGTCGGCCTCGAGGCTGCGCAGGTACACCACCACCTGCTCCACATGCTGGTCGGTGAACGGGCCACCGAAATCGATGTGATACGGCGCCATTGCCGTGCCGGGTTGGCCACCGGCAATCAGCCATCGCAACTGGACGTCGCTGACCGCGCCAAGGAACTCCTCGGCGCGCAGGGTGGGTGCCGGACCGCCGCCGCTGCCCTCGGCCCCGTGACAGCTGGCGCAGTGCAACTGGTACTGATCGGCGCCGAGTCGCAGATAGGTCTCGTGCTGTTCCCGGGCGGCGCGGGCGCGCCGTTCCGGCTCGCGAGCCGCATACAGCGGGAAGCCGGCGAAGAGCAGACCGCCGAACACCAGCCCGAGCAGCATCTGTCGGTCGAGCGTCCGTTCGAGACGCGGGTCGTCGCGCCGTGAGGGCGGTGTCGCGTTCACGTCGCGTGCTCCGTGGGGCCGCAGGTCCCGCCCTTCGACTCGCGGAAGTGCTCGAGCACGCCCTGCTTCGGACCCTCCTCGAGGGCGCGGGTATCCACCACCGCCACGCCGTTGCGGATCTCGATGGGGTAGCGATCCATGCCGCGTGGAGCCGGCCCGTTGATCCACTCCCCGGCGAGGGTGAACTCGGAGCCGTGGCAGGGGCACTGGAAGCGCCCCGACGCTTCGCAGTACGGCACGCGGCAGGCCAGATGCGGACAGGCCTGCGACAGGGCGAACAGCTGTCCCTGCGAGCGGGACACGAAGAATCGTCCCTCGCGGACGTAGGTCACGCTCCCCTCGGTGAAGGCCTCGCCGGGCCCGAGCGGTAGCACCCGGCCGTGTTCACCCACGGCCAGCGGACGCAACGCTTCGACGCTCGTCCACACGGCGGCGCCGGCGAGCAGGCCACCGCCCACCTTCCACCCCGTCACCAACGCATCGCGCCGCGACATGGTCATCGTTCGCCCCTCACGGTTCGAAATAGAGCTCGACCCACGGCAGGACCCAGCGCCAGCCCGGTCCGCGGAAGAACGCCCCGATCACGGTGAGCGCCACCGCGACGCCGCAGGCGGCCAGGAAGAAACCCAGCGCGACCTTGCGCTCCGCCGGGCGTCGCGCCGGAGAGCGATCGAGCCACGGCCACACCGCCAGCCCGACGATCGCCGCTGCCGGGATGACCACCCCGGCGATCACCGGCGGAAAGTGCGCCAGCAACTCCTGCACTCCCACGAAATACCACGGGGCCTTCGCTGGCTCCGGCGTGATGTTGGGGTTGGCGAGTTCGCGCAGCGGGGCCTCCCAGGCCACGCCCATCGCCACCACGACGAACGCCGTGGCCAGCGCCACCACCACGTGGCGCACCAGCAGGTGCGGCCACGTGAACACGGTCTCGTCGGGGCGATGCGCATGCACGGACACCCCGACCGGCGGCGTGACCAAGCCGAGCAGGCGCTGCCGCGGCGCCTCGCTCGTGACCGCGGCAGCGGCATCGGTAGCGACTTCGCGCATCGCGTCGTCTCCGACCGCCAGCCCGTCCTTGCGCACGCGCCAGAGATGCAGCGCCATGAACACGCCGAACACCGCCGTCAGCACCGCCACGTGCAGCACGTAGAAGCGCAGCAGCGTCGCCTGGCCGATCTCCGACCCGCCCAGCGCAAACTCGCGCAGCCAGCGCCCCACGAACGGCACATACCCCAACAGCGCGCTCCCCACCGTCACCGCCCAGTAGCTGAGCTGGTCCCATGGGAGCAGGTAGCCCGTGAATGACCACGCCAGCGTGATCACGAACAGCGCCACGCCGTACAGCCAGTTCACGCGGCGTGGTCCCTTGTAGGCGGCGTCCCAGAACACGCGCACCAGATGCAGCGCCACCGCCAGCACCATGAGATGCGCCGACCAGCGATGCACGTTGCGCAGCAGCTGGCCGAACCCCACTGCCGTGCGCAGGCGCTGCAGGTCGCCGTAGGCCATGGTCACCGCGGGCGTGTACAGGAACATCAGGTACACGCCGGTCACGAGCAGGATCGCGAACAGCACGGTGGCGATGAACCCCAGGCGCCACGTCGAGCGAAAGCGCAGCAGCGCCCGCGGCACACGCACCGGATACAGGTGCAGGAAGACGTTCCCGAACGCCTTGGCGGCGCGGTCGATCATGACCCCTCCTCCGCCCGCGTCCGGGAGCAGGCTTCGGCTGCGTGCACCAGCGACAGCGCCTCGGCGGGACAGCGGGCCACGC
>JBEILM010000097.1:0-14882 GCA_040379205.1 Gemmatimonas sp.
ATCGAGAAACACCGCGTTGTACAGCACGCCCAGCACCTGCGCCGGCGGTGGATAGCCGGCGACCTGCGGCTGGGCGGCCTCGGTGCCGCTGCGATCGTAGCGGGTGGCAATGGTGATGATGCGCGAGGCGCCGAGGTGCAGGGCCGGCGAAAGCGGGGACGTGAGGCGGATGCCGCCGTCGCCGAACCACTCATTGCCCACGCGTGTGGCCGGGAAGAGCAGCGGCAGGGCCGTGGACGCGAGCACATGATCGACCTGCATGTGCGTCCGCTCGCTGCGCCGCTGTGGGCGTTCCCAGAGGGCGATGTCGCGTCCCTGCACCCACGTCACGCTCTGCGACGTGGTGTAGCTGGTGCCGCACAGGGCGAGCGCGCGCAGGTGCCCGCGGTCGAGGTTGTGCGCGATGCCGGGCAGCGTCCCGTCGGGGTTGCGTTCCAGCACCCGTTCGAGAAAGTCGCGCAGCGGGGCGGTGTCCACCATGCCCTGGAACTGCTCGGGGTGCCCCTGTCCGCCCGCCACCAACCGGAACCCGCTGCGTATGACGTTGGCTGCCAGCGACCACGCGTCCACGCGGAACACCTGGTCGGGGGTGAGCGACAGCCAAAGCTGCACCAGCGCCTGCATGGCGTCGGCGAACGTCCCACGGTGGGCGGCCAGGTGAATGGCATTTACCGCGCCGGCCGACACCCCCACGAGGATGGGGACCTGCAGCGTCGGGTAGCGGGCGGCGATGGCGTGGAGCACCCCCACCTGGTAGGCGCCGCGCGCCCCACCTCCGCCGAGGACCATTCCGAGATCAGACGTGACAGGTGCCGAAGCGTGCATGCGGGGTGGGGTGGAAGACGGCGGAAACTCAGCGCCCCATTCAAGCTGGGCACCTCGGGCACCATTCTACAGGGAGCGGGGCGGCCGTACCTGGGCACGTGCGGGCCCATGCACACAGGGGGCGGGAACCGGCACCGACCGATTCCCGCCCCCTGCCTGTGTTGCGGGACGACGCGACGTGCCGGTCAGTACCCCGGATTCTGCGTGAGCTGCGGCGACACGCGCAGATCGCGGATGGGCAGGGGGAACAGCGCCTGACCCAGCCGGTCCTGTATGCCCTTGACCTCGATCACGCGCCCCAGCCGCACGAGATCGGGCCAGCGGTCGCCTTCGAGCGCGAGCTCGAGCCGGCGCTCCAGTTCGATCTGGCTGATGACCTGCGCCTGCGTGGTGACCTGATTGCCAAGCGTATGCGGCGCCAGCCCCGCGCGCACGCGCACCTTGTTGTACTGGGCCACCGCCTCGGGGAGGCGATTGAGCCGCGCCAGCGCTTCGGCCTTGATGAGCACCACCTCGGCGAGGCGAATCACGTGCACATGCTCCGTGCCCGGGCGCGCCGACCACTTGGTGCCGTTTCGCGGGCGCGAGGCCACACCGCTGGGGCGCACGGTCACCGTGCGGCGGATATCGCCCGCCGGATACGCCGCATCGAGCTCGGCGCTGGGCTGCACTTCGGCGCGCCCCACCGACAGGTAGTAGTTGCTCAGCCCGTTGGTCTCGGTGGCGTTGAAGGCCACGCGGAAGATGTCCTCGGTGGTGTTGCTGCCCAGCGCCGAGAAGAGATCCGCGTACGGCACCACGAGCGTGTCACGTCCGGCCAGCACCGCGTTGGCCGCATCCAGCGCCGCCTGATAGTCGGCCTGGCTGTTGCCGTTTCCGGGGAGCCCCGCCCGGTAGAACAGCACCCGCGCCCGCAGGGCGCGGGCGGCCGTGGCCGTGGCATACCGGGTGTTGGTGCTGTTGCGGATGAGAGCCTGGGCGCTGTCGAGATCGCGCAGCACCTGCGTGTACACGTCGTTCACCGGCGCGCGCACGTAGCTCTTGGACTCGTCGGGACCGGTGGTGACCTTCGTGGGAATGGGCACCGGGCCCCAGTACTTGACCAGGTTGTGGAAGCCGAGCGCGCGAATGAAGTACGCCTGCCCCATGACGTCGGAGCGGGTGGCCTCGGGAATGCTGCTCACCGTGGGCACGATGTCGATGAGCAGGTTCGCGCGATTCACGCTCGAGTAGATCGCCGTCCAAAAGGCGGTGACTTCAGCGTTGTCGGCCTGCATGCGGTTGGTCTGCATCTCCCCGAGGTACTGGAAGGTGCCCGACCAGACCGTGTTGTCGGCGGCGAGGTCGCCCACGAGCTGCGCCGACAGGCCGTAGTAGCTGCCGCTCTGCAGCGCGTCATAGGCGCCATTGAGGGACGCGATGGCGGTGGCGGCGTCCTGGATCATCTGGTCCTGCGGGAGCGACGTGACCGGCTCCGTCTGCAGGATGCCGTCGCAGGCGGTCGTCGCGGCGACGGCGGCCAACGCGGCGAGGCGCGCGAGCGATCGGGTACAGCGCTTGAAGGAAGTCATGATCACCATCCGGCGTTGATGCCCACGGTCCACGTGCGGGCCAGCGGGTACGCGTAGAAGTCGACGCCGAGCGAGAGGTTCGCGTTGGTGCCGGCCGAGTTGACATCGGGGTTGTAGCCGGTGTAGCTGGTCCAGGTGACGAGGTTGCGGCCGCTCACGTAGAGGCGCGCGTTATCGGCGCGCATCTGCTTGGTGAGCGACGCCGGCAGGCGCCAGCCGAGGGTGACTTCCTGCAGGCGCACGAAGCTCCCGTCCTCGATGAAGCGATCGGACATGAAGCGTGCACCACCGGTGCTGCCCATGCGGGGCTGGTCGGTGATGTCGCCCGGTTTCTGCCAGCGGTTGCGCACATTGCCGAACTTGTTGTCGGACGAGTTGCCGCCGTCGTCGGCGAATAGGCGGTTCATGTTGAGCAGCTCGTTGCCCTGCGTGAACTGCAGGAAGGTGCGGAGATCGAACCCTTTCCAGCGCATCGCGTTGGTGAAGCCGCCGAAGTAGTCGGGCTGGGCGCTACCGAGGTCGGTGGACAGATCGGCGGTGACTGGGGTCATGGTTTCGCCGCCGTCGGCGCGGCGATAGATGGCGTTGCCGGTGGCC
Organism: Gemmatimonas sp.; assembly: GCA_040379205.1. Classification (GTDB taxonomy): domain Bacteria; phylum Gemmatimonadota; class Gemmatimonadetes; order Gemmatimonadales; family Gemmatimonadaceae; genus Gemmatimonas. Next base: position 2,994 of record JBEILM010000097.1, read on the forward strand.
GGGTCGACCCGCAGGAAGTCGAACATGAAGAAGGTGCCGATGGGCTTGCCGACCATGGCCACGCTGGTGAGACGTCCCGAGGTGGTGGAGTTGACCGGCTGCCCGTCGGAGAGCGCGGTGACGAGGTTGCGGTTCCAGGTGATGTTGAGATCGCTGGTCCACTCGAAGCCGTTGGCGCCGGGGCGGCGGATGTTCACGGTCTGGAGCTGCAGGTCCACGCCGCGGTTGCGCAGCGAGCCCACGTTGTCGGCCACGGTGGTGTAGCCGCTGGTGGCGGCCACCGGCCGATTGACGAGCAGGTCGGCGGTGGCGCGGTTGTACCAGTCCACCACCACGTTGACACGTCCGTCGAGGAAGCCCATGTCGGCACCGAGGTCGGTCTCGGTAGTGCGCTCCCAGCGGAGGTTGGGGTTGCCCAGTTGCGACGGCGCCAGTCCGGCGACACCGGCGTAGGGATTGGCGGCGGCCAGCGTCCGGCTGCCGAAGTCCGCGATCTGCTGGTTACCGGTGGTGCCGCGGCTGGCGCGCAGCTTGAGCGTCATGAGGCGGGAGAGTGCACCCGCCCATTCTTCGTCGGACACCGTCCAGGCGCCCGAGAGCGCCGCGAAGTTGCCGTAGCGGCTGTTGTCGCCAAAGCGCGACGAGCCGTCGCGCCGCAGGCTGGCGGTGAGCACGTAGCGTTCGCGCCACGCCCAGTTGGCGCGGCTGAAGTACGACACCAGCGTGTTCTCGGTCTCGCTGCCGTCGAACACCGACACCTGGGCGGCGTTGCGCACGAAGCGTTCGAAGCCGGTGGGAAAGCCGGTGCCGGCGACGTAGTTGAAGTTGGTGTTGTTGCGCTCCTGGCTGGCCCCGGCGGTGATGCGCAGCGTCTGGTTGTCGGAGTCGATGACATCCCAGTTGCCGAACGTTTCGGCGAGGAAGCGATAGGCGCGGGTGCGACCGTTGGCGCCCTCGCCGCCCACGCTGGCGCTCACGGCGCGGTCCACCTTGGGCGAGCGCCAGCGCAGTTCGTCGAGCGCGTAGATGTCGCTGCCGAGGCGCGCGGAGAGGTTGAGCTTGGGCGTGATCGCGTAGCGCGCTTCGAGATTGCCGAGGGCGCGCAGCGTGGTCACGTTGAGCGAGCTGAACGTGGCCGTGGCCACCGGGTTGGAGTAGATGAGCCCATTGGCGATGCCGGCAAAGCCGAACACGTTGCCGCGCACCGGCGAGAAGGGCTGCATGGCCATCGCGTTGGTGACCACACCGTCGATGTTCTGGTCGCCGGGCACGCGATCGTTGGACTCGCGCGTGAGCCCGATGTTGGAGGTGAGGGTGAGCTTGCTGGTGGCCTGGGCATCGGTATTGAGCCGCAGCGCCTGGCGCTGGTAGTCGGAGCCGATGACGATGCCGGTCTGCCGGGTGTCGCTGCCGCTAAGGAACATGCGGAGGCGGTCGGTGCCGCCGCTCACGCTCATGTTGACCTCGCTCATGGGCGCCTGCCGGAAGATGGCGCCCTGCCAGTCGGTGTTGATGCTGTCGGTACCGGGGGCGAAGCGCGGGGCGAGCCCCTGATTGGTGCGCGCCTCGTTCATCACGGCCACGTACTCCGTGGAGTTCAGCAGGTCGAGCGTGCGCTCCACCGTCTGCGAGGCGGTGTAGGCGCTCATGTTGAAGCGGAAGCGGTTGCCGCCGGCGCCGCGCTTGGTGGTGATGACCACCACGCCATTGGAGCCGCGCGAGCCGTAGATGGCGGCGGCGGCGGCGTCCTTGAGCACGTCGATGGAGGCGATGTCGTCGGGGTTGATGCCCGAGATGGGCGTCATGCGCTGCCCGCTGGTGCCGGTGATCTGCTCGAAGGTGCCCTGCAGCATGGGCACACCGTCGATGACGTACAGCGGCTGGCTGCCGGCGTTGAGCGAGGCCGGGCCGCGGATGCGCACCGAGACGCCGCCACCGGGTTCGCCGCTGTTCTGCATGACCTGGACGCCGGGGACGCGCCCCTGCAGCGCGTTGTCGATGCTCACGACGGGAATCGCCTCGAAGGCGCTGCTGTCGACACTGGCGATGGCGTTGCTCACGGTGGCGCGCCGGCTGCTGCCGTAGCCGGTGGCGACGACCGTGCTGAGGACCGCCGCCACCGGACGCAGGCGGAGATCCAGCGTGACGGTGCCGCCGGCGGCGAGGTCGATCGTGCGCTGGATGGCGGCGTAGCCGAGCCGCTGCGCGCGCACGGTGACGCGCCCGGCGGGTACCCCGGTGAGCTGGTAGCTGCCGGCTTCGGTGGTGGCAGCGCGGGCGGCGGCACCGGAGACGGTCATCTGAACGCCGGCCACCGGGCGGCCCGTGGCGGAGTCGGTCACGGTGCCGCGCACGGTGCCCGTGGCACCCTGCGCGTGCAGCGCCTGGGTGCCGGATGTCGCCGTCAGCAGGCCGGCGATCGCGCCGGTGAGCAGCATGGATACCAGCCGTTGTGCAGCAGGCGCACGACCAGGCAAGACAGACCACAACCATCGACGAGGGAGCATGACGTTCCTCCAGGCGGGAAATTGCGACACGGGAAGGACAATGGGGTGGGTCAGTAGCGACGCGAGTATACGGCGCAAGTGATGCGCCGGCGAGAGGTCGGATGGGTGGGTCGTTCGCCGGGCACGCTCACGCCAATCAGTGGGCGCCGTGCTTGACGCCCGTGAAGCGACGTCTCACGCTCCAGTCGCCATTCGCACATCAGCCATGGCTTGTCACCGACATCTTCAGCGTACTGCGCCCTGCGCCACTCTCCGCCGGGGAAGAAACCGCCCCGGCTTCGCCCCCGTCATCGCGCCGTCACGCAACACGAACTGGCCGTTCACCAGCACGTGCACGACCCCCTCGGCGTAGTGGTGCGGGTCGGTGTACTGCGCCCGGTCGATGATCGCGTCGGGGTCGAACACCACTACGTCGGCGGCCTTGCCCACCTGCAGCGTGCCGCGATCGGTCTGCGCCAGCCACGCCGCCGGCATGGCGGTCATGCGCCGCACCGCGTCCACCAGGGTGAGCGTGCGGCGTTCGCGCACATAGCGGGCGAGCACTCGCGGGAACGCGCCGTAGCTGCGCGGGTGCGGATACCCCGTGCCCGGCTCCACCAGGTCGCCGTCGGTCTCGAACATGGCGCGCGGATGCCGGATGAACCGCTCGATGTCGCCTTCATCCATGCCCGTGAACACCCCGATGAAGCCCCCGTCGAGTTGCAGGGCGATCAGCGCCTCCACCGCGGCGTCGATGGTGCGTGGCTGCCCGATGCGGTCGAGATGATCGGCGAGCGTGCGTCCCGCGAGTTCCGGGTGCGCCGTGACCTCGCGAAAACGGATCGTTTCGGGGCCCGGCCCGGTCTGCCGCGTGAACAGCGTCCGCATCTCGCGCACGAGCCGTTGCCGCGTGGCAGCATCGGCCACCCGCCTGGCGAACGCCGCCGGCCCGTCGGCCAGCACCCAGGCGGGGAACATCAGGTCGGAGTAGGTGCTGTAGGCGTCGTACGGGTACACGTCGAACGCCACCTCGACCCCGGTGGCCGCGGCGGAGTCGAGGCGTGCCAGGATACGCGCGCTCCATCCCCACTGCGCGGCGCCGGTGACCTTGAGGTGGTTGATCTGTACCGGAATGGCGGCGCGCGCGCCGACGTCCAGCGTCTCCTGCACCGACTCCAGCACGCCGGCGCCTTCGTCGCGCATGTGGGTGACGTACACGCCACCGTGTCGCGCCGCCACCCGGGCCAGGGCCACGATCTCGTCGGATTCGGCGAAGGCGGCCGGCGTGTACTCGAGCCCAGTGGCCAGCCCCAGCGCTCCCTGCGTCATGGACGAATCCACCAGCGCCTGCATCCACGCCAGTTCGGCGGCGGTGGGGCGCCGGTTGGCCAGCCCCATCACCCGTTTGCGAATCCACGTGTGCCCCGTGAACAGGCCGACGTTGGGGGCCGTGCGCACCCGGGCCATGTAGGCGTCGAGCGGGAACGGCTGATCCTGGCTGTGCTGCGGCGCGAGAATGGTGGTGATGCCCTGCCGGATGAAGTTCTCCGCCAGGGGATGCGCCTCGAGCGTCACCAGATGCGCATGGTTGTCCCAGAAGCCCGGCGCCACGACGCGGCCACGCACGTCCACCACGAGCGAGGCGCCGCGGGTGTCGAGCGATGGCCCGATGGCTGCGATCGTATCGCCTACCAGCGCCACATCGGCCACCACCGGCACCGCGCCCGTGCCATCGATGACGGTGCCGCCGGTGAGCACCACGTCGTACGACGGCGCCGGCGTACAGGCGGTCGCCGCCAGCAGCATGGCCACGCCAACAGCACGCCGCATCGTCATGGCACCGCCTCCGCTGTCATCTCCGGTGTCGTCTCCGGTGTCATCTCCGGTGTCACCCGCAACCCGGTGAGCCCGCCGGCGGGCCCCACCGACACCACCACGCGATAGCGCTCGCGGCCGTACCACGCGTAGTACTCGGCCTCGGTGTCGTCGCCCAACGTACGACGTACGAGGAACTCCAGGCGCGTGGGTGCGCCCTTGTCACGCAACAGGGTGGTGGCCGCGGCCCGCAGGCGCGGGAAGATGGTCTGCCGCACGAACGCGAAGTCGGAGAGCTGCAACTCGCCACGCGCGGTCTTCTCCAGCATGCGGGTCACGTAGGCCGTCATGGCCGGATCGGGGTCGGCGCTGGGCGCGGTGACCGGCGGCGCTGGCGCCAGCGTCGAGTCGTAGAGCGCCGCCACCGCCGCGGCGATCGTGGCCGGCGCCATGGTCCGCGCATTCGACAGCACCACCACGGCGAGGTCGCGACCGGTGTAGCGCGAGTACTGCGTCACGAATCCCTGCCAGGTGCCGCCATGCTCGTGCAGCGGGGCCCCGCCTGCCTCGCCGATGAACCAGCCGAAGCCGTAGCCGTACGCGCGGCCACTGTTGAGCGTCATGGGCGACAGGATGCGCGCCCAGCTCTCGGGCTTCAGCACGGCCTTGGTGCGCACCACCTCGTTCCACGCGATCATGTCGCGCAGCGACAGCAGCATGGAGCCATCGGCGGTGGTGTTGAGGCGCGGGGCTACCCACGCGGCGTGCTCCCAGCCGCCCGGCACCGGCAGATAGCCGTGGGCCCGCTCCGGTACCACGGCACTTTCGGTGATCACGCGAATGGTCGGCATGCCCGCCGGCGTGAACAGCCGCTGCCGCAGGAACTCGTGATACGGCATGCCGGTCACGCGCGTGATGATGATGCCCAGCACCACGTATCCGGTGTTGGAGTAGTTCCAGCGCGTGCCGGGTGCGAACTCCACCGGCAGCGCGGCCGCCATGCGCAGCAGGTCGTCGTCGGTGTAGTCGCGGCGGTAGTCGAAGCCGTCGGCGGTGTAGTCGGGCAGCCCCGCGCTGTGGTTCAGCAGGTGGCGCAGGCGTATGGGCTGCCAGCTGTCCGGCGTGTCGGGCAGATAGCGGCGCACCGACGCCTCGAGATCGAGACGGCCATCCTCCACCAACGCCATGATGCCGGCACTGGTGAACTGCTTGCCCATCGACCCCGACTGGAACATCGTCGCGTCGGTGACCGGGGTGCGATGCTCCAATTCGGCCACCCCGTAGCCTCGGGCCAGCAGCACCTCACCGCCGCGCATCACCGCCAGCGCCAGACCGGGCACCCGCAACCGTTCCATGGTGCGGCGCACCAGCGTATCCACGGCGGCCAGCATGGGAATGCCGGTGCGGCGCAGCGACCAGGGCAGGGTGAGCGGCGCCGGCGATGGCCACACCCGGTCGAGCGTGCTGCCGCGATAGAGTGTGCCCCCCTTCATCACGAAGGCAATCGAGCGGGTGTGGCGAATGTCCTGCAGCGGATCGGCGTCGAGCACCACGAGGTCGGCCACCTTGCCGGCCTCGAGACTGCCCAGTTCACGTTCCAGCCCCAGCGCATATGCGCCCTCCATGGTGGCCACTCGCAGCACCTCGTGCGGCCGCATGCCACCACCTTCGAGCAGCCGCATCTCCCAGTGGTTGGAGAGACCCTGCACCTCGCCGTGCCCGCCGAGGCCGATGTGACCACCGGCGCGCAGCACCGCCGCCGCGCCGGCGGCCACCTCGCGGTCCTGATAGTCCTCCGGCGGAAACCACAGCAGCCGGCTGGAGCTGCGCTGGTACAACTGCCCGGCGGGGAACCAGCGATCCACCCGCGCGTCCTCGTGCGGTCGCTCCTCGGCCAGCAGCCGGTAAATGGGCAGCGCGGCGCCGAAGCTCACCACCACCGTGGGCGTGTTCACGATGCCGGTGCGCGCGAACAGCTGCACCAGGTCGTCGTGCAGCGGGGCCTCGGGCACGGCGTGCTCGAGACCGCTGAAGCCGTCCATGGCGTGGGTCATGTCCTCCTTCCCGTCGGCTCCGCCTTCGGTGGTGGGCATCATCCCCATTTCGCGGGCCGCCTGCACCAGCCACTGCCGCTGCTGCCGGTTGCCCACCTGATACGCCTTGAGATACGGCGTGCGGTACACGTCGCGATAGCGCACGAGCGCGCGCCGCATGTCCTCCAGCGTCTGGGAGTCGATGCTCCCGAACACACCGGGCCCCGTGGAGAAGACGCGTGGACTCGGTACCCCGTCGGCCTCCACCATGTCGGCCACCGCGAAGATGTCCGGGGCGACCTGCGGATCACGAATGGTGGTGATGCCATGGGCCAGATTCGCGAAACCGTTGGTGGACTCCGGTTGCGGCAGGTCGGCGACGGTGAGTGAGCCCTGCCCGGCGCCCCAGTGCGCGTGCAGGTCGATGAAGCCGGGCACGATGTAGCGGCCGCGCAGATCCATCACCTGCGCCCCCGCGGCAACGGGACGGCTGTCGCGCGCCCCCACGTGCACGATGCGCCCGTCGCTGATGTGGAGGTCGGCATTGGCCACGATTTCATCACCGCGCATGGTGATGACCGTGGCCCCACGCAGCACGAGCTGTCCGCGCGCCGTCGCGCGCGGCAGCGACACGCGAAGGGCAGACAGAAGCGCGCCGTCGTTGGGGGCGCCGGTACCGGTGCTCGCGGCGGCGGCGCTCGGCGTGCGCGGCGCCGGTCCGATCACGCGCACCGCACCGCCGGTAGCGGGCATCTCCACCTGCTGCGCATCGACGGGCAGGCCACCGGGCGGGGCCGACAGCGCCGACATGAGCGGAGCCGTCGTCGCCGTGATGCGGGCGCCGTCGTCGCTCCAGCGCGGGCCATGCCAGAAGGCGGGCGCGCCGCTCAGGCGCACCGGCGCCGAACGCCCATCGGTACGCGCCTTCCAGAGCGCACCGCCGTTGTCGTCCCAGGTGACATACGCCACCCAGCGCCCGTCGGGCGACCATGCCGGCGTGAATTCGCGCGCGCGGGGCGAGGCCGTGAGCCGCCGCGGCGCAGCGCCCTCCGGCCCCGCCACCCAGATGCGCCCGAGCGCGGAAAAGGCCACGCGCCCGTCGCGGGCGGTCGTGACGTGCTGCACGATGCGCGCGCGCACCGCGCCCGTATCGAGCCGCTGCGCTGTCCGCAGCGTCGGGGTCACGGTGAGCGCGACATCGGCGGTGAACGGAATGACCGTGTCGCTGCCGTCGTGCACACCGAGCCGGTGGATGCGCCCGCCGAACGCCGCGTACAGCCAGCGGCCATCGGGCGAGAAGGCGGCGTTGGGCAGCACATCGCGTGACGCCCGGGCTTCGAGCTGGTGCCGATCCACCGGATAGGCGAGCCAGCGCTCCTGTCCCGTGGCGAGGTCGCGCGCCTTGAGCCCGGTGCGCCCCTCACGCACGGTGCCGTACACCAGCGTGCCGCCATCGGGCGACAGCAGCGGCTTCATGGCCGGCATGCCGTCCACGATGACGGGCGCTGGCGCACCGCCGGTGGCGGGAAGCCGCAGGATGGCGCTCGTGGGCCCGTTTCGACTGCCGTACGGACGCGGGGTGACCGACGTGAACCAGAGACTCTGCCCGTCGCGACTGGGCACCGCTCCGTAGGGCCCAGGAGCCGGCGCCGAGACCAGCGGTTGCGCGGGGCCGTTGCCGTTCTCCAGCAGGCGGGTGGCCTGGCCGGTGGCCACCTCGTAACGCCACAGCTCCGCGGTGCGCGTGGTGTACGGCGCAGTGACTGTGACCACGATGGCGCGCCCGTCGGCCGTCCACGCCGGTGAGAGCATGCCGGCCCGTGGCAGCGTCGTGAGCGGGCGAGGCGCCGACCCGTCGGCGTTGGCAATCCACACGTTGTCGGAGCCGCTCTCGTCGCTGATGTACACCAGCTGCGTGCCGCTGGGTGAAAAGCGCGGCTGCGACTGGAAGGCACGGCCGGTGAGCAGCGGCTGCGCGCGCCCGCCGGCCACCGGCAGCGTGTACACATCGCCCAGCAGTTCGAAGACCAGGGTCCGGCCGTCGGGACTGACGTCCAGCGAGACCCATGTCCCTTCGCCCGTGCTGAACGACAGCGTACGCAGCTCGGCGGCCGGTGCCGGTTGGGCGGAGGCCGATGCCACAGGCAGCATGGTGGTCAGCGCGAGGCCGAGCAGATGCCGCAGGCGCCTCGCGGACCGGCGATGATGGCGGAGACGTCCCATGGGATTCCTCGGTGTCAGCCGGTGACGAGTCGGCGTACCTGTTCTCGCGCGAACTCACGCTGCCAGCTGGCACTCGCCACCGGCGCGCTCATGACCACGTGAATGGCGAGCCCTTCGACGAACAGCGCAATGGCCTTGGCTGTGCGGGTGGGGTCGGCGTGCGGCGGCAGTTCGCCGGTCTCGGCCAGGCGCGACACGACCTCGGCGAACAGCGCATACCACCGCTGCATGCGCCGCGTCTGCATCTGCCGCAGCGCCGGCGCGCCCACGGCGCTGCCGAAGAACGCCACCAGCAGGCGCCACATGATGCGCCGCTCGCGGTCGAGCGGCAGGGTGGCCTCCACCACGGCGTGCAGGCGCTCCATGCCGGGCGGCCCCTCGGCGGCCGCCTGGGCCCGCGCGAAGGTGCGGTCGAAGGCCATGTCCTTGGTGTGCCGCAGGAGCGCATCCTTGGACGGGAAGTAATGCGTGACCACGCCGGTGGTCACGCCCAGCTCGGCCGCCACCATGCGCATGGTCACGCGCTCGAGCCCCTGGGATGCGATCACCGTGGCGGCGGCCTGCGCGATGGCGTCACGGCGCTCGCGGTGGTCACCTCGGGGGCGGCTCACGGGTGCCGCTCACGTACCGGAATCGTTCGTGTCTTTTGCATAACGGCGGTTACGGTAACGTGGCATCCGGGGGCTGTCCATGTACGGCCTCGCGCGAACCTTGCCGATTGCTGCGACCGCGTGTGCCCTGCCGGCGCACGCGCAGCCGGCACCGGGCTTCCCGGTGACCCGCGACCGCCTCGTGGCCCGCATCGCCGACCTGCAGCGCATCCACACGCCGGAGGGCATCGAGCTGTTGGAACCGGTCCAGGTCAACGGCTCGACGCAGTGGATCAGCATTCGCGGGCTCAACCGCCGCAATCCCATTCTGCTGGTGGTACACGGCGGCCCCGGCAGTGCGATGCTCGCGTCGTCGTGGGCGTACCAGAAGCTGTGGGAGGACTTCTTCACGGTGGTCAACTCGGACCAGCGCGCCGTGGGCAAGAACAGGAATCCGGCCGATACGGCGCGGCTCCGTCCCACCATGACGGCAGAGCAGCATGTGCGCGACGCCGAGGTGATCGTACGCCACGTGCTGGCGCGGCTCGGCCAGGAGAAGCTCGTCGTGCTCGGCTGGTCGTGGGGCACCGCCTTCACACCGGCGCTCGTGCAGCAGCACCCGGAACTCTTCCACGCGTGGGTCGGCATGGGGGTCACCGCCGCCGATGTCGCCGGACCGGCTGACCCGCTGCATGCCCGGCTCCTCGAGATCGCCCGCGCCCAGGCCGATACGCAGGCCATGCGCGAGCTCGACGCCCTCGCGCCCGACCGCTCCGCCGTGCGTGGCATCGAGCGCGCGCTGGCGCTGCGCAAATGGGCCCGCGTGTACGATGGAGGCTGGTATGGCAAGCCGACGCTCGACCTGTTCTTCTCCCTCTCCGACTGGGGGCCCGAGTACACGGCACGCGAAGCCGAGACGCTCATTGCGGCCACGCAGTGGGGTGCGCGGGCCATCACCGGCAGCCCCACTGGCGCGGCACCACCGTCGTACCGCTATCAGGTGCCGATGATCTTTCTGATGGGGCGCTACGATCTGCACACGCCGTATGCGTCGGCCCGCGCACACTTCGATCGCATCGAGGCGCCGACGAAGCAGTTCATCACCTTCGAGCGCAGTGCCCACTTCGTGATGCTCGAGGAACCGGGGCGGTTCCTGCTCACGCTCGTGAACGAGGTGCTGCCGCTGGCGGGCGGTGCACGGACGTTCGAGGTCAGGACGGAGCTGGGGCGGCGGCGGTGAGTGAAGGCGCCGGCATGACCGGGAACGCCGGGACGCGCACACGGAGCAGACGCGAGGCCCTGCGGTGGCAGGGTGTCGCCACGGTGATACCCTTCACCATCCTGCCGTCAACGCCGGCCTGACTTCTCCACCGCCACCCCGACATCACCATGCCTGTTCGTCCCGATCGCGATCTCGAGCGCACCTGCACGCGCGCCCAATTCGTCGCCAAGCTGCGCCGCCTCGCCGATGCCCTGGAAGCGGAAACGCCGTTCACCATTCAGGTGGCGGGTGAACGGCTGCGGGTGCAGGCCGACGCCGCGTTCTCGATTGAACACGAGCGCGCCGATGGTGAGGACGAACTCGAATTCCAGGTGCGCTGGGCCCTCAGCGACGTGTGACGCGACCGCGCCGCCGCGTTCACGCCGGTGGATGAATTGCGTGTATTGGAACGGATGGAAGCGGGAACAATCGCACGCGCTGCCGCATAACAGGGGGGCTATACCCGACAAATCCATTCGACAAACGGCTTTTCATTCATAGATCGTGCCTAACGGTTCTGTCTCATCCCGGCAGTGGCATGTCGCCCTGCTGGTGATTGCCATGCTCGTGGGCGCGCCTGCAGCGCGCGCCGGTGCCCAGTCGCTCATCGTCGGCATTCCCAACGCCGAGGCGACCCCGAAGGGTGCCTGGTTCTTCACGCACGAGAGTCAGATCGAGACCGAGACACGCCGGGCGTGGAATACGTTTCAGTTTCTGACCTACGGCGCCGGCCATCTCGGCAAGTCGATCCTTCCCGGCGGATTCGAGACGGAACTCGCGCTCTCGTTCGTCAACTTCGGGCGACCGGCCACGGGCAATCGTACCATCGCGGCCGGCTTCAAGTCCGTGTACGAATTGCCGTCGGCGGTGGGAAGAGCCTGGCAGCTGCGTGGCACCCTCGGGGTGTTCGTACCCATCTCCCTCGATGGCAACGGGGCCGGCAGCTGGGTGTTCTCCTCGGGGAGCCTGCGCATTCCGAAGCTGCGCACGCGCCTGACGGCGGGGCCGACCTACGGCACGCCGCAGCTGTTCGGCAAGGAGAAGTTCGGGGCCATGGCCGGTATCGAGCAGCCGCTCGGTGGTGCCTTCCGCCAGCGGGTGAGCCTCATCGCCGACTGGTATTCGGGGCGGCACGATCTCGCGTCGGCGATCCCGGCCCTCCAGTTCAACCTGCCGCGCGAGTGGATCTTCATCACCGGATACAAGATCCCGAATCGTGGCGCCGCCACGCAGCGCGCGTTCGTGATCGAATTCGCCGGCATTCTGGCGCGGCCGCGTCACGGGACGGGACACGGCGCGCACTGAGGGCGCGTTGTCGCCGTGCGAAACGGCGACCGCTGCGCCGACGTTTCGCTGCGGGTGAGCACCGCCGACACCGCCTCGCGCAGCTCCGGCGCGCTGTAGGGTTTAGCGAGGAAACCGTTGGCGCTCTCGAGCGAGTCGTCCGGCGTGTGGGCGTAGCCGCTCATGAGCAGCACCCG
>JBEILM010000098.1:0-14831 GCA_040379205.1 Gemmatimonas sp.
ACACGGACCACATTGCCCCCCTTCTTTGCCGGTGCCGGATCGGGGAACCCCGGCGGCGTGTTCTCCGCCATGCCGTCATCCACGTCGATCACCACGCCATCGGCCATGGCGCGCACGGGCAACCCATGGATGCGATAGTCGGAGTTGCGATGGTCACGGCCGTTTTCGACCAGACGAGAGAAACTCCCGTCGGCACGGACACCAACCACGCTGATGTCGTGGGCGAAGATCTGCGTACCACTCGCCCGGCGCCAGATCGCGCGCCGAGAAACGGAAAGCGGTAGCCTTTGCCCGCCACCGGTGCTTCGTGGCGGACCAGCGGCGCCGCGATGGCAATCTCCTGTGTGTAGCCCGCGAACTGCAGATGGATGCGAACGCCCGCTGGCGCCGGCAGGTCGTGATACACGGCGTTGTACTTGGACTCTTTGGTATTCGGGATACCCACGACGCCACTCGACCACCAGGCGGACTGACCCGGCGGGATCGGATCGGTCACAAGGTCGGGGCGATACATCACCGCGTCCGGGACCTGCGAACTCGGGAAGGTGAAGCGGACGCCCGTAAGCGCGATGTCCTGCGGCTCATTGTTGGTGATGCGGCCCCCCACCACGAGTTTCCATTGCCGTGTACCGCCTTCCTTCGTGGGCCCGAGGGCAAGGTAGACCACGCGATCGCCGACGCTCGGTTGGAGACGGATCGTCACGTTGGGTTTCGTACCGGACTCTGTCGAGTGACGAGGCGTCGTGCAGCCGGGGCCGGGGCAACGTCGGGGGCGCAGAGGGGAGCGACAGGTGAGTGAGCTTGTTGGCCATGGCCATATCCGGAGCTGACGTGAGATGCCGACCGATGTACTGCAGTCATTGTCATGGCGCCAGCAACGAGCGAAACCGGACACAGGCTCTCGCGACCGACATAAGGCCGAGGTCGTCATTGCGGTGCGCCTCCCCGTCCTCCATCGTATCCCGAACGACATGCGCCGCTCTCTCACGTCTCTTTGCGTGCTCCTGCTGCCGGCGTCCCTCGCCGCACAGGACTCCTTCCGCATCCCCCAGCTTGACCTCGCGCGCGACTCCGCGCGCCTCGTCATCGTCGATCGGGAACCCGGCCAGTACCTCGGCCACGTCACCACGGCGCTGCTCGGCGATGGGCGCACCATGCTGGCCGTGTATCCCAAGGGGCACGGCGAGGGCGGCATCGTGATGAAGCGCAGCGCCGACGCCGGCCGCACCTGGAGCGAGCGGCTGCCGGTGCCCGACAACTGGCGCAGCTCGCGCGAAGTGCCGACCATCCACCGCGTCCCCGATCCCATCCGCGGCGGGCGTCGGCTGCTGCTCTTCTCCGGCCTCCACCCCGCACGACTCGCCTCCAGCGATAACGAAGGGCAGACGTGGACCCCACTCGCGCCCATCGCCGACTGGGGCGGCATCGTGGTGATGGGCTCGGTGGTCGTCATGCGCGACGGCAGCCTGCTGGCGTTCTTCCACGACGACGGACGCTTCTTTGCCGCGGGCGGCAAGGCCACGGGCACCTTCACGCTGTATCAGGTGCGCTCACGCGATGGCGGCCGCAGCTGGGACACGCCACGCGCCATCTGGAGCGGCAACGAGGTGCATCTCTGCGAACCAGGGGCCGTGCGGTCGCCCGACGGGCGTACGCTGGCGCTGCTGCTGCGCGAGAACCGGCGGCGCGCCGAGTCGCACGTGATGAGCACGACCGACGAAGGCGCCACGTGGAGCACACCGCGCCCCGTGGCCCGTGAGCTCACCGGCGACCGGCACACGGCGCAGTACGCGCCCGATGGCCGTCTCGTGGTGACATTCCGCGACATGGCCGCCAACAGCGCCACCGCCGGCGACTGGGTGGCGTGGGTGGGGCACTTTGGCGACCTGCTGTCCGGTGCGCCCGGTCAGTTTCGGGTGCGCCTCGCCGACAACACCGACCGCTGGGACTCAAGCTACCCCGGGCTTGAAGTGCTGCGCGACGGCACCTTCGTGGGCACCACCTACGGACACTGGGCCGAGGGGCAGCCGCCATACATCGTGAGCACACGCTTCAGCATCACCGAACTCGACCGGCTGATTGGTGGCCGGCGAGCGCCGGGCGCACGCACACCATTGCCCTGAACGCGGCGCCGCTCCTCAGGGCGGTCCTGGCCGAGCCCGGCCGATCAGCAGCCGCCCCCGCATCCCCACGCGCCCCGCAACCGGCCCCACCGACAGCGCCACCTTCGGCTCGATGGGTCGCACCACCGGTCGCCACGTCTCGTGGCGCACGAGCCCCGTGACCAGCCCGATCTGGCCGCCCACCACCGCGCCATAGCCACCGCCGCCCCCGCCTCGCGCGGGGTCCCGCCGCGGGTGATCCCCCAGCAGGCGCCCTCCGGGACAAGGGGGACGCAGGCACTCGACGGCGACGCCTTCGGATTCACGACCGAGGCACCGATGCCGGCGCCGACGAGCGCGAGGGTGCCCGCGCCGATCAGTCCGTTCCGCACCACATGCCGATGACGCCCCACGCCGTGGTCCACGCGGTGCCAGGGCTCGAGCACCAGCACCTGCTCGCGAGCGCCCCCCGACGCCACCACCACGGTGTCGCCCGCCCAGCAAGAGCACGCGCTTCGCGAGCCACCACCGATCCGTCCTGGGGATCTCCCGGGCAAGGACACCAATACGGGAGCCGCATGGTCAGCATACCCACCCGATGGCGTGCCGCCTGTCGGGATTTGCCGGAAGCGGTGCAAAGTCGCAACTTCGCAGCTCAACTTCGCATTCCACGGCGGCGCGTTTGCCGTCACCCCGTGTGCTGCTGGCCTGGCGTCGTGCAGCGGGTGAGTGCGTCGCCCTTCCGGAGACTTGCCCATCATGCCCGTCCTGCTGCGCGCTGCCATCTGGAATGTCATGACCGAAATCGGCAGCGGTGCGTCCGATCCTCGGGACCTGCTCAACATGACCAGCCTGCTCTCGTGGCAGGACAAGCTCACGCTGCTCCGCAAGGTCGTGGGCATCGCCGACCTGGCCATTCCCACGCCGACCGGGCTCCCCCATGGCACCCACGCGCTTCGGGTGTTCCTCGCCCCCGAGTACCTGTTCTCCGAGACGTGCAACCGGCATGTCGTGAACTACGAGACGCGCGGCCATCTGGTGGAAGGGCTGAAGACGCTCAGCGCCGACTTCCCCGACCTGCTGCTCATTCCGGGCACCGTGTCGTACTTCAAGCCGCTCGTGGACAACAAGCTGGAGAAGGCGCGGCTGAAGGCCGACCCCACGCACATTGCCCGCACGGTGAAGTACCAGGGCCTCTATACCGTGGGGGCGGAGAAGAAGACCTACCTCGCGCACAACACCGCCTACGCGTTCTACGGCGGCCAGCAGGTGTTCAAGTACCGAAAGATGCTCAACTGCGGCGAACTCAACACGCAGGATAGCAAGGCCGCCAAGGTCATGATCTTCGCCGTCGGCAACCAGCTTGGCACCTTCGACTTCAACCAGATCGGGACGACCGTGAAGATCGGGCTCGAGATCTGCGCAGACCACGATGACGGGCAGCTTCGGAAGGGGGGCGCCGCCAATCTCGATCTGCAGCTCGTCCTGGCCGCATCGACCGCCATGAAGAAGACCAACGCGGTGCTCCGGACCGGTGGCGTCCTGCTGCACTGCAACGCCGGTGACACGAGCACCGACGGCAACCGGCGGGCCTGGCAGAACGTCGCCGGGACGCTCACCGACATCCGCACGATGGGCGGCGGCGCCCCGCCGGGGCCTGAGCGCATCGACCCGACCGCTCGCCCGGAGCTGAGCAGCTTGAGCAACAAGACCGCCAAGTTCGACCGGGCCTTCGAGAAGGTGCAGACCAAGGTGGTCGTCAAGGCGATGGGCAAGGGACCGAACACGACGAACTACGTGCAGCAGAAGGTCACGGCGTACGCCCAGACCCGCGGCGGCACCGTACACTTCTACGAGGCCACCATTCCGTAGCGGCCTCGCTGCGGCCGGCGCGCTACGCCACGTCGGCGTGGCGCGCCACGCGCGCGGCGGCGGTAACCGTTTCGGTGACCGCCTCGCTGGTCACCTGCACCCCACCATACCGCCGGTCACGCTTCGCGTAGTCCGCGAACACCGCGTCCAGATCCGCGGTGCTCAGGTCGGGAAAGTGCACGTCGAGAAACGCCAGCTCGGCGTAGGCACACTCCCAGAGCAGGAAGTCGGACAGCCGCCGCTCGCCACCGGTGCGCAGCAGCAGGTCCACATCCGGCAGCAGCGGTTCGCCCGGCAGGTCACCGTTGGCGGCGTCCACGCGCGCGAACGCCTCGCGCATCGCGTCCTTGCTGGAATAGTCGATGGCCACGCGCAGATGCATGCGGGTGCCGGCGGCGGTGCGCTGTTCGGCGGCGGCGATCTGCTCCACCAGCGGCGCCGGCAGCCGGTCGCGACGGCCGATGATGGACAGGCGAATGCCGTGCTCCAGCAACGTGGCCAACTGCCGGTCGAGGTGCGAGGTGAAGAGGTCGAAGAGGAACCCCACCTCCTCGCGCGGCCGCTTCCAGTTGTCGCTGGAGAACGCATAGAGCGTCACATGCGACACGCCGGCGCGGGCGCAGTATGCCACCACCTCGCGGGCGGTGTGCGCGCCACGCACATGCCCCATCCAGCGGGCACGCCCGCGACCGGTGGCCCACCGTCCATTGCCGTCCATGATGATCGCGAGATGTGACGGCACGTGGGCAGCGGGCATGCGGGGCCTCCGGGGCGGGGATCTGAGAGTCCGGACTAATCTAGACCGGAACGTCTCAAGACGACCGGCCGGGGCGGGACGAAACACCGCCCCTCTCGCCCTCAGGGGCGCAGCGTGCCCCGCTCCACCTGCCGCTGCATGAGGCGCAGCAGCTCCTGGTTGCTCCACGGCTGCCATCCATGCGGCTTGAGCGGCCGTCCGTACTCGATGGTGCCGCCCCAGTACGGCCCCTTGCCGGGCAGCCTGGTGCTCTCGAGAAAGGTCTCCAGGCGGTACACGCCGAGGTTGAGGAAGTAGTTGTCCATGTCCCCCACCGCGATGTGCAGCTTGCCCACCAGGCGCGGCCCCACCGTGGCCCAGTTCCGCTCCAGATAGTCGCGCAGATCGTACCCTCTGGCCCGCATCGACTCGGCCACACCATGGTCGATGACGCCCGTACGCTTGTCCCAAAGTGGCTGGGGATAGCCATCGGCTCCTACCGGCGCCCACGCCGCCTGCCAGCCGTCCCATTGGCCGCCGCTGCGCCCGCGGGTGGCGATCACCAGCTCGGCCTGGTTCTCCTCGCGCATGGTCAGCTCGGTCATCCCCTCGGGGGTGCGGCTGGACGGAATCTCGCGCGCCAGCCACGCCCGGTCGCGCATTTCGAAGGCGTTCGCGTCGCGATAGATGTCGCCGAACTGATAGTTCCGGAAATCCACCTGGTCGGGGTACAGCGACCACGCCCCACCGAACACCTCCGGGTAGTGGATCTGCAGCGCCAGCACGTCCCACCCGCCTGTGGAGCCGCCCGTGAGCAGGCGGGCGTGCGACGACGCGATGGTGCGATAGCGCCGATCGATCTCGGGAATCAGCTCCTGCGTGATGGCATCGCCGTAGGGGCCGTTGTTGGCCGAGTTGAGCACGTAGCTGTCGTCGTAGAAGGGCGTGGGGTGCTGGATGAACACGGCGATGAACGGCGGCACCGCGCCGCTCGTCCACGCCTGCTGGAACTCGCACCCCGGTTCTCGCGCACTGCGGGCGAGACGCGCCGCCTTCGCCTCGGCGCTCTCCGGCACGTCGCACCCCTCGAAGGTGAAGCCGAACGGCGCCCGCTGACTGAAATGCCCCACGGTGTACACCACCGGATAGCGGCGGCTGGTGTCCTTGGCGTAGTCCCTGGGCAGCAGCACCACGGCCCCGAGCGGCATGTCGTGGTTCCAGAAGGCGCTGACGCGCTTCGACGTGATGGTGAAGCGCTGCACCCACTCGCTGTCGGCAGGACGTGTCACCGGCGGCAGCACGCGGTCGAGAATGAGCGCGATGTCGGACGAGGCATCGAGGCGCACCTTCTGCACCGCACTCACCAGCGAGCCCGGAGCGTCGTTGAACCGCTGCCCTTCCCACTGGTCCATGTGCGCCCATATAGTGTAGCCGTCGGCGCGCGCGAAGCGGGTGTACGGCAACAGCAGCCCCTGCACGAAGTACTCGCCCGGAGGCAGTGCCTTGAGCGACGAGAGCGGGAAGCCGAGCGTCCCGGTATCGATGCGCGCGGACATGCCGGGCGCGAGCGCCTCGACATCCACCCCGAAAAACGGCTCGCTGGTGCGCCGCGCCCCGGCCTGCAGCCGCGGCTCCTGCCGGTCGGTACGGGCGATGAACACGAAGGCGCGGCCCGTGACGGGTGTGCGCTGCGCACTGGCCGGAAAGGAGAGCGTGAAGCGCTGCGCCGACAACGGTGCCGCCAGCGGCGTGGCCGGCAAGATGACGAGCAGGGTGGCCAGCAGCGAGGCCACGAGCGGGGCGCCACGCAAGCGCCGTGAAGCTGCAGGAAGGGAGGACATCACAACAAGCTACTGCCGAGCAACAGGCCGGCGACGATGCTGAGCAGCGCCGCGCCGACGCGGATAGCCTGCGCCGCCGTGCGGTTGCGCGCGGCCGCGAAGCCGGTGGCGGCACCAGCCAGCAGCGAGGCCAGCGACATCCCCAGCACCGTGCCGATGCCGAACGCCGCCAGATACCCCGCCTGCACGGCCCGATCGTTGGACGCGGCCACCAGCAGTACGATCACCGCCCCACTGCCGGCGAGCCCGTGCACCACGCCGAAGCTCAGCGCGCCGCTCGCGGTGCGGACGCGTGTCGGCGCGGCATCCGGAGCTGACTCCGGCCGACGACGTTCGTGCCACAGCGTCCACACGCCGAGGGCCACGAGCAGCGCCGCCACGCCCAGCTCGGCCGCCGCGAAGAAGCGCTCCGGAATGCCGATGCCCAACACCACGAGCACCACCGCCACGAGCGCGATGCTCACCGTGTGGCCGACCCCCCACACCACCCCGAGGCGCATGCCGCGCCACCACCCGGCCTCGCGCGTGGCGAGCGTGGTGACGGCGGCGAGATGATCCGGCTCGAAGGCATGACGGAAGCCCACCACGAACCCGGCCGCAGTGGCCGGCAGCAGTATGTCGATCATGGGTCAGCGCGGGTGGTGATCGTCGGACGGCGCACAGTCGACGTCCGCGAGCGTGAAGTCGCAGTACTCGAACCGGTCGTCGCGCGTGATGCGGGCCCCCACCGCGATCGGGATGCGACGGGCGAAGATCGGGCCATCCACCACGCAGGTGTGGAACTCGCCGTTCTCGCCGCAGGGATCCACCGAGGGCGGCAGGCTGTCGAGGAACGCGGCATCGAAGCGCCGGCCGGCCAGCTCTGCCGACGCCTGGGTCGTGTCCACACAGCTCACCCAGGCCTCGAAGCCCGCCTCCACGAACTCGCGGGCGAGCACCGTGGTGTCACGCTCCCAGAGCGGGAAGGTCGGCACGTAGCCGAGTCGCTCGCCCTGCCCCTCGCGATACTGGCGCACCTCCTCGAGGAACAGATCGCCGTACGCCACGTGGCCCACGTCGCCGAGCGCTTCGCGGGCCCGGGCGATGCCGTCGCCCCATGCCGCATCGTACTCGGCGTTGCCGCCACCGGCTTGCAGCGCAACCTCGAAGAGCGGCAACAGCAGCGCCTCCGCCTGCCGCACGAGAATGTCACGGCGCACGCCGTGCATGCTGATGCGCCCGTATTCGGCGGTGACGGTCGTGAGCAGGCCGACCACCTCCACCGTGGGTGTGCGGCGCAGTGCGTGGAGAGCGAGGGCGCTGTCCTTGCCCCCGCTCCAGGCGAGCAGCGTGCGGCGCGGCGGCGCGGTCATGGGCGACTCACTGTGTCGAAGGCAGGCGCGTGGCGTCGGGCATGGCCGAACGATGTCGGCCGCGCACGTCCGAGACAACCATGGCACCTGCCGCGAGAGCCATTCCAGGCACGGACACCAGACCGACCGCTGGTGCAGCGTCCCGTCGCGCGTGCGATGTTTCCGCCGACATGATCCCGCTCACCGGCATGACCGCCGGTGCGGCCCATCGCCCAACCCCGAGACTTCCGCGTATGCCCTTGACCCTCGCACAACTGCAGGCACGCGCAGGCACGTGCCTGCCCGCCCACCTCGGCATCCGCATCACGCACGCGGAGGCCGGCGTACTGCACGCCGAGTTCGACGTGCGCTCACACATCATGGCCGTGAACGGGTTTCTGCATGCGGGCGCCATCGTGAGCCTGGCCGATACGGCGGCCGGCTTCGGGTGCGTGAACAACCTGCCCGACGGGGCGGAGAGCTTCACCACCGTCGAGCTCAAGACCAATCACGTGGGCACTGCGCGCGATGGCACGGTGTCGTGCGCGGCCACGCTCGTGCACGGCGGTCGCAGGACGCAGGTGTGGGACGCGGTGGTCACGCACGTCCAGACGGGCACGACGATCGCGTACTACCGGTGTACGCAGCTCATCCTGTATCCGCGCGCCTGAACGCAGGCGCGGCTCAGCACCACCAGCGGGCTCGCCCGATGGTGCCAGAGCATCACGCTCACTCCACCCCGATCTGCTTCCGGATGGCCGCGCTCGGCCCTTCGAACTTCGGGATCGCCACGTTGCCGATGTAGCCCAGGTCCTTCCACCCCTGCGGCGTGGTGTAGAACGCCGTCGCCGTCTGATCGCGGATGGTGTCGAAGAACTGCGCCGCGAACTGATGCTCGGGCTTCGCCTTGGGCAGGTAGCAGATGTCGTCGCAGATCGCGGTGCGTTGCGCGTTGGTGGCCAGATGGAAGCGCTTGCCGAAACGCGCCTGGCTCTCTCGATCCAGCCACGCGAGCCCGCCACGCACCCGCACCAGCGAGGCGTCGCCACCCGGACGACTGGCCCACTCGTTGATGTAGCCGGGCGCCCCCACCGCCGACGCCGATGGACTCTTGGCATCGGCGGGGATGATCATGTCGCAGAGCGCGCTCAGCGTGGCGAGTTCGCGCAGCGACAGCTTCATGGGCCAGTCGGCCTTGGCCACCTGCAGCACCGGATCGCTGGGCGTCCCGCGCGGGCCCTTGCGGCGCACCGGCCGCTGTTGCTCATCGAGCAACGGCAGCGGTTCCCGCGAGGCTGGCGCGGCCGCCGCGCTCTCGGGCAGCATCGGCACCACCGCCGCCGCCGCCATCACCTTGAGCGCATCGCGCCGGGCGAGGCCGCCCGGGGTCTTCTGTTCGGGATTGGACGCGTCGCTCATCAGAGGTTCCCCTTCTTCAGTTCGTCCACGAGGTAGTCGCAGCTGCGCCACGCGAGCGCGAGAATGGACAGCGTGGGGTTCTTGTCGGCGTTGGACACGAAGGTGGCGCCATCGGTGACGAAGAGGTTCTTCACTTCCCACGCCTGCCCGAACTCGTTGAGCACCGACTTCTTCGGGTCGCTGCCCATGCGCACGGTGCCGACTTCGTGGATGATGGAGCCGCCGGTGGCGATGGCCTTGCTGCCATCGGTCTGCACGGTGCCCTGCACCTTGCCCCCCATCTGCTCGATGATGTCGGCGAAGGTCTTGTGCATGTGCGCCGCCTGCTTGATCTCGTGCTCCGACCACTTCCAGTGGAAACGCAACACCGGAATGCCCCACTGGTCCACCGCCACCGGGTCGATCTCGCAGTACGAGTCCTCGTTGGGGATCATCTCCCCGCGGCCGTCGAAATACATGAACGAGCCGTAGTAGCGGCGCGCCTCCTCCTTGAACTTCTTGCCATAGGCGCCGCCGGTGAACGACTCGAGTCCGCCGAAGATGCCGGGGCCCGGCATGCCGCGTCCGCCACCGAACTCGATGTGGTAGCCGCGCGCAAAATTCAGCTTGCCGGCCTGCTGCTCGCCGTACAGCCACCAGGGCATGTACATGTGGATGCCGGCGGTGCCGTCTTCGTTGATGGGCGGCAGCCCCTCGAGACGCGGAATCTGTGCCCCGAGCCCTGCCCCCACGGTGTCCATGAGGTACTTGCCCACCACGCCGCTGCCGTTGGCGATGCCGTTGGGAAACAGCGGGCTCTTGCTGTTGAGCATGATGCGCGACGTTTCGGCTGCGCTGGCCGCCAGCACCACCACCTTGGCCGTCACGTGCTGATCGATGCGCGTGAGCTTGTCGATGTAGTGCACCCCGCTCGCGCGGCCGTCCTTGTCCACCGTCACCTCGCGCACCATGGCGTCGGTGATGAGGGTGACGTTCCCGGTGGCCATCGCGGGGGGAATGAGCACCGTGGTGCTCTGGAAGTTGGCCTTGATGGAGCAGCCGCGGCCGCAATCGGTGGCGTAGAAGCACGCCATGCGCTGGTTCATGCTGTCGCGCAGCACGCGCTGCGCCAGCGGGTTGCCGGGGTGCAGCTTCTGCGGCAGCCGCGCCGAATCCTGCCGCTGCGTCAGCACGGCGCGGTGTGCGGGAATGACCGGGATCTTGAGGTGGCGACACGCCTGCTTGGTGAGCAGTTCGTAGGTGCGCGCGGCCGGCGGCGGCTGCAGCACGCCCGGTGACGAGCGCGGCGTGTTCTCCAGATCCTCCTCCCCGCCGTACACCCCGATGAGCAGCTCCGTCTTATCGTAGTACGGCGCCATCGTCTCGTACGTCATCGGCCAGTCTTCGCCCAGTCCGTCACGCGACTTGGGCTTGAAGTCATACGGCCCCATGCGGAGCGAGATGCGCCCCCAGTGGTTGGTGCGCCCGCCGAGCATGCGTGCGCGCCACCACTGGAACTGCGAGCCGGGCGCGGTGGTGAACGGCTCACCCGGCACGCGCCAGCCGCCGTCCACCGTGGCGTCGTAGAAGCCGAAGGGCTTGTCGGCGTTGCCGCTGCCGCGCAGCGGCGCGTCCTTGGGCGTCTGGAACATCGGTGTTTCGTTGACCGGGTCGTAGTCACGCCCGGCCTCCAGCAGCAGCACCTTGAGCCCCTGCACCGAGAGCTGATAGGCGGCCATGCCGCCTCCGGCCCCCGAGCCCACCACGATCGCATCGTACTGCGGCGCCACCTTGGAACGACGGGAAGTCACGCGGGATGCTCCTTAGAGGGTCTTCATCACGGCCGTGCTGGCCGTGATCGAGGCGATGGGGTCGGAGGGGTTGTCGTGCTCGATGAACCAGTGCGCGAGCCCCTGCTTCCGCCCCGTGGCGAGAATGGTGCGGAAGTCGATCGTGCCCTTGCCCACCTCGGTCATGGTGCGCTCGGGCGCCGGCCCCGCGTCCTTGACATGACAGGCCACGATGCGGTTGGGCCAGCGCTTCATGATGGCGAGCGGCTCCTGCCCGGCCTTGACCGTCCAGTACAGATCGAGCTCAAGCTTCACGAGATCGTGGTCCGTCTGCGTGGTGAGGATCTCATAGCCGGTCGTGCCCTCGACCGGCACGAACTCGAAGTCGTGGTTGTGGTAGCCGAACTGCAGTCCGGCGGCCTTGGCCTTCTGCGCACCCACGTTGAGGCGATCGGCGAGCTTCTGCCAGTTGGCCCTGCTGCCGCGATACTCGTTGCCAGCGTACGGCACGACCACGAGCTGGTGTCCCATGCCATGGGCGCGGTCGAAGATGGGGCCCCACTCGTCGTTGGCCGGCAGCGCCTCGTGTGCCGAGGGCGCCGTGAGGCCGTGCTGCTTGAGCAGGTCGCGCCACCAGGCGACCTCCTTGCCGAACGGATTGAAGAACTCGAGTTCGGTGATACCGGCCTTGGCGATCGCGGCGATCGTCCCCTGGATGTCCTTGGCGAGGGCGCTGCGTACCGTGTAGAGTTGCAGCCCGATCCGGTCGATGCGCGGCACCGCGAGGTCGCCTGGCATCGCATGGGCCAGGTGCGGTAGGAGGGCGCTCCCCGCCACCCCGGCGGCGAGCAGGCGGAGGGTCTCGCGACGCGTCAGCGCCGCACGGTTCCGGTCGTTCATGTCAGGCATCTCCCGAGGCGAGCTGCGTCAGGGCCTCGCCCGTGACGCGGTACACGGTCCATTCATCCTGTGGCTGCGCCCCGAGCTTCGTGTAGAAGCCGATGGCGTCCACGTTCCAGTCCAGCACCGACCACTCCAGTCGTCCGCACCCGCGCGCCACCGCCTGCTGCGCGAGGTGCCCCAGCAGCGCCTTGCCGATCCCGCGGCCCCGAAACGCCGGACGCACGAACAGATCTTCGAGGTAGATCCCGGGGCGCGCAAGGAACGTCGAGAAATTGTGGAAGAACAGGGCGAAGCCGGCCACCGCACCGTCGGCCTCCGCCAGCACCACCTCGGCATACGGTCGTACCCCGAACAGTGCCTCGTGCAGCAGGGCGTCGGTCGCGTGGCACTCGTGCCGCAGCCGTTCATACTCGGCAAGTCCCTCGATCAGTTCGCGGATCGCGGGGACGTCGGCGGGGGCAGCTGGGCGGAGGGTGACAGACATGGCGGTCGTCGGATCGGGATCAGGTCCGTACACGGTTCAGTACACCGGATTGCCGGCGGCGACAAAATCCTGAAGCACGGCGCGGGCCGCCTCGCGCTGCACGCCGTGCGTGAACGCGACGCCCCGATCGGCGAGGTACTGCAGCGAAGCCGGAAACACCGGCCCCTCGTCGAAGCCGATGGTCATCGCGTCGTCGCGCGTGGCGCCGCACACCACCCGCCGCACCCCGCTCCAGAGCACCGCGCCCAGACACATCGCACACGGGTCGCACGAGGTGGCGAGCATGATCGCCGGCGGCGACGCGCGGTCGAACGCGTGGCTGCCGGCGGTCTGCACCGCGAACATCAGCGCCATGACCTCCGCGTGCAGCACGCAGTTGCCAAGCCGGCGCACGCTGTTGGTGCCCACCGCGAGCAGTTCGCCCGTGGCATCATCGAACACCGCCGCGCCGAACGGCCCGCCGGTGCCACGCGCCACATTCTCGCGGGAGAGCGCGATGGCCAGCGCCATGCGATCGTCGTCGCTCGCGAAGTGCGTGCGGCCGGCCACCAGCGACGGCACCCAGGGGGGCAGCGCAATGGTCAGCGGCGACGGAGTGGCGGCGGTGGTCATGCGGTGGTGATCAGGGGGTCTGCCGGAGTCGGCTGGCCAGCCGTTCGACGCGGCGCCGGTTCACCCCCAGATCACTCTCCCCCACGCGTGAAGCCGACCGGAAGCGAAACACCCGGGCCGACGCGTCGACCACGATGTCAACATCGTCCACGAAGCGGAACACGAGACTCCGGCACTCGGCGTGCAGATGTCCCGGCTCGTCCACCGTGATGGTCGTGCGGGACTCCGCCGCCAGCGCCGCCCGGGCCCGGCGCTGCGCCGATGCGGCGTCGTCGCTGAACGGCACGGTCGGTACCCGCTGCGACTCGCGCGTGGCTTCGGTGCTCACACAATTGGGCGACGTCGGGCACGGCGGCAACGCAAAATCAGAGGCCATGAATCCAACCGGAACTGGGCCGACCGTGAACAGCGCCACGGCCAGCCCCAGTCGCCACGAGATGAGGCACGAGATCACGCGCACGGCTCACCGCGCGGTGTGCGTCCACTTGCCCGTCGCCCGCGACAGCACCGCGTCGTACTGGGCCGTGCGGATGCGGACTTCGGCAACCCGCGGCAGCGCGAGCCGCGCGGCCACGATTTCGCTCACCAGCGGCAGCCGCTCCTCGCGGCTGGGGATGAGCAGGCTGGCGCTCCCGGGCGCCGGCGCCGGCAGCACACGAATGCGCGGCGTGAACTTGGCGTGTCCCAACTCGCGGGTGCCGTCGTCGGTCATCTGGATGAGCGAGTCGCCGCCGATCACGATACGCGACGACGCGTCAGACACGGGGAGGAACCAGATCTCGCTGTAGCCTTTCTGCACGAGGGCGACCGGCGTGAAGTCGGCCACCCCGCGCCCGGGGAGCGGCGCCGAGAGGCCACGCCGCATGGCGCGGGCAATCGTGCCGGCGGCGGCCGTGTCGAGCGGCTCGCGCACCACGACCCCCGCGCCACGCAGGGCGAACTGGCGGTGCACGATCACGGCGTCGTCCTTCTTCAGCTCCACCAGCAGCCCGCGCCATTCCCGCCCCTGTTGGATGCAGGCAATGGACCAGGAGGGCGAGGCTGCCCCCAGCGCGCCGCTGCGTGTGGCTCGCATTGTCTGCTGCATGCAGCCGGTGAACCCGATCACGGCCCGTGCCCGTTCGTCACGCTCCGCGAACAACCCTTCGTAGGTGGAAGGCACTGGCGGCGCCTGACGCAGGTTGGGCGGCTGCCCGAACTCAGGCGGGGCGCCGCTCTGCGCCTGCGCGGGAGCAGCGACGGTCAACGTCAGGGGGAGCGACAGCGAGGCGAGAAACCGCACCAGGTCGGTACGGCGGACAACAGGCATCATGACGGCAGGGAGGAGAGAGGCGGGTACCACCCGAGCAATGTACTACACGGCCCGCTGCCCATGGGTCACGGTGGCGCTCCACGAGGCCCCCAACAACCGCTGCGCCGGCGCCGGGTCCCCTTCGACCGCTGCCGCGACGACCGCCCGCGCACACAGCGCCCCGATGACGTTGCCCGTGCCCGAATACCCGCCCAGCGCCCAGACGTGCTCCCGCACCTGCTCGAGAATCGGCAGCCCCGTCTCCGTGTAGGCCGCGCACGCCGCCCAGCGGTGCGTAATGGGCGCCGACACCTTGATGTGCGTACGCAGGAATGCCTCCAGCGCCTCCTGCACGAGCGCCGTGGGCTGCGGCTCGAAGCTCCACTCCTCGGCCCCGCCATGATCGCGCAGGCCGCCCAGCGCAATCCGCCCATCGGGCAACTGCTGCCAGTACTCGTACCCCTCGCGGTA
>JBEILM010000099.1:0-14831 GCA_040379205.1 Gemmatimonas sp.
CCGCGTTTTCGTCGCGTTCTTCGTCGAGCTCGGGGCCGCGATCCGCGTCGCGTCCACGATCGTCCCCGTGGTCATCAGCACGTCACGATCCACCAGCAGGTCGCGCACGGCGTCGAACCTCTGGGCGGTCAGCTGCTGCGCTTCCGGCAGATGGCGGAACCGCAAGATCGTCGACTCATCCGGGACCGTGTCCTCGCCCAGCTCCCCGCGCGCGAACCGGCGCATCGACTCGCGGTCGTAGAGCATGTCCTCCGCCTGCGGATCGGACAGATTGCACCACTGCGGCAGGCAGTAGATCCGTAGCATCGTCTCCAGCGGCATCGGCCGGCGGCCGCGTCCTGGCTTCACGTAGTGCGGCGCGACGAGCGCGATCAGCGTGGCCCAGGGCATCACGTGATCCATCTCCTGCAGGAAGCGCTCGCGGCGCGTGACCTTGCGCTTGCTGTCGTACACCAGGCTCGCCAACGTCCGCTGCTCGCTCATCTTGGGCTCAACACCGTGCAGGAAAGGGTTGCTTCAGCCGCGCCACTATTGCGGTTCGCTCGCCAAAATGCAGCGTTCTTTGCAGAGATTCCCTAGCCTGAATACCTCACCAGCGAGGCCCTTTGGGCGATCTTCTGGCTGGTGTTGAGGTGAAGCGCCCGCGTGGCGAAAACCGCGAGTGATTTTTGTCGCGTTCGTCGGCGATCGGGGCGCCGTGAGGGCGTTGGTGCGTGCCGTCGCGTTGTTTTCTCGCGTCAGCGCAACTGCCGGCCGTGCGCGAGGCCCTGGCACAGGCCAGCACCGGGTGACAGACGGCGGGGCCCGCTCACCATCGCTGCAGGTTCGCGTGGACTTGGGCGAAGAGCGCCGCGTGCGGACAGCCGCTGGCGAGCGCGACCCACACCTTGCGCACGGTAATGCGGAGGCGAGCCCCGAGCTTGAGCAGCGTGAGGCGAATGGTCTGGCACTGCGCGGTGGCCAAGCGGGTGCCGGCGAGCCCGAGGCGCCGCAGCGCGGCCATCAGTGTGTAGGCGACCGACGAAAAGCTGAGCCGCAGCTGATTCGCGCGGAGCGGCGCCGTGCTCGTGCGATCGGCAAAGAGCATCAGCTGCTGTTCTTTGATGCGGTTCTCCATGTCGCCGCGCGCACAGTAGAGTTGCTCGTAGAGCGGCTGCGCGTCGAGCGTCTCCGACGCGAGCGACGTGACGACGAAGCGCGGATTCGCCTTCGGGCCGTCGACGCCTGGCGGCGCTTCCGCCGTCCCCACGACGCGCCGCGCGCGGGCCCACCCGCGGCGCGTGCGATACGTCAGGTCCAGGAAGTCCCGATCGGGCGCGTCGGTCGCGGAGCAGGTCTGCTGCACGCGGTGCAGCGCGGCCCAAAGGGCGGAGACGAGGCGCGTATTGCGCGCCAGGCCGATCACGTAGTCCACGTCGTGCGTCTCGCACCAGGTCAGGAGCTCGTCACGGCAGAAGCCAGAGTCCGCGCGGATCAGGATCCGCACCTGGGGCCACGCCGCGCGCAACTGCGCGACGATTCGCGCGAGCTCGGCGGTCGCACCGGCACTCGCGTCGACACCGCCGGGGCGCAAGCGGGCACAGAGGAGGTGCTCGCCCGCAAAGACGTAGAGCGGCAGATAGCAGTAGTGCCCGTAGGAGCCTTGAACGAAACGGCCCTCCTGCATCCCGTGCACCGGATCATCCGTGGCATCGAGA
This sequence comes from Gemmatimonas sp., assembly GCA_040379205.1. Classification (GTDB taxonomy): domain Bacteria; phylum Gemmatimonadota; class Gemmatimonadetes; order Gemmatimonadales; family Gemmatimonadaceae; genus Gemmatimonas. The sequence continues at coordinate 1,698 of JBEILM010000099.1, forward strand.
TCGGGCGTGATCTCCGCCGGCGGCGTCGGGGGCGCCTGCACGAAGAGATCGACGAAGAACCGATCGACCGCGTCCTGATCCACCGTGATCGTCTTGTAGCGTTTGGTGGCGGCCACCGTGGCGGCGGTCAGCTCGAGGCGATTCAGGGTGCTCTTGCCGGCGAGCGCCTTGCCCGCATTGCGCGCGGCGCGCCGCTGCTGCCCGGTGGGATCGGCGCTGCCCGCGAGCACCGCGAGCAGGGGATCGGCGCGCAGCGCGTCATGGTCATTCAGATCTCCGTAGCCCAAGGCGAGCCCGTAGACGCGCTGGGCCACCAGCGTAGCCACCGGATGCTCCACTCGCGCCGCGGCGCGATGATCCGTGAAGCAGGCCGTGAACTGGCGCAGGCCCCCCGTCGCCCGCTCCACCTCGCGCAACAGCAACGCCCCGCCGTCTGACGTAAGCGTGCCCCCATCGAAGCGCGCGACGACCGCGCGCCCGTGCGCCGCTTGAAACGCAAACGATTCGGAGATACACTCTGTCGACATAACGGCTGTCCTCGGGTGTGTAGCAAGGCGTTCTGGACAAACACCTTATACCACCTGGGGCAGCCGTTATTCAATTGGCTGGTGAGATATTCAGGCTAGGGCTGTGCGCGCGCGGCCGAGGCTGGGACGAGCAGCGCGAACGCCGCAGCGCAGTCGGCAGCGGAGAGTCCGAGATGTCGCATGGCGTACGATGCCCCTGCGCGTCGGTACGCCGCGGTCGCCGAACGTCGGCGGCTTAGCGGACAGCGCCGCTCGCGCGTAATATCGGCAGGTTCGGTCGGCTCGCGCAGGGCGAGTTGTCCGGCCGCGCCTGCGCCCCCCGCCCTCGTCCCATGTGGATCGTCCAACTTGCCCTGCGGCGCCCCTACACCTTCATCGTCGGCGCGCTGCTGGTGGTGCTGTTCGGGGTGCTGTCGGCGCTGCGCATGCCCACGGACATCCTCCCCGAGCTCGACATCCCCGTGGTGTCGGTCATCTGGTCGTACACTGGGCTCCCGCCCGAGGAGATGGAGCGGCGCTTCAGTACGCCCTACGAGCGCGCCGTCACGACCACGGTCAACGATGTCGAGCACATCGAGGCGCAGTCGCTGGCCGGCATTACGGTCATCAAGGTGTTCTTTCAGCCCGGCGCCCGCATCGAGTCGGCGGTGGCGCAGCTGGCGGCGGTCGCCCCGTCCATCCTGCGCATCATGCCCCCCGGGGCATCGGCGCCCTTCATCGTGCGCTACAACGCCGCCAACGTGCCTGTGCTGCAACTGGCCCTGGGGGGTGACTCGCTCTCCGAACAGCAGCTTTACGACCTCGGCACCAACGGCATCCGCACCCGGCTCGCGACCGTGCGCGGCGCCAGCGTCCCGCAGCCGTACGGTGGCCGCGCGCGCGTCATCAACGTGGACCTCGACCCCGACGCGCTCCTCGCCCGCGGGCTGTCCCCCACCGATGTCAGCGACGCCATCACGGCGCAGAACCTCGTGCTCCCCGGCGGTACCGCCAAGATCGGCGAGCGCGAGTACGCGGTGCGTCTCAACGGCAGCCCAGAGGCGGTCGAGGCGCTCAACGATCTGCCGGTGCGCATGGTCAACGGGGGGCTCGTGCGCATTCGCGATGTGGCGCAGGTGCGCGACGGCTACGCCGTGCAGACCAACATCGTACACCGCGACGGCGTGCGCGGCGCGCTCATCACCGTGCTCAAGTCCGGCGGGGCCTCCACCATCGACGTGGTGAACCGCGTCCGCGAGGCGCTCCCCGGCGTGCTGGCCGCACTGCCGTCAGCGCTCAAGGTGGACGTGCTCGCCGACCAGTCGCTGTTCGTGAAGGCTTCGCTCAAGGGGGTCGTGGTGGAGGCGGTCATCGCCGCCTGCCTCACGGCGCTCATGATCCTGCTCTTCCTGGGCAGTTGGCGCTCCACGCTCATCGTGGCGCTCTCCATTCCACTCTCCATTCTCGTGTCGGTGACGGTGCTGGCGGCGCTCGGCCAGACCCTCAACGTCATGACCCTGGGTGGCCTGGCACTCGCCGTCGGTGTGCTGGTGGACGACGCCACGGTGGGCATCGAGAACATCCACCGCGTGCAGGAGCACGAGCCGGACGTCGAACAGGCCATCCTCGTGGGTACGGGGCAGATCGCGGTGCCCACGCTGGTCTCGACGCTGGCCATCTGCATCGTGTTCGTGCCGATCTTCTTCCTGAGTGGCGCCGCCGGCTCTCTGTTCAAGCCCCTGGCCATGGCCGTGGTGTTCGCCATGCTGGCGTCGTACCTCATCTCGCGCACGCTGGTGCCGACGCTGGTGCGCTACGCCATGGAGCGCGAGCGGGCCCTCGAGGTGAAGCGTGCCGGCCTGCCCCGCACGCCGAGGCCGTTCGCCCAGCTGCACCACGATTTCGAGCACCGGTTCGAGCGCGCGCGGGTGCGCTACCGCCTCGCGCTCACCGAGTTGCTCGACCGGCCGGGCCGGCTCGTGCTCACCGCCGCCGGCGTGCTGCTGTCGGCGGCCCTGCTCGTGCCCTGGTTGGGCCTCGACTTCTTCCCGGCCGTCGACGCCGGGCAAATCCGCCTGCACCTGCGGGCACCGGTCGGCACCCGGGTGGAGGAGACGGCGCGTCTCGTCGCCGACGTCGAGACGCGCATCCGCCGCATCATCCCACCCGATGATCTCGCCACCATCATCGACAACATCGGCATCAGCAGCAGCCTCACCAACCTCGCGTACAGCGACAACCCCACCATCGGGGTCACCGATGCCGATCTCCTCATCGCCCTCACCCCCGAGCGCGTGGGCGAGACGGACGACTACGCGCGGGAGATCCGCCGCGTGCTGCGCAATGAGTTTCCGCAGATGCTCGTGTTCTTCCAGTCGGCCGACATCGTCGGACAGATTCTCAACGCGGGGCTTCCCGCGCCGGTGAACGTGCAGGTCGTGGGCAGCAACCGTGCCGAGAACCTCGTGATCGCACGAACACTGGAGCGGCGGCTGCGCGCGATTCCGGGGGCCGTGGACGTGTACCTGCAGCAGCGTCTCGCGGGGCCGCAGCTCGACGTGACGGTCGACCGCACCCGCGCCGCGGCGCTGTCGCTCACCCAGCGCGATGTGGCCAACGACCTGCTGGTATCACTGGCCTCCAGCGGACAGGCGCAACCCAACGTGTGGCTCAATCCCCAGAACGGGGTGCAGTACAGCGTCAGCGTGCAGACCCCGCAGTACCGCATGGGCTCCCTCGAGGCGCTGGGACGCACACCCATTCTGGGCGCCGGCGTTGGCGTGCCGCAGCTCTTCGAGAACCTCGCCACGGTGGAGCGCGGCACCGGCGTCGCCGTCATCAGCCATTACGACGTGGCCCCGGTGTACGACGTGTTTGCCAACGTGCTGGACCGTGACCTCGGCGCACTCGCTGCCGACATCGATGTGGTGCTCGACTCGATCCGACCGACGCTCCCCCGCGGCACCACGCTGGTGATGCGCGGGCAGGTGGCCGCCATGCGCACGTCGTACGCGGGGCTTGCCGTGGGACTCGTATTCGCGATCGTGCTCGTGTACCTCATCATGGTGATCAACTTCCAGTCGTGGCTGGACCCGCTCATAATCAGCGTGGTGCTGCCGGTGGCGCTGTCGGGCGTGATCTGGTTGCTCTTTGCCTGCGGCAACACCATGAGCGTACCGGCGTTCATGGGCGCCATCATGAGCATGGGTGTGGCCACCGCCAACGGCATTCTCGTGGTGGCCTTCGCCAACGAGCGCATGGGAGACGGACTCTCGGCGCGTGATGCGGCACTCGATGCAGCGAGCACGCGCCTGCGCCCGGTGATCATGACGGCGCTGGCGATGATTGTGGGTATGGTGCCGATGGCGCTCGGCCTGGGCGAGGGCGGCGAACAGAACGCGCCGCTCGGCCGCGCCGTTATCGGTGGACTGAGCTTTGCCACCTTTGCCACCCTGACCGTCCTGCCGCTGGTGTACGGCCGCCTGCGAGCCTCGCGCACGCCGCCCATGCCATTCGCTCCGCTTCCTGCACCCGGACGAGCCTCGTGATGTCCTCGACGACTTCGACTTCCCCGCGCGGGCCGCAGCGGCCGCGGCGTGGGCGCACGCTGCCGATCGTGCTGTTCCTGCTCTTCGCCGGCATGCTGGCGGCCGGGGCATGGCCGCGCCTCGCACAATCGCGCGACCGTCAGGCCGAGCAGTCGCAGGCCAACGCGGCACCGGTGGTGTTCACCGAAGCGGTGCAGCGCGACACCACCAGCCTGCCGCTGGAGGTGCCGGGGACGATCACGGGGCTACACGAGACGAGCGTCTTCGCCCGCGCGAACGGTTTCGTGCGGACGTTGCGCGTGGACATCGGTTCGGCAGTGCGCGCTGGCGATACGTTGGCGCTGCTCGACATGCCCGATGTGCGCGAACAGGCGCGGCAGGCCGGCGCGGTGGTCGAGCAGACGGAAGCCAGCGCCGCCCTGGCGCGCACCTCGCTCACGCGCTGGGCGCAGCTGGCCAAGCAGGGCGTGGTCACGCCGCAGGAGCTGGACGAACGCACGGCGACCGCGAATGTCACCCAGGCCAATGCCAGCGCGGCGAAGGCCAACCTTGCCGCTCTGCAGGAACTGCTGCGCTTCGGGGCGCTCACGGCGCCCTTCACCGGCATCGTCACCGCCCGCAGCATCGACCTCGGCTCGCTCGTGGTGGCCGGAGCGGCGGCGGGGGCGCGGCCGCTGTTCACGCTGGTGCAGACGGACACCCTGCGGGTCACGCTGCAGGTACCACAGAGCGCCGCGGCGCGCATCCGCCCCGACCTTCCTGCCCAGGTATTCGTGCGCGATCTCGGCGATTCGGCAGTGGCCGGTCGCGTCGTGCGCACCGCCGGTGCCATCGATCCCGTGACGCGCACCCTGCTCACCGAAGTGCAGGTATCCAATCGCGACCGTCGCCTGCTGCCGGGCATGTTCGCCCAGGTCCGTTTCACCGTACCCGGCAACACGCCCACCCTGCGAGTGCCGGCGATCGCCCTCATCATCCGAGGCGACGGGACACAGGTGGCGCGCGTCGTGAACAACGTCGTGCAGCTCGTTCCGGTCACGGTGCGACGCGACTTCGGGACCTCGCTCGAGGTGTCCGGTGCGCTGGAGGCAGGCGATCAGGTGATCGTGAACCCCGCCGAGTCGATCGCCGAGGGCCTGGCCGTGCGGGCGACGGGACGTGGTGGCGCCCCGGTGGCCAAGTAGGACGGGCCGGCCGGCGGTGGAGTACCGGGAGACACCCTGGCCACGGATCGCTCGGAAACCGGCAGAAATATCAGGATACCGCCGCACGGCAGAGAGCTTGATCCTGAGGTGTCCACCCGTTTCCGCAGAATCCGTGGCTCAACCCAAGACACGTGAGTCCCACATGATGCAGCGTCCGTTGGTGGCGGCCTTTGTCGCGATTGCCGGTGTCTCGTCCGTGGCTGGCGCCCAACACGGGGCCATCGCCAGCTGGATCTCGTTCGATGCGCCCATCGGGCTCGAAGGGCGCACGACCCCCGGCCTGCTTCGTCTGCTCACGCAGGCGTCCGCTGGCGCGTGGCACAGCGACGCCCTGGGCAATCTGGTGCTGCGCAAGGGGAGCGGATCGCCGCGTCGCGTGGTGGCCTGCGCCATCGATCGGCCCGGCCATGCGGTCACGCAGATCACCACCGACGGCTATCTGCGGCTGCATCGTGTGGGGAACGTGGCCCATCCGTTGTGGGATCAGGCGCACGAGGGACAGCAACTCGAAGTGCTCACCCAGGCGGGGGCCGTGCCGGCGGTGGCGGCGATCGCCAACGGGCACTTCGCGCAGCAGCACCGCAAGGACTCGCTCGTGACCACGGCGGACGACCTGTGGGTGGACGTCGGCGCGTCGTCACGCGCCGAGGTGGACGCGTTGGGAATCCGACTCCTCGATCCGGTGCAACGGCGGCAGCCGGCGTGGCGCTATGGCGAGAATCTGGCCGGCAGCGGCGCGGGTCAGCGGGCGGGATGCGCGGCGCTCGTGGCGGCATCGCGCGGCACCGTGACGCAGGGCGAGACCATGTTCGTGGTGAGTGTGCAGGGCGCCTTCGGCTGGCCCGGGCTTGGCGGTGTGCTTGCGCACGCGCGTGACTTCACCGCCGACAGCATCACGCTGCTCATGAACGGCCGGAGTGATCGCCAGCAGCGCTGGGTGCGCCCGGGGGCACTGCCGGATGTGAATGGCGCGGTATTCCGCGCGGCCCGTGCCGACTCAGTGCGTGTGCTGGCGCCGGCGGTGCGCCACGCGAACGCGCTGGTGGAGAGCATCGCCATGTCCGAAGCCGCCTGGCTGCTGAGCGCCGCGAGCGCCGCCGCCGGCGTGCGCAATGTCCCCGCCGATCCCTGGCTCGCCCTCCCCGTGCGTGCGCGCCAGAGTGCGCGCGCGGCGGCTCCGCGCCCCGGCGATCCGCACGCCGCCACGGTGGCGTTGCTCGCCCAGCTGGCCGATCTCCCGGGGGTACCGGGCGACGAATGGCGGGTGCGCGAGGCCATTCTCGCCGCGCTGCCGGCGTGGGCCCGTGAGCGCGCGACGGTCGACGAGATCGGCAACCTGATCGTCAGCGCCGGACCGGGCCGCGACACCGTGGTGTTCATGGCCCACATGGACGAGGTGGCCTACGACGTCGTGTCGATTGCCGGCGATGGCACCGTGACCCTGCGCAGCCGCGGCGGGGTGATTCATTCGGCATGGGAAGGACAAGCGGCCGTGCTGCACTTGCCGCGTACGGCGAGTGGCCAGCCCGACACGCTCATGGGGCTCTTCGTGCCGCGCGACACGGCCCGGGTGCGCACCGCACCACGCATGACGGCGTGGTTCGGCCTCGACTCGGCAGCACTGGTTGCCCGCGGCGTGCGCATCGGCGCCGGCGTGACCAGCCCCAAGGTGAGCGTACGACTCGCGGGGACGCGCTTCACCGGCCGCAGCATGGACGATCGCGCCGGCTCCACCGCGCTCATCCAGGCGGTGCACCGCCTCGCGCCCGCCACTCTCGACCACACCGTGCTGTTCGTGTGGTCGGTGCAGGAAGAGAGTGGTCTCGTCGGCGCGCAGGCCGTTGCCCAGCGCGTCGGGGCCCACACGCGGCGCATCTACAGCATCGACACCTTTGTCAGCTCCGAAACGCCACTCGAGTCACCACACTTCGCGTTCGTCTCACTCGGCAAGGGTCCGGTGCTGCGGGCCATCGAAAACGGCAGCTTCTCGCCGCCGTCGGTGCGTCAGCGGGTGCAGCGCGCGGCGCAGGGCGCCGGCATTCCGCTGCAGACCGGACTCACCCAGGGCGGTACTGACGGCACGGCGTTCACGTTCTACGGTGCGCCCAACACCGGCCTGTCGTGGCCGGGTCGCTACAGCCATACTCCGGCCGAGGTGCTCGACCTGCGCGACGTGGAGCGGCTGGCGCGTCTGATCGCGGCGGTGGCACGGCAGACACCGTAGACGCGGTCGACATCGGGCGTGTACCATGATGAACGGGCCGTGTGCTTTCGCACACGGCCCGTTCATCATGGTGCCACGGCCTGCGCGCGGCCGATCAGAAGCCGAGGAACACCTCGTCGTCCTCGCGGTCACCGGCGCTCACGCCGGCGGGCGGGCGGGCCGACGCCTGCGATGCCCGCGGTCCGCCACGCGCCTGGCTGCGCGTGCCGGTGGCCTTGCGCGCAGGGGCGCCACCGCCCTTTCGGCCACCGCCCGGCGTGCTCAGCGTGAAGCTGCCCACCGTGTCGTTGAGCGAGCGCGCCTGGCTCTCGAGTTCTTCGGCGGCACTGGCGCTCTCTTCCGCGTTGGCGGCCACCTGCTGCGTCACGGCGTTGAGCTGTTCCAGCGCCGCGTTGATCTGGGAGACGCCGCTCGCCTGCTGTTCAGCCGCCGACGCGATGTCGGCCATCACGTCCGTCACACGGGACACCTGATCGGTGATGCGACCGAAGCTCTGCGAGACCTCGGCATTGAGCGCCACGCCACGCTCGGCGCTGGCCAGGCCGCGCTCGATCAGCTCAGCCGTGCTCTTGGACGCGTCAGCCGACCGGATCGCGAGCGCCCGGACTTCATCGGCCACCACCGCAAACCCGCGACCGGCATCACCGGCCCGCGCCGCTTCGACGGCGGCATTCAGCGCGAGGAGGTTCGTCTGGAACGCGATCTCCTCTATCGACTTCATGATCTTGGCCGTTTCCGCACTCGCCTGCTTGATCTCGTTCACCGCGGTGGTCAGGCGCTCCATGCGCGCCGCCCCCTCGGTGGCATTGCTGCGCGCGTTGGTGGCCATGCGCTGGGCTTCCTGCGCGTTGCTGGCGCTCTGCCGGGCCATCATGGCGAATTCCTGCACACTCGCGGACACTTCTTCGAGGCTCGCCGCCTGCTGGCTCGACCCCGATGCCAACGACTGTCCACCGGCCGTGATCTGCGTTCCGGCCGACGAGACCTGATCGGAGGCCATTGCCACCTGCGTGAGCGTGCCCTCGAGGTTTTCGATGGCCTGATTGATGGAGCGCTGCATCTCGGCGTAGTCGCCCTGATACGTGCCCGTCATGCGCCCGGTGAGGTCGCGACCGGCGAGCTGGGCGAGCACGGAATTGGCTTCGCCGATCGGCGCTTCCACCGCCACCAGCGTGCCGTTCAGGCCGTTCACAAGCTCCCGGTAGGCTCCCTGGTGCTGCTGGGCATCGGCGCGCTGCGCGAGATCACCGCGCTTCGCGGCATCGACCAGCGTCTGCGCTTCGTCGATGACGCTGCGAATGGCGGCCTGGGTGCGGGTGAACGCGGCGATGGTCGCCGTCATGTCGGCGATGATCCCGTCGACTCCACGGGAAATGTCGCCCAGTTCATCCCGATCCGTGTTATGGATCATCTGCGTCTTCGGAGTCACACTCACCGACAAGTCACCCTGCGCCATGGCCGACAGCGCCTCACGGGTGCCGGTAATGCACACGCGACGCAGCGAGTCCGTGCGCTCGGCAAGAATCGCCACCGTAGCCGCAATTCGCCCCGAGACGGTCAGCGCCATGGCCACCCCGAGGACACAGGCCAACGCCAGCGCCAGCAGCACCGTCAGCCTCGAACGACTGTACAGCGCATCCCTCTGACGGTTGGCGGCGTCGGCACCGGCCTTGTTCAGGGCGATGAGCTTGTTGATCTCGGCATCCATCTCCCGGAAGTCCTTGGTGACCGCCACCAGCGCCGCCGCCGCGAGGGCAGTTTTGCCGCTCCGCGACAGATCGCGGGCTGCGGGCCACACTGCGTAGTAGCGCTCCCAGGCAGCGTTCATCTGTTCGAAGATCGCCCGCTCTTCCGACGTCGAGAGGTACTTCTGCGCGTAGGCATCCTTGGCCGTCTTCAGCTCGTCAAGCGTGGAGTCGAGTTGCTTTTCGAGCTCGGCCATGTCGGCTGCGCTCGTCACGGCCACGTGCTGAAGCTGCAGCGACTGGAACTGGCGGGACGTGGCGTCGATCTGCGCGACGGACTCGATGCTCGGCAACCAGCGTTGTGCGAGGGCCGTTGACTGAGCATTGACGTCGGCCATGCGCCAAAGGGCAAACAAGCTCACGGTGACGGTGAGAGCGAGCGTGGCGCCCGCCATGCCCAGGAGCTTCGTACGGATCTTCAGGTGGTTCAGCCACGGCATCGTATGCGGTCCTCGTCGAGTGATAACGGAGCAACGACGGGACCGTCACGTACCTTCCCTGGGGAGACGGACACGAACGGACGAGGCCTACGTCGGCGGATGTGGGTATCGGGTCGTCCCAGCGCCGAGTTGAGTTGGACCCGGATCGGACCTTGGTCCTATGTTCTACGGAGGAAGGAAACCCCGCCGGTTGATCCGGAAAGGAGAGTGGGCGAGCCTGCAGGGCCCGCGAATCGCCCGTGGCGTGACCCGACTACAGGAAGCGAGTGATGGGATACCGCTTGGAGGCCCGCACGCGCGCGTACCATTGCGCGGGCCGATACAGCACCACAAGCGTCACCGCCACGAGCGGGAAGGTCAGCCACAGCGGATAGCTGAACTCCGCCGGGATGCCGGTGATGGTCGCGCGAAAGTCGAAGGCGGACCACGGATAGCCGGCCGCGAGCGCCAGCAGCAGCCCGGCCGCGTGCAGGAAGTACAGGTGCGCGAGGTACAGGAACATGGGGACCTGCCCGAGCGTGCGCAGCGGCGCCGTCCACGCCGGCGTGCGGCGGTCCCACAGCGCCAGCAGCAACAGCGCCGGTCCCACGGTCATGAGCACGAAGCTGAGCGACATGGGATACTTCGTGGTGTTGAGCGCCGCCATCACGTTGCCGGCCAGGCTCGCACCGTACATGGCCACATGCAGATCGCCATACACGTTGGTGGTGCGCAATACCACGAAGAGCGCAATCATGGCGGCACCACCACGCATCAGCCACACGGCGCGCTGCGCCGGGGCCACCGTCCGGTACCAGCGGCCAAGCGCCTCACCCAGCAGCACCAGTCCGATCATGGGCAGCACGGGGTACGACGTGCGAACGGCCGCATCGCCCCACAGGGGCATCACCTGGCGATCGTGCAGAATGGCCCAGCTCCAATGCAGCCACGGTGGCGCCGTGGGATGCCACGCGTCCAGGGCATTGTGCCCCGCCACACAGAGCAGCCCCACCACGACACGCGCCTGCACGGGCACCCGCTGCAGGAGGCCCAGCACGATCAGGCTCACGCCGATCCCCCAGATCACCTGCGCGTAGCGCAACGGCCAGACGAACGAGAAGGTCCACGCGAACTGAATGACGGTGAACTCGAGCGCGATGAGGACGAGTCCACGCGTGATCGTCGTCCACTGCCATGCCGGTGTCGGTTCTCCGGCCCGCGCCTGGAGCCCCACGGACATGCCGGCCAGCAGGGTGAACACGGGCGCGCAGAAGTGCGTGACCCAGCGCATCCAGAACAGCAGCGGCGAGATCCCCTCCAGCACCATCGGATCGGCCACGCCCGGCCCCCGCGCATACTCGCGTGCATGATCGAGCACCATGATCACGATGACCAGCCCGCGCAGGACGTCGATGGCGTCTGCGCGCTTCCGGGTGTCGTCAGTCACTCAGCGGTCGAGCGTGAGCGTCAGGAACAGCGCGCGCGCGGCAGCGGGCGAATGCAGCGTCTGGGCGCCGTCCCACCACACGTACTCCATATAGCGGTCGAACAGGTTGGTGACGCCCAAGCCCACGGCGGCGGCGCGCCAGCGCCACGACACGTCGGCATTCACGGTGTGCATGCCACCCCACCGGCCACGATCGTTCTGCTGCGTGAGGTGATAGTCACCCTGGGCGTAGGCCCACGCCGAGGCCGTGATGCCGGCACGCGGCGCCCACTCCGCGCCGTACTTGACCGTCCACGACGGCACGTGGTTCAGCAGGTTCCCCTTCACGGCAGCGTTGCGCGCACCAGGTTCGGTGAGCTCCGCTCGCTGCGACGTGCCGGCCACCCAGAACTGCACCGCGTTCGAGACGCGCAGAGTGCTTTCGACATCCAGCCCCGCGCGGCGGGTGCGTCCCACGTTCTCGCTGTCGCCCGAGTTGTCGAAGCGCAACCGCACCTCGTCGGAGGCGCGCTGTTCCCAGTAGCCCGCGCGCACCGACCAGGCGCCGGTTGGCTGGGCCACGAGACCCACTTCGGCACCATCGTTCACGGAGGCCCGCAGCGGCGACCGGCCATACGCGGCCGGACCGGTGCCGATCTGGAAGCCGCGCCCGTAGTTCGCATAGGCACTCAGGCGGTCATTCAGGCGGAGGCCCGCGCTCAACTTCGGTTGCGTGATCGTGCCGTAGTCGAGGATGGGCAGCGTGCTGGGCGCCGGCAGGTTGTTGGTGAACGACCCGCGCAGCTGATCGGCACGAATGCCGGCCGACAGCGTCAGCCAGTCCGTGGGCGCGCCGCTCGCCTGCACGAACGCGCCGGCATTGTCGAGGGAGAAGTCGAAGTCGCGCAGGGTTGCCTGCCGCACGCGCTCGAGCGTACGAAAGCGGAACTGCTCGTTGCGCTGCTGCTGCACGTCCGCACCGCCGGTCAGCACGAACTGCTTGGCCGCCAGTCGGGCCGGACGCCACGTGGCCGTGGCAATGGCACCCGTCTGGCGCTCGTCTTCGATGCGCTCCTGCTGGGCACCGGCCGCCGTGAAACGCACGTAGCGGATGCGATCGAACCGCTGCGTGTAGGCCTTGAGCGACCAGACCAGCGTCGCCGTCTGACGCACGTCGAGATGCAGGCTGCCGTGATCGCTGTCGACGCTGCCACCGTCGGTCGACGAGAACGCCGGGGAGAATTGCGGGGTGCGTCGCGACTCGTCTCGCGTCAGGTAGCCGGGCGCGTCGGTGTCCAGCCGATGGGTGCGGGCAATGAGCCCCACGCGTACTCGCGCACTGTCGGACGTGTAAAACCACTTGCCCGACGCGGTCCACTTGTCGGAGGCGGAGTTGGCGCGGTAGCCGTCCGACCGGCGGGCGCCCGCGAAGAGCGTCTGACTGAAACCGCCAGCCGTTACCCCGCCCAGCACCTGCGCCTCCTGCGTACCGAACGAACCGCCCTGCAGGCGCGAGGTCACGTAGGTGCCCTTCGCCTGCGCCGTCTCCACCGAGACGTTCCCCGCGAGGTTGAACATGCCGAAGCGCGGGTCGTTCGTGCCGCGCACCACGTCCATGCGGCCGATTTCCAGCGGGAACAGGGCATTCATTTCACTGACCCCGCTGTTCAGGTTCGACGGGATGCCATCGATGAGCAGCTTGGTACTGGCGATCTCGCTTTCGGTATTGAAGCCGCGAATGCCGATGTCACCCGACACAATGCCCTGGTTGAACTCGGCGCGATACACGCCGGGAACCTTGCGCAGCAGTTCCTGCGCAAAAGCCACGTTTTCGCGGGCAATCTGATCGCCGCCCAGCACCGAGACCGCTCCCAGCAGCGCATCGGCGCCGGGATGCAAGTCACGCGAACCGGTGGTGCCACCAATGACCTGCACCGTGCTCAGCTGCTGCTGCCGCACCAGTCGCAGCCGGACCGGCGCGTCGCCCGTCGGCACCGTCACGTCGAGAACGGCGGCAACGAACCCGATGGCGCGCGCCTGCAGCGTGAACCGCCCCAGCCC
>JBEILM010000100.1:0-14690 GCA_040379205.1 Gemmatimonas sp.
CGTCACTTCTGACGAGTGAGACATGGCCGACCCCCGGTCATAGGGCCTCGCGGCCCGCGTAAGTGGTCTACTGTGGCGCGTACCGAAAAGTGTGCGACGCCGTGACCAGCCGGGGGAAGGCCTTTCTCATCTCAACTCCGTGTGGGCGATTTCGGCAACAGTACCAGCAGTTACGGAACGATGGCTGCCCTGGACGCCTCCACCTTGCCACCCTGCTTCACGTGCACGTCCATCCACGCGACCCATCGTGCCCAGAGGTCGAGGTCGCTGGCGTAGGTGGCCACCGAGTGATCCTCGTACGGATACATGTAGAGCGCGGCGGGCTTGCCGAGCCCCTGGAGGGCCGCGAAGAGTCGCGTGCTGGAGAGGGGCGCGGTGCCGGTGTTCTGGTCCTCCCATGCATGGTAGAGCAGCAGGGCCCCGGCCATCTTGTCTGCCCGCAGGAACGGCGACATGTCGAGGTACGTCTCCTTCGCCTGGAAGAAGTTGCGGCGTTCGCTCTGGAATCCGAACGGGGTGAGCGTGCGATTGTACATGCCGTCGCCCGCGATGCCGGCCTTGAAGTTGGGCATGAGCGTCATGGCGTTGACGGTGCTGAAGGCGCCGTAGCTGTGCCCGCCGATGCCCATCTTGTCGCGGTCCACGAAGCCGCTGTCCACCACGGCATCCAGCACGGCATCGAGGTTCTCCTCGAGGTCGCGCGTGTAATTGTCGTTCATGCGCCCGGCGTCGCCATAGATGGGAATGTCGGGCTGAATGAACGCATAGCCCTGCGACACCCACAGCTGCATGCTGGACGCCGGCCGCGCCGACGGCACGGTCGGGAAGGCGTTGATGTTCACGCTCTGTCTCGACTGCTCGTACTGGGCCAGCGTGCTGTACTCGCGCGGATAGAACCAGATAATGCCCGGCAGCCGCTGGCCCGGCTTCCAGTCGCGCGGCAGCGTCACGTCCACCCAGTACTTCGTGCCGTCACGCGGCCGGGTGACCTGAAGGCGCTTGAACTGCGCCTGGCTCACCTCGGGGCCCACGTCCACGTTCTTCGTCAGCTGCTTCGCGTCGGTGGAGCCTGCGGTGCGCAGCCAGGCGTCGGTAATGGTCGTGCGATTCTCCCGCGTCACGATGAACTGCTGCAGGTCGGCATCGAGGGCGGCGACGAATTCCTCGTAGATGTCGGCCGGCGAATCCATGATCCGCGTGCGGTTCTTCGTGGTGATGTCCAGGCGATCGAGCCACGGGCGCGGCGCCTGCGTGGCCCACCTCGCCCCTGGTACGCGGGTGCCGGACAGCGCCACTTGCTTGCCGTCAGTGCCGAGCAGGATGTAGCTGGCATTGTTCACGCGCCGCGCGAGCAGGGTGCCCTGCATGGAGTCGGCGGTGGCTCGCGCCGCCGCCAGCGCGCCGCCACCGAATCTGCCAGGCGGAGCGGGCAGCGCCACATTGCGCCCGAGGTTCCAGCGTTCGGCGGGGTTCCTCACGCGCACGGCGATCACGGCGCCACTGTCGCTCACGAACATCGTCGTGCTGTCGAGGCTGAAGGCCACATTGGACAACTGCGGACCGCCCTGATAAAGCACCGTGGTGTCGTTCGGGCCGAATGGCGCACGCCACAGCACGAGTTGGGCGCGTGGCGCCTGCACGCGGATGGGCGCATTCGCCGATGGCCGATTCGCGGGCCCGCCTTCGTTGCCGCTGCGGCCGTTGCTGGGCGGCGTGGGCTGGGCGGCGGCGGGCACGTTCTGGAGGTAGAGCAGCCCCGGACCGATGGGATTCCACTGCAGGTTGCGCTTGCCGGTGTCGCTGGCGGCGGCCTGGCCGCCCGGCGCTCCACCGCCCGGGCCCGCCGACTCGCGCAACGGTGTGACGGCCAGTGTCGTGACGAGGGCACCGGTGCTGCTCCACAGCTCCTGCACGCCGCCGAAGTTGGCCACCGGCACGAGGTACGAGAACGGCTCCAGCATCCGGGTCACCCGCAGATAGCTGCCGTCATGGGCGGCATCGACGGCGCGGAACATGGCCGGGGCGCCCACGGGCCGCAGCGCCCGTGTGCGCACATCGACGAGCGCGAGCTGACCGGTGGTGTGGTGCTTCAGCAGGTCCTTGTCGTGCGGGTCCTGGAGCAGCGAGAAGTGCACCGGCTGGGGCACGGCGCGCGACTCGGTGAGGCGCACCTGCGGACCGTCGGCAATTCCGCCGTCACCGTATATCGGTTCCGGGCCGCGACCAGTGGGCACGAACACGGCCACCACGAAGCGGCCGTCGGCGGTGAAGTCGATATCGGTGACCAGCGTGGCCAGCAACGGGCGCTCGCTCAGGCGCACGGACCGGCCGGTGGCCAGGTCGGCCAGGTACACGTAGCTCGCCGAGGGAAGATTGGCGATGTACGCGATGTGTGTGCTGCGCGGCGACCACACCGGCGAGGACAGCGACGCGCCGGCGGGCACCTGCAGCGCGCGTTCAGTGCCCGTGCGCGGATCGAGGACCGTGAGGCCGGTACGCGTACTGGTGGTGAGGCTCCGGGCACGATTGGCGCGCGTATCGATCTGCAGGCCACCCAGCCAGATGTGCGGCGCGCCGTAGGCCCGGATGTCGCCGCGATCGGCGCCGGTGGGGCGCAGGAACCAGCGCCCGTCGGGGCTCTGGTTGGTGAACGAGATGTCGACGCGTGGCGTCATGATCATCCGCTCCAGATTCGCCGGCGGCTTCACGAAGCGCTCGGTGCGGAGGATCTGCTGCGGATCCCAGCCGGGAGCGGCCGGGGCGGCGTTCTGGGCGGACAGGGTGCCCGCGATGCCGACGACGAGCGGCAGGACGGACAGGCGGGGGGACAACCGGGACATGCGGGCTCCGGGAGAAGGGGCGTGGCCCAAGTTACGCAGCCGGCCGGCGCGATGTTCGGCGGAACCGCCGTCTGGCGGGTAGGATATGCCCATGGACCGCCGTCTCTTTCTTGCCTCGGCCGCTGCCGCTCTTGCCAGCCGCCATCTCGCCCGGGACCGGGCGCCCACCGCCGGTCAGCTCGACCGCATCGGCATCGAGTTGTACGCCGTGCGCAAGGCCATGCGGGAGAGCCCCGAACGCACGCTCGCGGCGCTCGCGTCCATCGGCTACACCGACGTGGAGCTGCTCTGGAGCTTCCAGAATTTCGGGCAGAGCATCAAGGCGGTGAAGGCGAGCCTCAAGGCCACGGGGCTCAAGGCTCCCTCGGCGCACATGACCCCCGAGACCATTCTCACCGAATGGGAGCAGCGGTGTGCCGAGGCGAAGGACCTCGGCATGACCTATCTCACGGCGCCAAGCCTGCCGGCCGAGGCCAACAAGAGCATCGATGTGGTGAAGCTGTGGGCCACGCGCTTCAACAACGCCGGCGAAGTGGCGCGCCGGTACGGGCTCTGGCTCGCGCTGCACAACGAGCCCAATCACGAGAAGCCGATCATGGGACAGAAGCCCATGGAGGTGTTCCTCGCCGAAACGGACCCCAAACTGGTGCGCTTCCAGTTGGACGTGGGCAACATGCTCATGGGCGGCGGTGACCCGATGGCGTTCCTGCAGCGCTACCGCGACCGCTGCTGGAGTTTCCACCTCAAGAACGTGGTGCCCGACGGCACGCGGGACACGGAGCTGGCCAAGGGCACGTTCGATCTGCGCGCGTTTCTGGCGGCGGTGCCGCAGCTCGACAAGAAGCCGTGCTTCGTGGAGCAGGAAGGGAGTGGCGACGAACTGGCGAGCGCGCGCGAGAACTTCGCATATCTGCGCGGGCTGCGCTGGTAAGTTCGCGGCCCCGCGAGGAAAAACCTCCGGGCGCAGCCGGCCAGACGCCCGCGTGCGGGCGCCTACCAGTCCGTCGGCCTGTAGTCCTTGAGGAACTTGCCCCACACATGCGTGCCCGTGTTGATGCCATCGATGATCGGGTCCACGATGCGCGCGGCACCGTCCACGATATCGAGTGGCGGATGGAAGCGGTGCTCCTCCACCTTGCGCGCGGCAATGTGCACCGGGTCCTCGTCGGTCACCCAGCCGGTGTCCACCGCATTCATGTGGATGCCGTCGGTCTCGTAGTCGGCCGCACTGGTGCGCGTCATCATGTTGAGCGCCGCCTTCGCCATGTTCGTGTGCGGGTGGCGCGTCGTCTTGAACTTGCGGTAGAACTGGCCTTCCACCGCGCTCACGTTCACGATGTGCTTGTCGCGGTTCGGCGTGCGCAGCATGAGTGGCTTGAGACGCGCGTTGAGCAGGAACGGCGCGATGGCGTTCACCAGCTGGACCTCCAGCAGTTCCACGCTCGGGACTTCGTGCATGAGCAGACGCCACGAGTTGCGCTCGCGCAGGTCCACCTGCTGCAGGTCCTGATCGAGCCTTCCCTCGGGGAAGAGCTGCGACTGGTCCTGATACTCTTCCGCCAGCAGCTGCACCTGCGACAGCTCCGCTGAATGCGTGATCCCTGCCACTTCGGCCAGCGCGCGCGGTAACGTGGCCGGCGTGATCATCTCCTCCTCACGCGACACGCCCGCCTCGGGGAGCAGATGATACCCGCGCACGCCCTCGTACGCGCCGAGCAGTTTGCGCGCCTGCTTGGGCATGTCGCTGAGCGACGCCCGCTCGAGGTCCATCATGTGCTTGTAGAAGTCGGGCGGACGCCGGACCGTCTGACAGGCATTGTTGACGATGAAGTCGAGGCGGTCGTGCGTTTCCATGAGGTGGTGGCAGAACGCCTCCACGCTCGGGGTGTGCCGCAGGTCGAGCCCGTAGATCTCGAGGCGGTGCTTCCACTGCTCGAAGTCGGGCTCGGCGGCGTAGCGCTGCGCCGAGTCGCGCGGGAAGCGCGTGGTAACGATGAGATGCGCCCCGGCGCGCAGCAGCTTGATGCCGGCCTGATAGCCGATCTTCACGCGGCCACCGGTGAGCAGCGCGGTGCGTCCACTCAGGTCGGCCAGCTCGGTGCGCTTGCGGTAGTTGAACTCGGCGCAGGTGGGGCAGAGCTGATCGTAGAAGTGATGGATGACCGTGTACTGCTGCTTGCACACGTAGCAGTGCTGCGGCTCCAGCGCCTCCGTGAACTCCGGCTCGTCCACCGTGATCTGCTCGTCGCTTCCCGGCGGCAGGTAGTTGGGGGTGGTGAACACGGTCTGCCGGCGCAGCCGGCGGATGCCGGTCTCCTCCAACTGGTTCTCCGCCTCCTGGAGCTTCACCGTACGCTCGGCCTTCTTCTGGCGCTTGGTGGCCTTCACCATCTGACGGCGCAGAATGGCATCGGGGCGCGACACTTCGCCCGCAGCCTTGAGCAGCCGCGTGCGCTGCGCCTCGGGGATGTCGAGCAGATGGGCACGATCGCTGGCCAGCTTCTCCAGCAAGGTGGTGGCTGCGGCGATCTGCGCGTCGAGCGGCAGCGATTCGGGCGACGGGGTGTTCTCAGGCGTTTCCGACATAACCGCCAAAGCTAATCGGTCCGGTCCGCAGTTCCGGCATGCCCTCCTGGCCGACAGGTCGAGGCGTCGGGAGCAGCTTTGTGACGACTACTCGTCGTCGAATGCGGGGCCGGGATGGGTCGGCAGCCGCCAGTAGTACCAGTGCGCCTCGCGGTCCCAGGCTTCGGCCAGCGCATTTTCCTCGCCCCAGACGCACGTCCCGGAGGGGAACGATACGGCGCGGAAGCGTTCGTCGAGGGCTGCCAGTCTGTCGAAGTGCGGGTGATCGGGCCCGATCGCGCGCAGGGCGTGGCGCACGTCGAGGTCGTTCAGGTAGTCGTCGTAGGTGAGGGCGTAGCCGCGCTCCACCTCATCGACGGTACGCGCCCAAAGCGCCAGTCGGTCTGTCGGGTCGTCGTGGACCATGGTCAACTGCGCGGCGCGCGCCGGGCCTGACGACGGAAGTAGGCCTCGCCGTCGTTGGGCTTGAAGAACGTGCGGATGGTACCGTCGGGATCGGCGGCGAGAAACGCCCCCGAGCGTCGGTCGAAGCGCGAGATCACGCCGTCGATGCCCCGCACGATCTCGAGAATGTCGCCGCCCACGGGCGCGTCGCGCAGCGCCTGGGCCAGCACCAGATACTCGGCGGCGGTCGCCACCCCGAACTCGGCGCCATGTTTGACAAAATGGTCGTCGAGACGGTCGCGGGAGCGGAAGCCTCGCGGGTTGGCGGGCGCCGCAGGGGATTCGGTTGCGACCGGCGCGGCGGCGTCGGCCGTGCTGTTCGTGGCGGCGTTTGCCGCGACAGGGGCGGTGATCGACGGCAGCGCCGACCGGTCACCAGGTGGCTCCTGGCGGGGGCTGCACAACAGCCAGGTGCCGACCACAAGGCAGGCAATGGCCAGCAGAAAGGAACGGAGCGCGCGATTCATGCTGGTAGGCTACGGCCGCTGTCGGCGCGGCACAACAGCCCCGCCATGGCAGTTCGACGCCACAAGGTGCCCACGCCATATTCCCCGCATGGACGTCGTCGCCGAACTGCTGTCACTGCTCGAGCTCGAGAAGCTCGAGGTCAACATCTACCGGGGCCGCAACCGGGACCTCGGCACCGGCCGGGTCTTCGGCGGACAGGTCTTCGCCCAGGCCCTCGTGGCCGCTCGCCGCACGGTGGACGAGGCCCGCGAGGCCCACTCGGTGCATGGGTACTTTCTGCGCCCCGGTGATCTCAAGGCGCCGATCGTGTTCTTCGTCGATCGCCCGCGCGATGGCGGCACGTTCACCAGCCGGCGTGTCACCGCCATCCAGCACGGCGAGGCGATCTTTCATCTATCGGCGTCGTTTCATGTCGCCGAGGAGGGGCTCGATCACCAGCTCCCCATGCCCGACGTGGCCGACCCCGACAGCATCAGGCCGGAGCTGGAGCAGATCCGCGAGAACACCGCGATCCTGCCGCCGGAGCTGCGCACGGTGCTGACGCAGGACCGCCCCATCGACTTCCGGTCGCCGCACTCGCACCTGCCCGGCGGGTCGCACTCGGCGGAGCCGGAGCGCTACGTGTGGTTTCGTGTCATCGACCGGTTGCCGGATGATCTCATCCTGCACCAGGCGATTCTCGCGTACGCGTCGGACTACGGCTTCCTGCCGACGGCGCTGCGTCCGCACGGGGTTCGGTACGGCGATCCGCGGCTGTTCCTCGCGTCGCTCGACCACACGCTGTGGATGCACCGGCCGTTCCGGGCCGACGAGTGGCTTCTGTATGTGATGGACAGCCCTTCGGCGGCAGGGGCGCGTGGCTTCGTGCGGGGACAGATCTTCACGCGGTCGGGCGTGCTGGTCGCGAGCGTGGCGCAGGAAGGGTTGCTGCGCCTCAAGGATCGGCGCTGAGGGGGGCCGCTCCCGGCACGCGGAGGAGACGTTGCAACGGTAGAGCGCCACGTGGCGACGGCCATGGAACTGATCGCCGAGGGGAAGTCGCAGCACTGGAAGTACGAGGCGAAATGACCCGCGCGGCGGTCGCGCTCCGTGCGGTCGTGCTCAGTGCCGCTGCACGAACTGCACAATGCGATCGCGCAGCGACGCCGTCTGGCTCGGGGCCACGACGCGGCCGGCGATCACGTGGCCGTCCTCTCCCGACACGGGCGTGACGCGCACCTGTTCCAGCCGCACGGGCGACGCGGCGGCGACGGCGGCGAGCCACGTCTCGGTGCGCACGGCGTCCACCACCTGATCGTCCGGGTTGTAGAGCACAAGGGTCGGCACGTCGTAGCCGCCGAGCGGGCGGTCGCGCACCTGTTCCACCAGCGCCTGCATGGGGAACAGCGCGCGTGACGGATAGCGCACAGTCCAGAAGCGCGCCTGCTCCTCGTTGCGCGGGGTCCACTCGCGCGAGGGCATGATGTAGGGCAGCACCACCTCGGCCCACGGCCACGTGAGCACGGTCGCGGCCTTGTCCCTGGGGCCGAAGTTGGGCGAGATCAACACGAGCGTGTGCAAGCCGACCCGTTCAGCGGCCGGCAGCGTGGCAAGCCACACACCCAGCGTGCCGCCGGTGGAGGTGCCGATCACCAGCACGGAGTCGCCGAGCTGTCGGCCGATGTCCAGCGCGCGTTGCGCGTCACGCAGCCAGTCTCCGGCGGTCACGTGGCCGAGCGAGTCGCCCGGGAGACCGTGACCGCGCAGCCGCGTCTCGAACAAGTTGGCGCCGATCTGTCGCGCGATGTCTTCGGCCAGCGGCGCCGTCTCCTGCCGGGTGGCGGAGAAGCCGTGCAGGTACACCACGCTCCACGCGGTACGGGCGGGGGCACTGTCACCCGCCGCGAAGACGACGCGGGCGGCGACGGCGGTGTCGGTTACCCCTGCGTCGCGCTCTCCGGCGGCAAGCCACGCGGGCAGTGCGCGGAGATCGGCCGGCGGCGGCGCCATGGCGAGACGCGCGTCGGCCTCCTGCACGCGTGCGCGCGGGCCGAGCAAGCCCACCGCCAGCAGGGCAACGATCGGGAGGAGTAGGCGCGACCGCCGACGCGATATCCGAGGCATGCCGTCAAGCTATGGCCTGGACCGGAGAAGGGGCGGGCGCACCTGCCGCCCGCACCCGATTCTCCGGTGATCACGTGTGTGTCAGCGACCCGGCAGTTGCCGATCGAGCTCTTTGCGCACCGTGTCGAGCGCCCCGTGGATATTGCCGGCCACCTTCCACACCACGCGCCCCTGCCGATCGATGAGGTACGTCTCGGGGACGCCGACCACGCTGAAGCGTCGCTGGATGTCCCCGGCCGGATCGTGGGCGATGGCGAAGCCAAGCCGTTCGCGCTGGGCGAAGCGCACGACCTTCTGCGGGTCACCTTGATCCACGCTCACGCCGATCACCCGCAAACCGCGCGGCGCATACTGTGCGTGCAGCTGCTCGAGATCGGCCATCTCTTCGCGACAGGAGGTGCACCAGGTGGCCCATACGTTCAGCAGCGTGACGGAGTCGGGCGACACCACGGGCACCCCGGTGCCCGCGCCCCATCCGGAAACGACACGGGCCGCGAATGCAGGGGCCGCATCGCCGACCTGCAGCGGCCGGAACGCGTCGTCGGCCACGGCCGCGGTGGTTTCGCCGGTCCCGAGCTTGCCGCGCCGCACGAGGACCTGCGTGTTGCCCACGCGAGGCAGCGGCATGACGGCGTTCGGGTCGCGCATGTTCGGCCGAGCCTCAGCGGCGGCGGTGGCAGCTTCCGGCGCCTGTTCGCTCCACGCGATCGTGAGGTTCGCGGCATCGGTCGACACCGACAGCACCGGGAACGACGCCGCGCGCGCCGGGTCGCTGACCACGCTCACGGTACCGAAGGTCGCGCCGCCGTCCACGGAGGTGCGCAGCACCACCTGCGGCACACGCTTCGTGCCGTCATCCCAGGTCGTGAACACGGCGCGGCCGCGCACGGCGAGCTGCACGTGCGCCGGCTGCGATGCGTCGGCGACACCGAGCGGTAGCGCCGGTGTGAACGTGCTGGCCCGGTCACGCGACTGGGCGTAGAACACGCCGGCGGAGCCGGGCTTGCCGGTCCACCACGCCGCGTGGAGCGTTCCGGCGGAGTCCACCGCGAGCGACGGCCCCGCATGCGGGCACCCGTCGAAGACCCAGTCGTCGGCATGCACCCGCACCGGCGTGCCCCAGGTGGCGCCGCGGTCGTCGCTGCGGGCCACCACGATGTCGCGAACGGTGCGACGGGCGCCGGACGCGCCATGTGCCGCATGTGCATCAGCGCCCGGCTTGGCGGGCTCCGGCGCGTTGGCGGTCGTGTCCGCGATCACCGCGCGCCACGCCAGATACACGCGACCGTCCGCATCGGCGGCGATGGCGGTGCGGCAGCAGGGGCACGCTTCGGTGAGCGGCGTGTTCATGGGCACTACGCGCACATTGCGCGCCCAGGTCGCGCCGCCGTCCATCGAATGCGTGGTGTACACCGCCGACTTCCCGGCCCGCCCATCGAGCCAGGCCACGTGGAACGTGCCGTCTGGGGCGCCGTGCAGCGCATGGAAGTTGTGTGACCCGAAGTGTTCATCGAGGCCCTTGGTGGTGTCGTCGGTCACCGTCACCGGCGCACTCCAACTCGCGCCGCCGTCGTCGCTGCGCACGAAGCGGAGGGCGCTGGCCGGGAAGCGGCGGCCGGGTACGAGCTTGCCCACCACGTAGAGCGCCCCGAGGGTCAGCTGTCCGTTGGAACGCGAGACCCAGGCGAGCTTGGGCGGGGCCTCGCCGTGCGGCTCGATGGGGCCGAGCGGATCGGTGAGCACGCGTTGCACTCCGTCGGCCGGTGACGCGCCATCGCGCGTTACGAGGAGATGCAGCCGGCCGTCGGTCCCACCGTCGGGCGCCGACACCCAGGCCGTGGCGTGCCGACCATCGGGCGCGAGAGCCAGAATGGGCGCGGCGCCCACCTGCGACACGGCGGAGAGTACGTGGGCGCTGTCGAATGTCACGACCGCAGCCGTCGTGGTCGCGGCGTCACCCGTGGTCGCTCCCGCCGGGGCGTCACCGCCACGACAGGCGAGCAGCACGCCGCCCAATGCAAGCAGCGGCGCAGCGGCGCGGCGTCGCGCGCTTCGGGTATCGAACGCCTTCATGTCAGCGCCCTCCCGTGGACATCGTGACGCCGGCGTTCACTACGCGCCCGGCACCGGGGAAGTAGAACCGTCCATTACCACTGTTGGTGGCGATGGCGGCGACGAAGCGTCGATCGAGCAGGTTCTCGACGTTCACGAACAGCGAGGCGCGCGAGGCCCCGGTGCGCGCGCCGCGGGTCTCCGGCAGCGCGTAGGTGAGCGTGGCGTGCGCCAGGCCGTAGCCGGGCACGGCGCCGAAGGCGACCGGCACAATGCGCGGCGGCGCGCCAGTCTGCGTGACCTGCGTGAAGATCGTGCCCCGCACCGTGTTGGCGTTGTCCACGTAGGTGCGCCCCTGCGCCTCACCCCAGAGCGTGATGCCGAGCGACGACGTCGGGCGCAGGCGCACCTCGGCCGCCACGCGCTGCTCCGGCACGCCGGGAATGCGCTTGCCCGCGTAGTTGGCGGGAACGGACTGACCACGTTCGTTGATCTCGGTGCCGGTGAATTGCGTCATCACATACCGGGCGTAGGTGTACGAGGTCACGACATCCATCCAGGGTGCCACCAGCGTCGTCGCACTCAGCTCGAGGCCGGTTCGTCGCGTGCGTCCCACGTTCTCGAAGATCGTGCGGGGGAACTGCACACCCGGAATGACCACGGTGCGCGACAGGAACTCACCCGTCACGTTCGTGCGGTAAACGGCCACGTCGAGCAGCACACGGCTGGCCAGTAAGGCCTTGGCCCCCACTTCGTAGTTCACGAGCGTGGACGGGCGCAGCGCGGTGTTGAGCCCCTGAATGGTGTCCGGGCTCGCGGTGAGCTCGCTGTTGGTGGGGACTTCGAAGCCGCGGGCCACGCTGGTGTACACACTGACGCCGGGCTTCACGTCGTAGCGCAGCGCCATGCGCGGCGAGACCTGGTCGAACGACTGGTTCACCGACTGGGCGGGACGCACCCGGTCTTCGATGTCGTAGGTGACGCGGTCGTAGCGGGCGCCGGCGGTGAGCGTGGCCTTGCCGCGGGTGATGTCGGCGCTCGTGTACGTGCCCAACCCGGGCAAGGTGATGAACTGGTTGGTGCAGGGCACCGAGACGATGTTGCGCACCCGATCGTTCACGCAGGGCGTGCTGCGTCCCTGCGTGCCTCCCACGTTGGTCCACTGGCGCGAGTCACCGTACCAGCGGTCGACATCGAGCCCGGTGTTGAGTCGCACCTGCAGCGCGCCGGGCGCATTGAAGCCGATGGCGTGCCGCAGTCCGCCCTGTACCCGATGCGTGTTCTGGTCCACCACCCGGAAGATGGGGTGATCGATGGTGCGCGCGGTGCCGAAGGCAAAGGCCTCGACGGCGCCGAAGCGGGTGCCGAGCCCCTGCGAGGCCCTGGCCCCGAACCGCCAGCGCTGCTCGCGGCGCGCGTAGGCGCCGGTCACATTGAGCGGATCGGCGCTCCACGGCTCGGTGCGCCAGGCGCCATCGGTGAGGGATCCCGGGATCTGCATGTCGAGATCGCTGTAGGCCACGTCGAGCCCGATGCGCGTGGCCGTGGCCGCCGGCGCGGGGGCCCCGTCCACCTGTCGCGTGTAATTGAGCCGCAGGTTCGCCCGGTTCATATCGTTGCGATTCTGCACGCGCATGCCGTTTATGCGCGTACCACTGGCCTGCAGGTAGGCATCGAAGGCTCCGCGGGCGCCGCCGGCCGCGAGATCCACGCGGCGCAGGTTCACGCTGTCGAAGCCGAAGCCGCCGCCGGTCATGCGCACCGACAGCCCCTGCAGTTCACGGCCGCTGCGCGTGATCACGTTGACCACACCACCCGACGCCGCGCCGCCGTACATGGCGCTGCCCGGGCCGCGGACGATCTCGATGGAGCGCGCGGCGCCGAGGTCGAGCTGGTCGAGGCGCGTCTGGCCATCAGGTTCGGTGATGGGCACACCGTCGAGCAGGATGCCCACGCCGCGCACGCCGAACCCACCGCGGGCGCCGCTGCCGCGAATGGAGAGCCGCACATCATCGCCACCGAACAGATTGCCGGCAATCACGCCGGGCACGGTCCGCAGCGCTTCGCTCAGCGACACCTGGCTGGTGCGGCCGATGGTGGTCGTATCCACGACCGTGACCGAAACGGGGAGAGTACGCAACTCGCGCGCATCGCGGGTGGCAGTGGTGACGACCGGATTGAGCGCGCGGGCGCGCGCGGTGGAGTCGGCGCGCAGGCTGTCGGACCGCGAGGAGGCCGGGCGGGTGCTCTGCGCGGGCAGCGGAGCGACGGGAAAGCTGAAGGCGAGCACGAGAGCAGTCGCCGGCGCGCACGATACAAGGCGCGTCCAGGCGAGCCCCCGCGCCAAGAGTGGCGGGAACGACATGGATGAGTCCAGTGATGTGATGTGGACCGCGGGGGGCGCACCATCGGCCGCACACAGCACGAAGGCCAGGCGACGTCGACGGGCGCGCACTGCCGCCGCGGAAATCGAGGAACGTTCGATGAAGACCGACGCGCCTCAGGCCCGGCATACGCCGGGCGGAGGCGCTCAGGGCTCGAACATCACTGGCGGGGCCGTGGAAAACGGCAGGACATGGTCGGCCCACTCGGCCACCACCGCGTGCGACGGCCGGCCGGGCGGTACCACGGTAAGGCGGATGACCGCCTCGAGGGCAAACGCCTCGGGAGGGTCGATCGCGAGCAGCGACACCGGGCAGCAGTGCCCGATGCAATGGCACTCGCCGTCGCCGGAACCATGGTCGTGTGACGGCGGTGCGGCGTCGGGCGCGGCCTCAGGCGATGCCGTGTGCGTGGCCTCGTGCGTGGCCTCGTGCGTGGCCTCGTGTGACCAGTGCGCCGCATGCACTGCGGACGCGTCGTCGGGCGGGGCGGCGGCCAGCGCTACCGTCGGAACGTGCCCAGCCCCGGCGTTGCAGGCATGGAACACCCCGGCGTCGCTCTGCACAAGCGACAGCCACGCGCCCATGAAGAGCGCGACCCAGCGGGTGAACCGGGACTTCCGCATCTCGAAATCCTAACCGGCGCGCGGGCCAACGGGCAGGGGAGGCGGACCTCGCTCCCCGGCCGGGAAGCTGGCGGAGAGCGAGGTCCGTCGTGCGTTCTCGGACGCGAGAACCGTCAGACCGCGTCCGACAGGCTCGTGAAATTGAAGTCGCGCACCTTGATGGGAGGCATGGCCAGGCCAGGGCCCCCTTCGCCACCCGCGGTGCGCACGCTCTTGCCGATCCCTTCGACGTTGTTGAGCATGAACAGCGGCGAGTCGTTGAAGCGGAAGTTCTTGATCGACCGCGCGATCTTTCCGTTTTCGACAAGAAAGGTGCCGTCGCGGGTGAGCCCGGTGTACATGAGCGTGCGCGCATCGAGCGGGCGCAGGTACCACAGGCGCGTCACGAGCACGCCACGCGTGGTGCTGGCGATCATCGAGTCGAGCGTGTCGGGGCCGTCGGCCATGCGCAGCCCGGCGGTGCCGCCGGTCGGGGTCTTGCCCTGCTTCCCCGCCCAGAACCGGTTGTAGGCCAACTGGTTCAACACGCCGCCCTGCACCCACGTCTGCCGCGTCAGCGGCAACCCTTCGCCGTCGAAGGGTGAGGCGAGGATGAGCGGATCGGCGGGATCGGAGTAGAGCGTGACCCGCTCGTCGACGATCTTCTCGCCCAGCTTCGTACCGCCCGGCTTGGAGAACGCCGACCGGCCCTCGTCGGCGGCGCGCGCCTGGAACGCGTTGCCCATGAGGCTCACCAGATTCGCGGTGGCTTCCGGCTCGAAGATCACGGTGTACCGTCCCGGCTCCAGCCCCACCGGATTGCGCGACCGGCGCGCCTTCTCGATGGCCCGGTCGGCGACACTCCGGAAGTCCAGCCGGGCCCAGTCGGTGTCCTCGGCGCCGACCCACCCGGACCCGGTGCCATCATTGGTGCGCGCGGTGAGGGTGTAGTTGGCGGTGGTCCCGCGATGGTAGGCGAACATCCCGGCGTTGGTGCCGATGGCCGTGGCCGCCGCATTGCAGATGATGAATCCGGCGACGGTGAGTTCGTTGCCGGCGCGGGCGGGGGTCAGCGCCGTGAGCGCGGCCCTGGCGCGATCGTCGGCGGTGAGATCGGCGGTGGCATCACTCCAGGCATCGACGCGGCCGTACTGCTGCGCGCCGAGCTCGCCGAGATACTCGGGGTCCTCGGGAGCGAGGCGGGCGATCGC
>JBEILM010000101.1:0-14514 GCA_040379205.1 Gemmatimonas sp.
CGGCACGGAGAGCACCGAGAACGGTGAGGGCACGGAGGGAACAGCCGGCACGGAGGGCACCGAGAACGGTGAGGGCACGGAGGGAACAGCCGGCACGGAGGGCACCGAGAACGGTGAGGGCGCGGAGGGAACAGCCGGCACGGAGGGCACCGAGAACGGTGAGGGCACGGGGGGAACAGCCGGCACGGAGGGCACCGAGAACGGTGAGGGCACGGAGAACAGCCACAGCGTCGATAGGGTGTCTGCGCAGAGCGAGGCCGCACGCCTGGGCCAACACATGCTCGGCGGCACCGAAGCCACGACCAAAGCCCGCGTCGTCCGTGAGGCATCACGGAAGGTGGCCGCATCCGCTACGCGCCCCTCCGTGCCCTCACCATCCTCGGTGCCCTCCGTGAGAGCTGTTCCCTCACCATCCTCGGTGCCCTCCGTGAGAGCTGTTCCCTCGCCTCTCACCCCCCGCGACGCCACCTGGGCCCAGCTCATCGACCTGCAGGCCGAACGCAAGCTCGCCAACGACGAGCGCGCGCACCTTGGCCCGCTCGCCAAGGGGGCCGACGGTGTGCGCCCTGGCGGCCGCGTGCGCCCCGTCGTGCGCCAGAAAGTCGACCCCTCCTCGCGCCTCCCCCTCGACGAGCCAAAGGAGACGCACCGCGAGTTCGTCGAAGGGCGCAATCGCAGCACCGCCACGCGCGACTCCAGCAGCGGGCGCGAACTCCTGCAGCGCGCCGGCCTCGATCCCGACGACCCGCGCGTGCGGCAGCTCGCGCACGTGGTGGACGGGCTGCATCAGCTGCCGCGCCATCGCTCCATCCACGTGGGCGGCTTCATCCTCACCGAAGAACCGCTCGGCTCCGTGGTGCCCATCGAGCCCGCCTCCATGCCGGGGCGTACCGTCATCCAGTGGGAGAAGGACGATCTCGATCCCGTCGGGCTCGTGAAGATCGATCTGCTCGGCCTCGGCATGCTCACCGTGGTGCAGGACTGCCTGCTCTACATCCGCCACACGCGCGGCGTGACCGTGGATCTTGGCCAACTCGACATGAGCGATCAGGCCGTGTACGACGTGATCTGCCGCGCCGACACCGTGGGGCTCTTCCAGATCGAGAG
Source organism: Gemmatimonas sp. (assembly GCA_040379205.1). GTDB lineage: Bacteria > Gemmatimonadota > Gemmatimonadetes > Gemmatimonadales > Gemmatimonadaceae > Gemmatimonas. The sequence goes on from JBEILM010000101.1 coordinate 1,108, forward strand.
CCGCGCGCAGATGAACACGCTGCCGCGCCTCAAGCCGCGCTGCTTCTACGACCTCGTGGTCGAGGTGGCGCTCATCAGGCCGGGGCCCATCCAGGGCGAGATGGTGCATCCGTACCTGCGCCGCCGCGCCGGGCTCGAGCCCATCACCTATCCGCATCCGTCGCTGGAGCACGTGCTGCGGCGCACGCTGGGCGTCCCGCTGTTTCAGGAGCAGGGCATGCAGGTGGCCATCGCCGCCGCCGGCTTCACCCCTGGTCAGGCCGACGTGCTGCGTCGCGCCATGGGGCACAAGCGCTCGCGCGAACGCATGGCCGCCATCTGCGAGGAGCTCATCGCCGGCATGGCGCGCAACGGTATTCCCGAGGAGACGGGCCGCCGCATCTACAACCAGATCAACGCCTTCGCCGACTACGGTTTTCCCGAGAGCCACGCCGCGAGCTTCGCGCTCATCGTGTACGCCACCGCCTGGCTGCGGCACTACTACGCGCCCGAATACCTCTGCGCGATGCTCAACGCGCAGCCCATGGGCTTCTACTCGCCCGGCACGCTCATCGAGGACGCCAAGCGGCATGGCGTGACGGTGCGCCCCATCGATCTCACGCGCAGTGTGTGGGATCACAGCCTCGAGCTGCCCGACGGGCGCACGCTCGTGCCCAACGATGGCACGGTGCGCTGGGGCCGCCCTGTCGCCTCACCAACGGCCGACGAATCGCCGGCGGCCGCGCCACTCGCCGTCCGTCTTGGCGTGCGCCTCGTGCACGGCCTCGGCGCACAGGCCCGCCGTGCACTGGAAGCCGCGCTGCGCGACGGTCCGTTCACCAGCGTCGGGAATGCCGTGCAGCGCGTGTCCCTCGACAAGGCGGCCTGGCGCCGCCTCGCCGAAGCGGGGGCATTCGACACCCTGTTCGCGCATGAGCCCCCCGCTCGCCGGCGGCGGGTGGCGCTCTGGGAAGTGATGGCCGCCACGCGGGGCCCCGAACTGCCGCTCGCTCCGCGCACGGCGCCGGCCCCCGCGCCGCACATCCCCGCGGCCACGCCCATCGAACTCACCGAGGCCGACTATCGCATGACTGGCCTGTCGCTCACCGGCCATCCCATGGTGCATGTACGCCCGCACCTCGCGCTCAACGGCGTGTTCACCGCGCAGGAAGCCCACGAGCGGGGCAAGGATGGTCAGCCCGTCGCCGTCGCCGGCCTCGTCATCTGCCGCCAGCGCCCCGGCACGGCCAAGGGCTTCGTCTTCCTCACCCTCGAAGACGAAACGGGGATGATCAACATCGTGATCACCCCCGATCGCTTCGAGCAGCACGCCCTGCTCATCTCCACCACGCCGCTCCTGCTCATCCGTGGCACGCTGCAGGTGGAAGGTCAGGTGGTGAACGTGCGGGCCAAACAGTTCAAGGCGCTCGAACTCGGCGGCGGCGAGCAGCATGTGAAGGCGCACAACTATCGCTGACCGACACATCCGTGACCCGTCCGTGGCTGAACCGGGACCGGTTGGTGATCACCTTGGCACAGAGGAGCGGGATCTTCGCATTGCCGCCATACCGTGGACGACGTGCAGCACCCCCAACCCCTCGTGACTATGCGATTCGACTCTCGTCCCTCGCAGTTCGCGCTCCTGTCGGCAGCGTCATCCCTGCTGCTGCTGTCCTCAGCCCACGCGCACGCCCAGCAGGCCGGCGCCCGGGACACTGCCCAGGCCCTTGGCAAGGTCGTCATCAGCGGCGTTACCGGCCGCGGAAGTGCCCGCGCTGCGTCGACGGTGGACACCAGCGTCCTCAAGCAGAACGCACCGGGCACCAGTGCGCTGAAGGTCATCGAGCGCGTCCCCGGCGTGAACATGCAGTCGGTCGATGGCTTCGGCATGTATGAATGGTCGAACCGCATCACCATGCGCGGCTTCCAAAGCGCACAGATCGGCCAGACCATGGATGGCATTCCCCTCGGCGACATGTCGTATGGCAACTGGAACGGCCTCGGGATCGGCCGCGCCGTCGACGCCGCCAATCTCGAATCGGCGTCCGTGACGCAGGGCACCGGGGCGCTCGGCACCGCCTCCGCCAACAACCTGGGCGGGGTGGTACAGTATGCCACCGCCGAACCCATGGGGAAGCCGCAGTTCACGCTGCAGCAGATGGGCGGTCAGTACAATTCGCGGCGCACCATGATGCGCTACGACTTGGGGCTTATGACTTTCGGTGGCAGCAACGGCTTCTCGGCCTTTGCCTCGCTCTCCCGGTTCGACGCCGACAAGTGGAAGGGGGGCGGCAACCGGTTCTCTAATTTCCCGGGTGAGCAGAACCTGCTCTTCGGCCAGGGCGGCTTCCTCGGTGGCGCAGGCGAAACGTGGCACGAGCAGCTCAACATCAAGGCCAATCTGTTCCTCGGCTCGAGCAAGTTCACGGCGTTCTACAACTACGCCAACCGCAAGGAAAGCGACTTCATGGACCTGTCGCTCTCCGTGTTCAACAGCACCGCGCCGGGCTCGAGCACCTATGGTTTCGGCCCGATGTTCGACTACTTCAGCAGCTGGAACACGGCCAAGCAGTTCGCCGAGGCGAGCATTCCGACGTACACCGCGCTGACGGATGCCGCGTACTTCAACTCGGCGCAGGGTGCCCGCATGGACCACCTGGCGTATCTCAAGGGCGAGTTCAAGCCGACCGCGACCACGCGCCTCGAGGTGCAGCCGTACCTGCACCTGAACCGCGGCGGTGGTGACTGGCACGCGCCGAGCTACGGTGCGGCCTACAGCCCCGACCCGATCATGTTTCGCCAAACGCAGTACGAGGCGAACCGCTCGGGCGTGATGGCCAAGGGCACGGCGACGTTCGACCTCGGCTCGGTGTCCAACCAGCTCGAAGTGGGCGGCTGGTACGAGATGAACAAGTCGAGCAACCGCCGGCCGCGCTGGGGACTGGTGAACTATCAGCAGGGCCCCGAGGTCGACTTCGACCGGGTGTTGCGGCTGGACTACGACCGCACGGCGGACGTCACCACGACCATGGCGTATCTGCAGAACACCAGCCGCCTGCTCGACCAGCGCCTCACACTGACCTACGGCGCCAAGTACCTGCTGGTGAACGCTGATTTCCGCAATAACGGCAACACGCCCACCAACGGCAGGGTCGCGCCCATCTTCGCCGACCAGGGCCGCCCGTCGCTCAGCCTTGAAATGGACGGCGGTCTGCTGCCGCAGGTCGGGGCCATCTTCAAGGTGAACGAGAAAAACGAGCTGTTCGCCAACTGGTCGGAGAACGTCAATCAGTTCCCGCTCAACCCGGCAGGCGGCGTCTACAACACGGCGGTCACCACGTTCGACTTCTTCAAGAACACGGCCAAGCCCGAGCGCGCCACCACGATCGAAGTCGGCGCCCGTACGCGCCGCGGCGCCATCGAAGCCGGCCTGACCGCGTACACGATCGACTACCGCAATCGCCTCCTGGGCGTTGCCCTCTGCCCGCAAACGGTCACCTGTGCCTCCGGCTTCGGCAACGTGGGCTCGGTGAACACCATGGGCCTCGAGGGCGTCTTCAACGCCGACCTGGGCCGCGGTCTGCGCCTGCTCGCGTCAGCCACGTTCAACAGCTCGAAGTTCGGCGACGACTACCTCTCGAACCCGACCAACCCGAACTCCCTCGTGAACACGAAGGACAAGTTCGTGCAGGATGCCCCGCAGCAGATGCTCAATGCCTCGCTCGCGTACACACGCCGCAAGCTCAGCCTGTCGCTGGGCGGCCGCTACGTTGGCGAGCGCTATTTCACCTACACCAATGACCTCGCCACCGCCGGCGACGGCGCGGGCAAGGTGCCAGGCTACCTCGTGACCGATCTGTCGGCGCGGTATCGGCTGGGGGCCATCGGCACCGTCAAGTCGATCGAGCTGCAGCTGAACGCCAACAACCTGCTCGACGAGCGCTACATCGCCACAATGGGCAGCGGTGGCTTCGTGGCCCGCGGCGACCTGCCCACCTTCCTCACGGGCGCACCGCGGCAGCTGTTCTTCACGGTCAGCACGACGTTCTGACCGACGCGTACATCAGCGAGCACGGGGCCGGGGCGACGTAATCGTCCCCGGCCCCGTGTCATTTCGCGGCGCGAACGGCGCCAGACGCCGTGTGACGTCGAGATTGGCGTGGTGCAGCGGCACACCCTGCGCAAGGCAGCAACCGAACGCACCGCCTGCCCGCCCACGCGCCGCTTACCCCCGCAGCATCCCCATCACTGTCTTCACCAGATCGCCACTGTCGGTCGGGATCTGCCCGTTGGGCGTTAGTGCGTTCACGATCTCCGGCAGCACCGACGCCAGCCCGCCAGCGGCCTGCGACGGCGCCACCCCGGCCTGCGACGCCACCGACGCGACCACATCGTGGCCGAGCGCGGACTCGAGCTGGTCGCCGGAGATCGCCGCGTTGGCGCCGCTGCCCACCCACGACTGCACCAGGTCACCGAGTCCGGCGCCCTGGAACTTCTGCACCAGCCCCTCGAGTCCCCCCTGCTGCTGCACCAGCGTCATGGCGGCCGCCAGCAGCCCGTTGGCGCTCCCCTGCCCGCCGAACTGCTGCAGCAGCCCGCCCAGCACGTTCTGGGCGCCGCCGCCGCCGGCCTGTCCCTTGAGGAGCGAGCCTGCCAGGTCGCCCAGGCCCCCGTCGAACATACCCATCGCCATCTCCGGAAAGAGGTTCGCTGCTGTCCGGCGCAATCTAGCCGCTGCGCATCCCCGGACGACGTGTAGCTTCCGAGGCGCGGATCTCCCCTCCCCTTCGCCCCGTCGTCCATGACCACTCACGACGCCTCCACGATCCTCGCCATCGCCACGCTGGCCGCCCTGGCCGATGGCCGGCAGGACGCCGATGAACGGGCCCGTCTCGGTACAGCGGCCACCGCGTTGGGGCTCGACGACGCCGAAGGGATCCTGCGACGCGCCGAATCCGGCGCCCTGTCGCTGGCCACGCTGGTCACCACCCTCTCGAGCACCGAAGCGCGCCAAATGGCGTACGACACGGCCGCCGCCGTCTGCCACGCCGACGGCTGGCTCAACCCCAGCGAAGGCGCCTTCCTGCGGGAGCTGGCCACGCTCACCGGGGCCGACCCCACCGCGACCGATCAGGCGGTGGGCGACATCAATCGCGTCGCGGCCGACCACCCGGCGACCACGCAGCCGCCGCCATCCGCGATGGACGCGCACATCCTCGACCAGGCCATCATCACCGCGGCGCTCGAACTGCTCCCCGATCGTCTGGCCAACCTCGGCATCCTTCCGCTGCAGATGCGCCTCGTGTTTCGCGTCGGGCAGCAGCATGGGCAGCAGCTGGATGCGGCGCAGGTGCGCGATCTCATCGCCACGCTCGGTCTCGGCGCGGCGGCGCAGGTACTGGAGAAGGTGGTACGCCGCTCCCTCGGCGGCCTCGCTGGCGGTCTGCTGGGCGGTGCGCTCGGTGGGCTCCTCGGCGGCACGGCGGGACGGGCCGCCGGCATCGCGTCCGGCGCCGCCGTCACCTTCGCGGCCACCTACGCCCTCGGCCACGCCGCCGAGCGGTACTACGCCCAGGACCGCACGCTGTCGGGCGCCGATCTCCAGGCGCTCTTCGCCCGCTTCCGCGCCGACGCCGACACGCTCTATCCGCGCGTCGAGGCGCGCGTCACCGAGCTGGCGCGCAGCAGGTCGCTCGACGCGATCGTCCGGGCGGCCCGCTGACCCCATCGACCTGCGCACCCGCGTTCAACGCCGCGTTCGGTTGGCGAGTAAACCGAACGACCCTTTTGGAGACCGTCTTCATGCCCCACCCCGTGCGTCCCCTCGGACGCTGGACCGCCGCCCTGCTGCTGGCGGGCAGCGCATCCGCTCTTCCCGCCCAGTCCGTCCCCCAGTCCGAGGCGAATCGGCAGAACAAGGCCAACTGGGCCCTCGCGAACCGCTTCTCGACCGGTGCCCTGCGGTCCATCACGTACACGTTCGGTGTGCAGCCGCGGTTTCTCGGCAAGACCGACAGCATGTACTACAGCTGGCGTGACCGGAACGGCACGCGTTTCATGCTGTACGTGCCGTCGCCGACCGGCGGTACCAAGCGTCTGCTGTTCGATCCGAACAAGATGGCGGAGCAGCTCACGCTACTGAGCAGGAAGCCGTACGACGCCACCAATCTGCCGTTCCAGACGATCACGTTCCTCAAGAACCACAAAGGCTTCCGCTTCACCGTGGATACCGTGCGGTACGAGTGGACGCTGGCCACGGAAACGCTCAAGTCGCTCGGGCGTCCGCCCCGCGGCGGGCCGCCGCCGGCCGATGAGGAGCGCGAAACACAGGGCGGCGGTGGTGGGGGTGGCTTCGGAGGCGGCGGCGGACGCGAGTTCCGCAACTTCTCGCCGGACAGCACCGTGTTCGTGTTCGCACGCGACCACAACCTGTTCCTCGTCGACACCTTGAGGAAGGACACCGTCAGGATCAGCACCGACGGGGTCGAGGACTACTCGTTCGGCGCCCGCGACACCACCGAAAACCGGCGGCAGCTCAATGCCCTCGGTGGTGGTGGCGGGCAGCAGCAGGATGATGAGGAGGAAGGTGACACGGGCACCGACATGCGCGTGCGCCCGAACGTGGTCTGGTCCCCCGACTCGAAGAGCTTTTCCTTCGTCCGTCGCGATCAGCGCAAGGTGAAGGAGCTGTTCCTCGTGAACGTCCTCGCCAATCCGCGCCCCGTACTGCTGCACTACAAGTACACCATGCCGGGCGAAGAGAACGTCACCCAGAACGAACTGTGGGTGTACCGGCGCGGCGAACCGGCCATCAAGCAGATCAGCGTCCGTCGCTGGAAGGACCAGTCGTTGCAGGATGTGCACTGGCCGCTCAATGGCGATAAGGTGCGCCTCGTGCGCCGCGACCGTCCGCAGCGCGCCATCGACTTCATCGAGGTCGACGTACAGACCGGCACCATCAAGACGCTGCTCACCGACGCCATCGAAGGCGCATCGCTCGACCCCAAGCCCATCCGGTACCTCAAGAAGGGCGGTGACTTCCTCTGGTGGTCGAGGAAGACCGGCTGGGGCATGTACTACGTGTACGGCTTCGACGGCGATGAGAAGCGCGCGCTCACCACGGGGCAGTGGAACACCCACACCGTCGTCCGCATCGACTCGACGACGCAGCAGGTCTGGTTCGCCGGCCATGGCCGCGAACCGGGTGAGCAGCCCTACCAGATGCACCTCTATCGCGTGAACGGCGACGGCACCGGGCTCACCCTGCTCGACCCGGGCAATGCGCATCACGCCCTCACGCTCGGCGAGAACGGCACCCCCAGCAACGTCTCGCCCACGAAGCGGTACATCTACGACACGTATTCCCGCATGGACCTGCCGCCCAAGTCGGTCGTCCGTGACGGAGCCACCGGGCGCGTGCTCGCGACGCTCGAGGAGATGGATCTCTCGAAGCTCAAGGAACTCGGCTGGAAGCCCGCCGAGCCCTTCTCGGTGAAGGCCGCCGACGGAGTGACCGAGCTGTACGGCAACATCATCAAGCCGTTCGACTTCGACAGCACGAAGAAGTACCCGGTGGTGCACTACGTCTATCCGGGTCCGCAGACGGAAGCCGTGACCACCGGCTTCAGCGTGGGCGGCGGGCAGATGCAGCTCGCACAGCTCGGCTTCATCGTGGTACAGGTGGGCCATCGCGGTGGTTCGCCGCTGCGGTCGCTGGCGTACCATCGGTTCGGCTACGGCAACCTCCGCGACTACGCGCTCGCCGACAAGAGGGCGGCACTCGAGCAGCTGGCGGCGCGCCACTCGTACATGGACCTCGACAAGCTCGGCATCTACGGCCACTCGGGTGGCGGCTTCCTGACCGCGGCCGCGATGCTGCTGCCCCCGTACAACGACTTCTTCAAGGTGGGCTGGTCGGAGTCGGGCAACCACGACAACAACATCTACAACCAGAACTGGAGCGAGTGGAATCACGGCGTCCGCGTGGTGGCGCGTACGGACAGCGCGCGCGGCGGCGCCCGTGGCGCGGCGGCCGGACAGCGGCGTGGTGGCGGGCCGGGTGCCGACGGCGGCGCCCGCGCGGTGGTGCAGGACTCCACCAACATCGACAGTGTGCGGTTCGAGATCCGCGTCCCCACCAACGACGAACTGGCCGCCAACCTCAAGGGTCGGCTGGCGCTCATCACCGGTGACCTCGACAACAACGTGCACCCCGGTGGCACCATCCGCCTGGCCAACGCGCTGATCCGGGCCAACAAGCGCTTCGATTACTACGTCTACCCGGGTGAGCCGCATGGATTCCGCGGCCTCTTCGGGACCTACAATCAGCGCATGCTGATGGAGTACTTCGCCGAACACCTGCTCGGCGACTACTACCGAGGGAACGCCGAGATCAAGTGAGTTACGACACCGGGGGCGTCAGGCGACGCCCCCGGTCTGCATTGCCGGCCGGAGATTGCGAGATCATCTCGATGTGACCATAGTCATGATCATGGCCACCGTTTCGAAGAGCGCCCTCAAGGCCCGGATGCTCGAGTACTTCCGACAGGTCGAACAGATCGGCGAAGAACTCATCGTCACCAGCGATGGGATCCCGGTCCTCAAGGTCGTGCCGTTCGCGCAGAAGCGCTCGGTCGACGACGCGTTCAGCGAGATTCGCGGCGCCCTGACGTGGACCGGCGATATCGACGCGCCCACCGCCGAGGAATGGCCGGACGCATGAGTCGCGTCGTCCTCGACAGCTCGGCGTTGCTGTTCTGGACGCTCGCCCCGCATCGCCTTTCCACCGCCGCCAGATCCGCCATCGATGATGCGACGGCATTCGGGTGGATGGCCAGCGCCATTTCCCTGTGGGAAATCGGGCTCAAGGTGCAGCGCGGGCAGCTGTCGCTCGGCGTCTCGTTCGCCGAGTACGTGCAGCGGCTGGACCTCGTGGACGGTCTGACCCTGGCCCCGGTCGACGTGCGCGTGTGGCTCCGGAGGCTGGAACTCGATTGGCTTCATCGGGACCCTGCTGACCGCGTCATCGTCGCCACAGCCGACCTGCACGCACTGCCGCTGATGACCTCCGACACGGCGATCGCGCGCTTCTATCCGCCGACCGTGTGGTAGTGACGGTACGCGCCGCCATCTTCAATGCCATGCAGCCCGACGCCCGCATCAGTGCCATCGCGCACGTCATCCAACTGGCCATCGCGCCCGTCTTCCTGCTCACCGGCATCGCCTCGCTGCTGGGCGTGCTCACCAACCGGTTGGCCCGCGTCATCGACCGGGCGCGGCTGCTCGAGGGGCATCTGCCCGACCTCACCGGTGAACACCAGCGTGTCGTGGGCGGCGACCTGCGGATGCTCTCGGGCCGCGCGCGACACATCAATCGTGCCATCAGTCTCTGCACCCTGGCCGCGCTGCTCGTGTGCGTGGTGATCGCGGTGCTGTTCGTGAGCGCGTTCCTGCCGCAGGACGTCTCACGATTCGTGGTCACGCTGTTCGTGATCGCGATGGTCTGCCTGATCGCCGGTCTGGTGAGCTTCCTTCGCGAGATCTCGCTGGCCACCCGCTCCCTGCGCATCGGCCCGCACTGACGCGTCGCCGTTCGCGGGGGCACGAAAGCCAACGGGCCACCAGTCTTTCGACTGGTGGCCCGTTGGTCGGTTCAGTGAAGTCGCAGCTCAGCCGCGGATCTTCACGACCTGCTCGGCGGCGGGGCCCTTCTGGCCCTGCACGATGTCGAACTCGACTCGCTCGCCCTCGGCCAGGGTGCGGAAGCCGCCGCCCTGAATGGCCGAGTGATGAACGAAACAATCCTTCGAGCCGTCGTCGGGCGTGATGAAGCCAAAGCCCTTCGCATCGTTGAACCACTTCACCTTGCCGGTCGTACGCATGGCACTACTCCTGTTGCTGGGTGTTCGGAGTCCGGCCCTGCCGTACGCACCGAGCACTCGTGTTGGTTCGCGGACGAATCCCCCGCGCGGGTTGCTGACGTCGCGCAACGCCAGCAGGCAATCGTTCGCCGTGGGACGGCCATGAAAAAGGGACCCGCTGTGAGCCAGGTCCCCGAAGTCGCCCGCCGTCACGTTTCCCGCGCCGCAGCGCGCCCACAGATCTGATTGCTGCTAGACGGTACAGCCGCCCGTGACATGTGTCAACACTCACGTTCGGGGCCCCGCGTGCCGGTCCGGTAACACCCCCCTCGCGGAATGGTCCGTCATGTATCTTGGCCGCCATGCTCCGCCCGATCTCCCTCCCGGCGGCGGCCGTGCTCCTGGTGGCCGGCGCGCTCACCGCCATCATCAGCGCTGGCCTGGGTGAGGCCTGGCGCCCGCTTCACTACGTCGCAAAGCCGGCGAGCACGGTGCTGCTGCTCTGGCTGGCGGCCACCCTGGCTCCGGGTCCGCCGGCCCGGTTCCGGCTGCTGGTGGTGGCCGGCCTCGCCTGTTCGCTGGTGGGTGACATCCTGCTGATGCTGCCCGCCAACCTGTTCGTTGGCGGGCTGGCCGCATTCCTCGTCGCCCACGGCTGCTTCCTTGCCGCGTTCCTCACCGAAAGCCGCTTCGCCGCGCGCCCCGTGGCCTACCTCGGGTACGCCGTCGTTGCCGGCGCCGTGCTGCTCCCGCTCTTTCCCTCGCTTCCCCCCGACCTGCGGCTCCCCGTGGTGGGATACGTGATCGTTCTCTCCGCCATGGCCGCGCAGGCCGCCTCCTGGATGCTGGAGGACGGCTCGCCTGCTTCGCGTTTGGCCGCCACTGGCGCCGCCTGGTTCGTGGTGTCCGATGCCACCCTCGCCATCGACCGCTTTCACATGGACGTGCCGTTCCGCGATCTCGCCGTGCTGGGCACCTACTGGTTCGCCCTCTGGTGCATTGTCCGCAGTGTCCACCGGCGCGTCGGGCTGACCGTCGCGCTGTTCCTGGTGGCCGGCGCCTGCCTCCCGGGCGGAGCGCGCACGGCTGTGGCACAATCCGCCTCGGCTCCGGCCTCCCGCACCACCGTCGCGCAGCCGCGGCTGCTCCGGGCCGGCGATGTGGACACCATGCCCGTGCGACGCCCCAGTCAGCGCATCGCCTACGGCGGCGACTCGCTGCAGTTCGGTGAGCTGCGCCTGCCCGACACCCCGAGCGCCCCGGTCCCGCTCGTGGTGCTCGTGCACGGCGGCTGCTGGTACTCGCCATATGCCAGTGTCCGGAACACGGCTCCGCTCGCCGACGCGCTCGCGGCCGCCGGTGTGGCCACCTGGAACGTCGAATACCGCCGCTACGACCACCTCGGCGGCGGATGGCCCGGCACCTTCCGCGATGTGGCGCTCGCCACCGACCACGTGCGCACGCTGGCCCGGCTGCACCCGATCGACACCGCCCGCATCGTGCTCGCCGGCCACTCGGCCGGTGCCCATCTCGCGCTGTGGCTGGCCACCCGACGCACCCTGGCCCCCGACAGTCCTCTCGCCGGCGGGGCTCCGCTCCCGATCACGGCGGTCGTGTCCATCGGCGGCATTGGCGACCTGCGAGAGTTCTACCCGCGGCAGCGCGCCACCTGCGGCAATCCGGGCGTGGAATCGCTGCTGGGCGGAGTGCCGGACAGCGTGCCGGCGCGCGTCCGCGACGCGTCGCCGATCGAGCGGCTGCCCCTCGGGGTTCCGTCGGTTCATGTGGCCGGTAGCCGCGACCAGATCGCCCCCGTCGCGCTGCGGGAGGCGTTCGCGGCCGCCGCCCGCCGAGCCGGCGACCGCGCCGAGGTGGTCACCGTGCCCGGCGGCCACTTCGAAGCCATCGCGCCGCGTACCGACGCCGGGGCCGAAGTCATCCGTCTCATCCTGGCCAGCCTGGGGCACCACCCGGGCGGGCGCTGAGCCACTCTTTACTTCGCGCCGCCCGCGCGGCAACGTCACCCCGACCCCACACGGAGCCCTCATGAAGGACGCACAGCTCAAGGCGCTGCTCAAGAAGACGCAGGCCAAGGCCTCGCAGGCCAAGAAGCCCGCCCGTCAGCCGTACGACTCGACGCTCGAAGCCACCAAGAGCAAGGTCGAAGCCGACGACTCCGACGCCAAGGAGATCTTCAAGGAGATGAAGCGTCGCGAGTTCTGACGCGGCCGAAACCCGGCCGGCGGTCGCAGCCGTAGTGTCGCCACCCATGTCCACCGCTGCCGCCGATCCGTCGTTTCTCGCCCTGCAGGAGGCCGTGGCCGGCCGCTTTTCGCTCGAGAGTGAGCTCGGGCGCGGCGGCATGGGCATCGTGTATCTCGCGCGCGACGTGCTGCTGGAGCGCCCAGTTGCGATCAAGCTGCTGGCGCCGGCGCTCGGCCAGCGCGAGGACATGCGCCATCGTTTCCTCCGCGAAGCGCGCATCGCCGCGCAATGTTTTCATCCGCACATCGTGCCCATTCACAAGGTCGCGGAGTCGGGCGACCTGGCGTGGTTCGTCATGGGGTACGTGCCTGGTGAGACGCTCGCCGACCGTCTGCGGCGAGCCGGCCCCCTGCCCGCCGAGACCATTCGCCGGATCGGGCGCGAAATCGGGTGGGCCCTCGCCTATGCGCACGAGCGCGGCGTCGTGCATCGCGATGTGAAGCCCGAGAACATTCTGCTCGAGCAGGGCACGGGGCGTGCGCTCATCGCCGACTTCGGCATCGCGTGGCATGACCCGGGTGCCGACGCCGAGGCGGCGCAGACCTCGTTCGGCGCTGTCATGGGCACGATGCGCTACATGGCGCCCGAACAGGCACGCGGCGACGTGATCGACGGGCGCGCCGACCTGTACGCACTCGGGGTGACCCTCCATGTCGCGGCCACGGGGCGGCACCCCTTCGACGGTTCGTCGGCGCTGGCGGTCATGGCCCAGCAGCAAGCGGGACGGGCGCCCGGCGTGCGCGTCGTCGCACCGCAGTTGCCGGTCACCCTTGGCGATGCCATCGACCGATGCCTGGCCCCGGTCGCCGCGGATCGTTTCGGCAGCGCTGCCGATTTCGTCGCCGCACTCGAACGCACGCCCGACGGGGCCGAATTGCCGGCGGAAGCCCGGGCCACCCGTGCGGCAGTACTCAGCACCACGTCGTTTCTCGACTGGGGCGTGTCCATCGCCTTGTGTTCGTTCTTCCTCATCGTCGGCGAGGAGCCTCGCTCCATCGGACGCGGCATCATGGTCAGCATGGTGGAGGTGGCGCTCGGGCTGCTGGGCGTGATCTTCGCCGTACGTGTCGGCGACGTGCTTCTCTCGGCCCGACGCGCGCTGCTCGATGGCGTGGCGCCCGAGCAGGTGGCCGACGCCATGGCCCCGCCGCCCACCGCCCCATTGCGACAGATGGGACTGGGGAAGGCACTGACGCTGCTCGTCGGAGGCTTCGCCCTGGCCATCGCCCAGGGCACGGTGGACAGGCTCGAACTGCCCGTCTACGCGGAGCTGGCAGGAAACCTTGTGACCTGGATGGCGCCG
>JBEILM010000102.1:0-14396 GCA_040379205.1 Gemmatimonas sp.
CGCGCCGTTTAGCTCGCGCCGTTTAGCTCGCGCCGTTTAGCTCGCGCCGTTTAGCTCGCGCCGGTCCGCCGTTCCCACACCCAGCTCACGGCACCGACGCCCCTCTCACTGCCGCATTCGTGGGCGGCGTGAGCGCGTGCATCGGGGTCGCGCCGATCGGCGCGGCGTAGTTGTCCAGCGACGGACCGAGGGTGGGTTCGCATACGCCTTCAGCCGTCTCCCGGATGAGCTGGTCGACCACGGCACGCAGGTCGCCGGTACGGGCGTAGGTGGCCAGCTGGCGCTGGGCACTCGAGCCTTCCTCGAGAATCTTGAAGGCGTACTCGACTTCCTTGCGCGTCCCCAGTTCGTCAAGCACGTCGTCGAGGAACCATTCGATAAGTTCGCGGATCAGCACCGCCGTCGGCAGCTCTTCCTTCTTGCCGAAGTCGATGAGCTTGCCGCCCAGCCCGTAGCGCACCGCGCGCCACTTGTTCTCTTCGATCAGGTCGCTCGCGTATACGCGGAACGTCATGTTGTCGCGGCGCAGCTTCCACATCTTGGCGACCACGGCCTGCAGCATGGCGGCAATGCACACCGCCTCGTCCACCCGGGTGTTGACGTCGCAGACGCGGAACTCGAGCGTGGGGTACGCGTGGTGCGGGCGCACATCCCACCAGATCTTCGAGCCGTTGGGAATACTGCGCGTCTTGACCAGCGTGTCCACCAGGTCCTCGTAATCGCTCCACCCGTTCAGGATGCGCGGCACCCCGGTCCGCGGGAAATTCTTGAAGACGATGCTGCGATACGAGTGCAGCCCGGTGTTGCGCCCGAACCAGAACGGCGACGACGTGGACAGACACAGAATGTGAGGCAGGATGTACCGGGCCGCATTGAGGCAGTCGATGCGGAACTCCGGATCCTCGATGCCGACATGCACATGCGTGCCGAAGATGAGCAGCCGGTGGGCAAGATCCTGCAGCTCCGCCTTCACGCCCAGGTAGCGCTCCTTGGGCGTCATCTCCTGGTTCATCCAGTTCGAGAACGGATGGGTGCCGGCGGAGGCGATGGTCAGCCCGTGCTGACCGGCCGCCTTGATCACCAGTCCTCGCAGCTTGATCAGATCCTCACGCAGCTCGGCGATGTTCGCGCACGGCTTGGTCCCGATCTCCACCTGACACTGGTGCAGCTCCGCCTTCACGTCCGCCAATTGGGCGAAATCCGACGTCACCAGGGCATCGAATCCCGGGGTCAGATCGCGCGTCACCGGGTCGATGATCTGGTACTCTTCCTCGATTCCCACCGTCAGGCTCGGGCCGCGCATTTACCCCTCCACGCCCACGCGGGGCGTACTGTTTGCCGTGGACCATTCAACCGCCGCCCGAATGAACCCCCCGAACAGATGTCGGGTGTGCGGGTCGGCCATCTCGAACACTTCGGGATGCCACTGCACCCCCACCAGAAACGCGTCCGTCGTCCCCTCGATCGCTTCGATCAATCCGTCGTCGGCGGTCGCCGATACCACCAGATCGCGCCCCAGGGTCTTGATCCCCTGATGATGCATGCTGTTGACCGGACTCCGTGTGGATTCGAGCAAACGTGACAACCGCGTGCCCGGCTCGATACGGACCTCGTGCGCCAAATGATCACGCTCGAAGCCGGCGGTGGGGAAGTAGTCGTGTTTGTGGAGTGCGGGGTTTTGTGATGCGAGGTCCTGCCACATGGTCCCGCCCTGCGCCACGTTGATGATTTGGTGGCCGCGGCACAAGCCAAGGACCGGCTTCCCGTCCTCGATCGCCCAGCGCACCAGCTGCAGTTCCACCCGGTCGCGCGCCGGGTCGAGATTGCCGCATTCGGGGCGGACCGCTTCACCGTACTCGGCAGGATTGATGTCCACGCCACCGGGAATGAGCAGGCCGTCGAGCCGCTCATAGATCTCCCGCAGCGTGAACAGGTCGTCGTCGAGCAGCGGAATCATCCACGGCACGGCGCCCACACTGGTGGCCGCCACGAAGTAGCGCTGATTCATCACCCAAGACGACGGCAGCGCCGGTGGGATGCCGTCGATCGAATGCAGGGTCTGCGTCGTGAGCCCGATGGTCGGGCGATACAGGGACGCCATCAACGCGCCTCGACAAGGAAGGTGGGAACGTTCGACCCGCCACCGGCGGTGACGTTGAGCAGCGGATCGGTCGCAACACGGGTGAGGCAACCGGAAACGGTCGCCCCGTTGGCCAGGAACGGCGCCGTGTCGAGCATACGGTCGCCGAGGTAAAGGCCGCCGTCGGCCCACGCCGGCCACGGCTCACTCGGCAGGGTGACGCGCTCCTGCACGATGAACGGCTCCGACAGCGCTGTCTGGATGGCCGACCGCCACGTGTCGTCGTCAACGGTCCACCCCAGCACGATCCCCTTGCCGCCGTATTCGTCGTTCGGCTTGAGCACCATGGTGGAGCGGTTGGCGGCGATGAACGGCACCAGATCCACCTCCCCCGACGCATGTTGCGTCCAGCGCTCTTCCACCACACGCGTCCACGGCACATGCGCGCGGACCGCCTGCTGTTCGTCCGCCGACAGCAGTGACGCATGCCGCTCATCACTTAACACGGCAAGTGAGGCTTTCTTGTGCAAGAGCTTGCAGCGGAATGGGTTGACCATGCACACCGCACCATCCTTCACGGCTCGCACCACCGGCGAATCGAGCCCCTCGCGGGTCACCAGTTCATCGATGAGCACCCGCTTGTAGATGAGCGTCACATGCCGGCCGGCGATCGTGAGCCGGCCGTTCGCGTACTCCGCGTCGCGCGGATCGCCGATGAACGCCTCGAGGCCACGCGCCCGGAACTCGCGTTCGAAGAGCACGAACTCGCTGTAGGTGGGGACCTCCTTCCAATCGAGGATCACGATGGTGGGCGCTTCGCGATATCCACGCCACTCCTCGTAGGCCCGCAGCAGCGCGTCCACCACGCTGGCCGCCGCCGGTATCGGCAGCGCCACATGCGTCCGTGCAAACGCCTGCATGGCCGGCATCGCCAGAAACGCCTGCGACAACGCATCGTTGTACGCGGCGCCCGCGGGGGTCTCGGCGTTGTACTCCGTGAACCGCAGCCCGCCCTGCCCCGGCGCATAGAACGCGTCAAGCCGAGAGGTCGGGCTGGTCGCCGAAAAGCCGGGATCGGCGTGGATGAGTTGCTCTTCCCACGACGTCAGGCCGAACTGCGCTCGAAGCCCGGCATCGGCCATCGCCGCCTGCCGGACCTTTTCGAACGCCTGCCCCACCAGCCCGCTTTCCCGCGCGATATGCCGGTACTCGCTCAGGTTGAGAAAGCGCGGCCGAAGCACACTGCACAACGCCCGATCGCCGAAGAACAGGCCCTGGTGCCGCAACTGCTGCTCGAGCACCTCGGCCGACGCTTCGGCAAGCGTGCCCTGCTGCAGCACGTCGTGGTAGCGATCAATAGCCTCTGTGGACATCTCTGACGTCGGAAAATCGTGATCAGCGGGCGCCCGACGGCGTCGGCGGCGCGGTGATGATCGGGCCCGTGGGCACTGCGGGCCGCGGGGCCGAAGCGAGCGCGATGGCCAGATCCGCCATGTGCTCGACCACCCACTCGAAGTAGCTGGGGGTGAGCGAATTGATGTCCATGTCCGGCGCCGGATTCATGAAGTCGATGGCGTACGGAATGCCATCCTTCACCGCGAATTCGACGGTGTTCATGTCATATCCCAGGGCGCGGCAGAGAGTGAGGGCATCGCGCACGCACCGGGCCTCGAGCTCCGTGCCGAGGTAGCCGGGGTCGGGGATGTAGCGCCGCTCCCGCGGATCGTAGGGCATGGGGAGCACATGCTCCCGCCCCAGCACCATGCAGCGCACATAGGCGTCCCACTTGATGAACTCCTGCACCACCATCGTCAGCAGACCGCTGTTGTTGTAGTGGTGGATGAGCTCTTCCATGGTCTCGCAGATGTACACATCGCGCCACCCGCCGCCATGGGCATCCTTGAGTACGCAGGGGAAGCCGATGTACTCGGCCACGCCGCGCCAGTCGAGCGGATACGCGAGGTTGCGCAACGACTCGGTGTGCGAAATCCCCGGGATGTAGTCCTTATTGGGGAGGACGATGGTCTTCGGGTGCGCCACGCCGTTCTGAATGGCGAGGGTGGCATCGTAGAACTTGTCGTCGGCCGACCACATGAAGGGGTTGTTGACCACCGTCACCCCCATCCGTGTCGCGTGCTTCAGGAAGGTGCGGTAGAACCCGACCTCGTGGGAGATGCGGTCGATGATGAGGGTGTAGGGCACGGGCTGCCCCATGCGCGTCGTGTCGAGCTTGATGTAGTCGGCCTTGACACCGGACTGGCGCCGAGCGACGACATCGAGAAACGCGGGAGGAAACGACCATTCCCGCCCGACCAGCAAACCGATCCGTGGTTCAATAGACACGTCTGGACTCCTGATGAGATGCGCGTGATCACGGGAGAATGTCGCCTCGACGCGCTCTCCGCCATGGGCGGCATCGACATCGCTGTCCAGAGGCACGGGTTGGCTGCTTCTTGCGGGGCGGTAGCCCTGATGTCGTCCGTGTGAGCAATCAAGTAAGAAGCAGCTTTGTGACCACTCGAAGTGTGGATAAACTGACATGGTCCGGCACAAAAGCCGCACGTGTCACGAACCCGGTTTTCAACACCACTCCCGACCGCAGCCCCGTCCGACAGTGAGAGTTAGCGAGTTGTCCACACGCTTCTCAACACATATCGACATGTATGTCAACAACTTAGGTCGCTCTATTCGTATTGCGTGGACGCGCGGATCGTCATAACATCCCCGCCCACGCCATGATCGATTCATGTCGTCTGGGTCGTCATCACGTTACTGCCTTCTCACGGAATAACGCCATGCACGTCGTGCCCATTGACGCGCCTCACGGCCAGCTGGATCCCGCACCGATCACAAGTCTTGCTCTCCACACGCAGTCGGAAGGCGACCAGGTGACGGCGTTCTGGACCTGCGACGACCGGTATGTGCTGCGCGCCGAGGGGTCGCAGGGGGTGTCGTGGTACGGCATCGACGCCGTAGCGCCGGTGGCCGCGTCCGCGGAATCGACGGACGCCGAGCGCCGGCTGCTCGGGCAGCTGCTTGCCGACATCATTCCCCTCGGCGGCCGTCGCGTGGCGTTCCCGGTGGGAAGCACCGGCCGACGCGTCTATCGGGTGTGGCGGGCGGCCAAGGGAGCGCCCGGGTCGAGCCGGACTAGAATCCTGGGAGTTCGAGCTGCGCGGTCACGCCGCCTGCCAGCGTGACGCCGGCCGCCTGCAGCCACGCGAGCAGCACGTCCTGCCCATGATCACCCGCCATGGCGGAGCGAGCCGCACTGAGGTGCAGCTTGAACTCTGCGGACACGTCGGGCAGCGTCCGTCGCAGCACGGCCACCGTCAGCAATTCGGTGGCGTCGGCCAGGTGGCGGATGGCGAACTCGGTCATGCGGGCCCGGAGGGCGGCCGCGTTCAGTACCGGGCCATCCCCGGGTACCTCATGATCGGCGCGTCGCTCACGAAAGGCGGCCAGCCGGGATCGGGTGGCCGTGAGCGTCGGCAGGTCGTCGGCCGCGTGTTCGGGGACCGCCGCCACGGGGGCGCCCATGAGGCCGAGCCACGCCATCCACAGGGTGCCGCGGGCATAGGGTTCCCACGGCTCCTGCTCGAGTCGCTGGGCGGCGGCACTCACCACCTCGGCCACATGGGCCCGAGCCTCCCACCAGCGGACGTAGCTGTCGGTCTGGCGGGAGACCAGCGCGAGGGCTCCCAGACGCAGCGCCCACTTGATGGCCGATTCGCTGTCGTCGAGCGGCGGGCGCAGAGCTGCCGCGCACCGAAAGGCGCGGGCCGCACCCAGCGCCAGCACCGCCTGCGCCAGATCCCGGCCAGCGGAGGGCACCGGCTGGAGGGCGGCCTCGAGTTGGCTGAGGGCGGCGAGTTCGTAGGCGGTTCCGAGCAGCGCCAGTCCGTCGGCGATCGGTTCGCCCAGCCCGTCGCCGGGCAGCAGCGAGGCGGCATCAGCCCGTTCGAGCAGCAGGGCTCGGCGTTCCGCCGGGATCGCGGCGACGGCCCAGTGGTCGTCGAGCGTGGTCCGGGCCAGTTCAGCCAGGGCCAGCGCGGCGTGATCGCGATCAGCAACCGGGGAGAGGACGTGCATCCAGCCTCCATCAGGGGAGAGCTCGAACGGGGTCCTGCAGAGAGTCCAGCACCACCAGAGCGGTAGCAACGCCGCTGCGGCCACCCACCATGCATGGCTGAGCGGTGCGCCGCACCGATATCACTGTCGCATTTATGTAACAGCTTGGCATCTGTCAAGAGCGAACCGAGGGTTCCGCCTCTCTACAGTTGCCCTTTCCGAGGAAGATCGCGTGGGATTCGAGTCGTCACAGGTGGCGCGCCGCCGACTGGCCGCCCTGGCCGCCAGCAATGGTCGCATTCAGGAAGCTCTTGCCCCGGAAGGCTTTCCGGCCCTGCACGCCACCCCCGCTGGACGAAGCGAGCCGGTGACGGCGTCGTTCCCGAGCGCGCCGACCGCGCTGGTGCAGCACCTGGATGACCTGGCCCACGACATCATCGCGACGCCAGGCGCCGGCGGCGCCCTGATCGCCGCCTACGCGGCGCAGGCCCGGGCCCTGACACTCGTGGTCGAGGCGGCCCAGCGTGCCGGCTCCGCGCCGCTGCCCGCGTCGGTCATTGCGGCGGCCCGGGATGCGCTGGCGGCGAACTCATCCTTTCAGGGATTGATGGCGGGGTGAACTCGCAGGTCGTCGCGCGCTGAAATGCAGAACCCCCAGGCAACAGGGGGAAGGGTTTCAGGGAGGAGGGAGCAGGACGACTCTGTCGCTGCCTCCTCCTCCCTGATCTCCTTCCCCCTGATACCTGGGGGTTCCTTGCAGTTGGCCGATTCACCCGCCCCAGTTCAAGGCCCCCTCACATCCACCTTCTTCTCCGCCTTCGGGTCCTCGAGCGTCTCCAGCACCTGCCGCCACGAGAACTTGTTCCCCTTGCCGAGCACGTAGTAGTCCATCCACGCCTGCTCGGCGGCGCTCTTCACCATGCGGTTGCGGGCGTCGGGGATGCCGTGTGAGGCACCTGGGTACATGAAGAGTTCGGTGGGCACGCCCACGCGCTTGAGCCCCATGTGCAGCTCCACGCTTTGCGGGCTGGGCACGCGCGGGTCGCCTTCGACCACGTGGATCATGGTCGGGGTTTTGGCGTTGCGGATGAACTGGATGGGCGACTGGCGCCAGTAGGCGTCGAAGTCGTCGTAGGGCAGCTTGTCGCCGAGGTAGTGCTGGCGGTTCCGCTGCACGTCGGACTGCGCGTACATCGAAATCCAGTTGCTGGTACCGGCGCCGCTGCTGATGGCCTTGAAGCGGTCGGTGTGCGTCAGGATCCAGTTGCTCCAATGCCCGCCGGCGCTCCACCCCAGCACCCCCATCTTCGTGCTGTCCACCATGCCTTGCGCGATGAGCGCGTCCACGCCGGTCATGATGTCTTGGTAGCCGGGATCGAAGTAGTTGCCCACGATGCCGTTCTTGTGGGCCTCTCCGTAGTTCGTGGAGCCGCGGTAGTTGGGCTTGAGCACCATCCACCCCTGCCCCGCGTACACCTGCGAGCCGTAGCCGCCGTTGAAGCCCAGCAGATCGGCCGACGCGGGCCCCCCGTGAATGGCCACGATGAGCGGGTACCGCCGCCCGGGCTGATAGCCCACCGGCTTGAGCAGCACGCCACCGACCGGCTTGCCGTCCTTGGACGTCCAGGTGAACTCGCTTTCCTCGCCCAGCGCGATCTGCTCACCCACCCAGGGGTTGGGGTCGGTGAGCTGCACCCACGCGCTGCGATTGGGAAGCGCGGCCAGCGAGGCCACGGTGTACAGCGCCGGCGGCGTGGCCGGATCCTGATAGGAAACCATAAACCGCTTGCTGGTCTCGTCCTGCGAGACGTTCACCACACCCTGCACGTTGGTGACGGCCTTGACCTTGCCGCTCGCCACATCGAGCGCGAACAGCTGATTGGTGGCCTTGGCGCCCTCGTTGAAGTAGATGGTCTTGCCGTCGGCCGACCAGAATTCGGCCGATACGTCGCCGTCGTAGTCGCCGATCTTGCGGAAGGGGGCGCCCTTGGCCGCCACATCGCGCACATACACGCGGCGGTTCTTCATGTTGTAGCGCGTCATGTCGTCCGACGCCGAGAAGGCGATCGTGCGCGAATCGGGGGAGAAGCTGATCGGGCTCTCCGAGATCTCGTCGTTCTTCGTCAGCCGCTCGATGCTGTTGTCGCGCGTGTCGAACAGGAAGACATCGGAGTAGATCCCTTCTTCGGTGATGTTGCGCTTGTAGCGATCGTTGGGCGTGGCCTGAAACCCGATCCACCGACCGTCGGGGGACAGGGTGAAGTTGCCCACCGCCATCGACGTGTCGCGCGTCAGGCGCGTCGTGGGGTAGCTCGGGCCGGTGAGATCGAGCATCCACAGCGAGGCCGTGGGGGTCGCAGCATTGCGGATGTCCACGGTGAACTTCTTCTCGCGGCGCAGCTTTTCGTCGGTGTCGTTCGTGTCGGCGGTGACGAAGTAGATGCGCTTGCTGTCCGGGCTCACACGCCACGTGGAGACGCCCGTGGGGTGCTTGGTCAGCGTGGCGGGGGTGAGCGAGTCGACGCGCGTGCCCTTCTCCAGCGCCGAGACGGCCAGCGCGTAGAGCTGTTCTTCACCGCTCTTGCCGCTACGGTAGATCAACCACATGCCGTCTTTGGTGAACTCGAAGGTGCTCACCCCTTCCCGCGCGTTGGTGATGCGGCGCGCCTCGCCGCCATCGGGGCGCATGACGAAGAGCTGCTGCTGTCCGCCCTGGGCGGCCGGCGCTTCCCGATTGGAGGCGAACACGAGCCAGGCGCCCGACGGGGCCCAGCGCGGCGACCCTTCGTTCTTGCTGGTGGTGAAGGTGAGCTGCTTCGTACTCGGCAAACCGCGGTCGGTCTGCACCAGATAGAGGTCGCTCTGCGACGTGGCTTCCTTCCAGTCGGGGGTGCTGAGGGTGTACACGACCTGTTTGCCGTCCGGGGAGACGGCGGCGGCGCCGGCCGAGCGCAGATACTGGGCATCGAGCCAGGTCATGGGGCGCTTGGTGGCGGGCGCGCCTTGGGCCGAGAGCGTCGAGGCCGCCAACCAGACCAGGGCCAGCGGCGAGGTCGCGGCGCGTGACATCCGAGCGGACATGATGCGATTCTCCAGCGGGGGAAGGGGGGACCGACCCTGGTACGTTGCACCGCGAACCGGGGCTGGGCAACGCAGCGGCCGGCCCCGGGAGGCGCGGTGGTACCATAGCCCGACTCCGCGACTCAGTGCTGCAGCCAGATCAGCAGCGTCCCGCAGGCGGCCGTGCTGCCGCGATTGAACTCGGCGGGGGTCGACGACGGCGTATAGAACTCGATGCCGGCGATCATGGCCGGGTCGAGGCTGCGCAGATCGAACGGTGGGAGGGTGCCACCGGTCTGGTATCGGATCACGTTGTCGACGATGACCTGCACGTAGCACCGGGCCTGCCCCGCATTGGCGCGGGGCGATAGCGAGATGTTGCCGCGGGCCGACCCTGCGATGCGGGCGCTCCCGACATCCCAGATGCGGAGTCCCGGAACTCTGGCGCGCAGCAGTGCATCGAGCGAGCGTCCCTCCTCGCGGACCAGCTCTTCGCGGGTGATGAACCGCCCCAGCCCCATCGCGCGCCGCTGCTCGAACTCCGCGTAGGCGATGTTGCGCGGGGCGTCACGGGGCGCCACGGTCACGACGCGCTGGAGCTCCTGCGGCAGGGGGTCGAGGTCGACCTCGACCTCGAGCGGATCGCCGGCCGTGAGGGTGACGACGGCGCGCGCCGGTGCGAAGCCGACCGCCTGTACCACCAGCTCCTGCTCGCCACTTCGCAGGGCGCTCAGCACGAATCGTCCCAGCGAGTCGGTGCGCGTCTGCCGGGCAACGGTAGGCACGCTGACCGACGCGCCCGCCACCGGACGCCCCGACTCCGTGCTCCGCACGGTGCCGCGAATCGTGGCGGTTTGTGCGAGGAGGGGTGACGGGGGTGCGACGGCGGTGGCCATCAACACGGCGACGGCGGTGTTCCATAAAGTGCGAGCGCTCATCGGTCGCCGCTGGAACGTTGTGCCCCGTCTCGTCGAGCGACGAACGAGCATGCCCTCTTGCGTCCAAGGTCCTTGGTCAGAGCGACGTCCGAGGAGTCCTGCGCGCGCGTTGACAATCGGCAAGACCGTTCGGTGATTTGCTGGTCGCGTACCCTCGACTCGTCTCCCGCTCTACAATGATGACGCGCTGGATCGGGGCGCAAGGATCGCGCTTGCCGAAGCGCGAACGACGCGGCAAGCTTTTCCAATGCTCACCATTGATACATCCCGCGCCGGCTTTCGAGCCGCTCGTTTCGTCGCCGTTGCCCTGACCTCGGGCGGCCTGTTGCTGGCCGGCGCACCGTTGCCCGCCCAGCGCACCGCGCCGTCCGGCAATCGATCCGCCGCCGCCGACCGTCCGGCCTACGACCCCACACTGTACTCCGACGGCACCCGCACCAATCGCGCCTTCAAGTCGCTGCGGTGGCGTCTGGTGGGGCCATTCCGTGGTGGCCGCGCGACCGCCGTGACCGGCGACCCCACCAGGCCGCTGGTCTTCTACTTCGGCGCCGTGAACGGCGGCGTCTGGAAGACAACCAACGCCGGGCAGTCGTGGGAGAACATCACCGACGGCAAGACCGACATCTCGTCGGTGGGCGCCATTACCGTGGCACCGAGCGACCCCAACGTGATCTGGGTCGGTACCGGCGAGGGCAAGCCCCGCGAAGACCTGACCTACGGCACGGGCGTCTACCGCAGCACCGATGGCGGCGACACCTGGGTACCGCGCGGGCTCGGCAACACGCACCAGATCACCAGCCTGCGCGTCCACCCGCAGAATCCGGACGTGGCCTATGTCACCGCCCTCGGCCACGCCTTCGGGCCGAGCCCCGACCGCGGCGTGTTCCGTACCACCGACGGCGGCGCGACCTGGAAGAAAGTGCTGTTCATCGACGACAGCACCGGCGCCGCCGACCTCTCGATCGACGTGACCAACCCCCGCATCCTGTACGCGAGCCTGTGGAAGTTCCAGCGCACGCCGTGGGGGATGGACGCCGGCGCCGGACGCAGCGGTCTCTGGAAGAGCACCGATGGCGGCGACACCTGGACCGAGCTGACCTTCAACCCCGGCATGCCCAAGGGGCTCATCGGCAAGATCGGCGTAGCAGTGTCGCCGGCCAATCCACGGCGCGTGTATGCCAACATCGAGGCCCAGGACTCGCTGGGGGGCGTGTTCCGCAGCGACGACGCCGGCGCCACCTGGACCCGCACCAACAGCGACCAGAAGTACGTGGTGCGCCCGTTCTATTACATGAGCGTCACCGCCGACCCGGTGAACGAGAACACCGTGTACGTGATGAACCTGCAGGTGAGCCGCTCGATCGACGGCGGGCGCACCTTCAGCACGGTGCGGGTGCCGCACGGCGACACGCACATCATGTGGGTCGACCCCAAGGACCCGCAGCGGCTCATCAACGGCAACGACGGCGGCGCCACCGTGTCGCTCGACGGCGGCCGCACGTGGAGCACGCAGGACAACCAGCCCACGTCGCAGTTCTATCACGTCACCACGGACACCCAGCAGCCCTATCGCATCTACGGCGCGCAGCAGGACAACACCACCGTGTCCATTCTGCACCGCTCCGACCGCGGCTCCCTGACCGTGCGCGACTGGTTTCCGGTGGCCGGGTGCGAAAACGCGTACATCGCCATCGACCCGCGCGACCCGAACGTGACCTTCGGCGGCTGCTACATGGGACAGCTCACCCGGCACGATGCGCGCACCAACATGCGCCGCGACGTGTCGGTATGGCTCGGCAACTACGACGGCATGGCGGTGAGCGAGGCGCCGCAGCGCTTCCAGTGGACCTTCCCCATTCACTTCTCACCACACGATCCCGATGTGCTCTACACGGCGTCGCAGTACGTCTGGCGCTCGCGGAATCAGGGCGTGAGTTGGGAGAAGATTTCCGGCGACCTCACGCGCCACGACCCCGCCACGATGGGGCGCAGCGGCGGTCCCGTGACCGGCGACATGACCGGCACCGAATGGTACGCGACGATCTTCGCCTTTGCCGAGTCGCCGCTGAGCAAGGGCGTGCTGTGGACCGGCAGTGACGATGGGCTCATTCACCTGTCGCGCGACAACGGCGCCACCTGGACCAACGTCACGCCCAAGGCCTTCGGAGCGTTCACGCGCGTGTCCATCATCGAGGCGTCGCCGTTCGACCCGGGCACGGCCTACGTGGCGGCCAATCGGTACCAGCAGGACGACTTTGCGCCGTACCTGTTCAAGACCACCGACTACGGCGTCACCTGGACGCGCATCGACGCCGGCATTCCGATGGGCGCCTACACCCGCGCCCTTCGCAGCGATACGAAGCGCAAGGGGCTGCTGTTCGCCGGGACCGAAACCGGCGTCTACGTGTCGATGAACGATGGCAACAGCTGGGAGCCGCTGCAGCTCAACCTGCCGCGCGTGGTCATTCGCGACCTGCGGGTGCATGACAACGACCTGATCGTGGCCACCCACGGTCGCAGCTTCTGGTCCCTCGACAACATCGCGCCGCTGCGGACGCTCGCCGACAGCATCACCGCCAAGCCGGTGCACCTCTTCGCGCCCGAGCCGGCGGTACGCTGGACCAGCATGGGCGGCAGTCGCGGCAGCGCCCTTGCCGGTGCCAACCCGCGCTACGGTGTGCACGTGGACTACTGGCTCAAGACCGCTCCCGGCGCCCCCATCACCCTCGAGTTCCTCGAGGCCGACGGGCGGATCATCCGCAGCTTCAGCAGCGCACGGGCCCCGCGACCGGACAGCCTTGGTACGCGCGCCGACTCGGCGGCGGCAACCGTACGCGCGAGGCTGAACACCGAGGCGCTGGCCTATGAAGCGGCGGACTCGGTCGTGCACGCCCGCGTCGGCAGCAACCGCTTCGTGTGGGACCTCAACTACCCCGGACCGAAGACCATTCCCGGCGCCATCGTCGACGACGGCACCACCGATGGGCCAGTGGCCGTGCCGGGCACGTACCGCGTGCGGCTCATTGCCGGCACGGATACTCTGGAGCGGCCATTCACCGTGGCCCCCGATCCGCGCGTCTCCCTCACGGCGGCCGAGTACCGGGCCCAGTTCGATGCCGCAAACGCCGTGGGCGCGCGTATCACCAGCATCACCGAAAGTGTGGCCCGCATCGAAGACCTGCAGCGCCAGCTCGACGACCGGGCGCGACAGGCAGATGCACAGCCGTACGCCAAGGACGTGCGCGACGCCGCGACCACGCTGCGCAAGCAGCTCGAGGCGGTACGGGCGGAGATCTACGAGGTGTACACCAAGGCCGATCAGGCCACCCTCAACTATCCGATCAAGCTCTACCAGATGTTCATCTCGCTCAACGCGCAGGTGCTGGAGGGCACCAATCCGCCCACCAGGCAGCATGGCGAGATCACGAACGACCTCGGCGGCAAGCTCGATGTGCAACTGCGCACGTTGCAGGGGCTGGAAGACAAGGAGCTGAGCGCATTCAATGCACTGCTCTCGCGGCTTGGTGTGCCCAACGTGTTCGCGCCGAAGAAGCCGATCGGCTGACGCCGACGGCCACGGAGGCGGTGTCAGGCGAGACGCGCCAGCACCGCCTCCGTGACCGCCTGCGTCGTGGCACCGATGGCGCCCGGTGCCACGAGGTCGGCGGTGCGCACGCCGTCGTCGAGCGCGGCGTACACTGCGCCTTCCACCGTACGGGTCAGGCCGTCGAGCCCGAAGCTGTGCCGCCGCATGAGGGCCACGCTCAGTATGGCGCCGACCGGATTGGCGAGCCCCTGCCCCGCGATGTCCGGCGCCGACCCGTGAATGGGTTCGTAGAGACCGCGGGCCGTCCCATCGGCACGCGGGGTGCTCAGCGACGCCGACGGAAGCAGGCCGATGCTCCCCGCCAACACGGCGGCCGCGTCGGGAAACTCATCGGCCATGATGCGGCTGGTCACCTCGCGCCACAGCCGCGATGTCTCGAGTACATTGGCCTTGTCCACGCTCGTGAGCCGCTCGGTGCGTGCGCGCGCGAAGGCGCCCGCGAGGCGCACCACGCGCACAATCTCGGCTTCGTGATACACACACAGGTCGGTGGCGCGCTGCCCTGCGTTATCCCGCGCGGGCTTGCGGGTCTTGACCCCGAAGTACAACCCGCCGGTGAACTCGCGCACGAACAGGATGTCCGTACCCCGCAACCGTTTGGGCCGCAGCGGCGACAGCGAGGCCAGCGATGCACGGACCG
>JBEILM010000103.1:0-14151 GCA_040379205.1 Gemmatimonas sp.
CCGCTCGCCCCGCCGACATCGGCGCACACCACGGTTTCGGGCTGACAGGCGATCAAAACCGAGACAGAGCAAGCGGCGGCAATCCTGCGAAGCAATCCGCTGGAGATTGACATGATCTGCTCAGAAAAAGCTGACGGGGCCCAGATCTTGCCGAATCTGGGTCACATTGCTGACGACGGCACCGGTGGGTCCATCGCTCGATACGACAATCCCGTAGAACGAAGCGGTCTCTGTTTCGAAGTTGGGAAAGAAAACCGGAGCGCCGCTGTCGCCACCGCGGGCGATCAACTCGGCCTTGTCTGTGCAGACGATGCGAATGTTTCCGTAGCCGGCGAGGGAGACGTCGGCGCAGGTATTGTAGACAACTCCAAAGGTCCAGCCGGAAGCCCATCCGATCTTGTGAACGACCTGCCCCTCCACAGGCCAATTCACGGCAGCATTGACGATGAAGAACGGACGCGAAGGGTCGATCTGTTTTGAACCATCAAGCTGGGTAAATCCTGGCAAAGCGAAAAGCGTCCTGCCGATCAATCCCACACGCCAATCCAAGGTATCGGAAGGGAACATGTCAATCGCCGATGACGAGACAGAATAGGCAGTCACATCGGCCCGCCGACACCGTCGCGGTAGAAAAAAAGTGCCACAAGCGTACGATGTCGGATCCGTCACCTCGGTCCCAAAACCAACACCACTGTTCGGCTGACGCATTGCGCCAACGTCGAGTGCAAGCGGAACCATACTACAGTGCGATGAGCCCAGCAGTAGACGGTCGCGCCGCGATGGTCATTGTGCACGCACCCGGCCCAGCTTCGTAGCCACCAACGAGAGGACGAACCCTCGAGACAAGCGTTGCCTGCGGCTGTACTGGGATGTGCGGCTCTCCCTTTTCGACAACAAGGAAACGCTGCCAATCACGAGGCACGCGGTGTGCGAGCTCGGATGCCGACCGACTCACGTCGGTCGTCTTCACCACAATTTGACCAGTTCGCTTTCTCAACCCCACTGAGACGATGCCTTCCCCCAGCGCATATAGATCGCTGATATCCCGCTTCATTGCGTACAGCTCGCGAAAGTTCCTGTCAGCGAGCGCAAAAACAATAACAGCCTTCCCGTCGGATTTCGGAGTCCTCGCGAGGATCGATCCCAACTCCGGACCGATGGCCCGTACGACCTCGGCCGAATCGCTTAATCGCGTGAGTCGGATCACCAAATCGCCAGCACCATTGAAATAGCGCCCCGAAAAGGCGTCCGCCCTATCGGCCACCTCTGCCCAGTGCTCGTCGGATGACAGAAGGCGCAGCTGACCTGGAGCAAAGGAAACTGCCGATGGATCCAAGCGCTCGATCTCTGGAGCAGCGAACTCCGCGCATCCCGCCAAGAGACACGCCAACCCTACACAGCACACAGATCTCATCACAAGAACCTCGCAATTGGAGTCATGCCAGTTGAAATACTCGTTGTGACCATTCTTTCAAGAAGACAAGGCGTCAAGAACCACGACCTCTATCCGAGATCGATGTCGGCGCTGGCCCGTGATTCACGACAACGGCCCGGTCTCGCTCCGAGACCGGGCCGTTCACTCACATCGACTGTTCCCGACTGCGCGTCAGAACGCCGCGAGTTCGCCCCCGCACCGCTCGCAGTACCACTCGGTGGGCAGGTTCATCGAGTTGCACTCGGTGCAGCGCAGTGTCTTCTGCGCGTCGGCCGGCGCAGCTGACGCCGGAGCAGACGCGGACGCGAGTTCCGCGCTGCCGGCCGGTTCGGTGATCGACCGCAGGAACGCGAGATCATCGAACGGGTCAGCTGGCACCGAGGGCGGCGTCACGGTCACCGTGCTCGACTCATTCACGCCCGTGCCCACCGCAACATCCGACGACTTGGTCGAGGGGGTCGCGGTGTCCAGTTCGACCTCGATGCCCTCGAGCGAGCGCACGAATCCGGCGCCGGGCGTACCGGGCGACACGTCGAACAGCGCCAGCGCCTCATCCACCTCACGCAGCTCGGTGGCGCGGTTTTCCGCCGGCATCGCATCGACCACGTGCATCTCCACGGCGTCGCGGTAGGAGGCGGGGAGCACATCGGTGCCGAAAGCGGTGAGCGCGTCTTCAGTCGCCGTCTCGACTGCGGGCTCGACCCCGGGCGCTACCGTCTCCGCAGCATCGAGATCACTGGCCGAGTACTCCATCAGCTCGCCGTCCGCCTCGGACATTGCCGCCTGCTCTGTCCCAACCGCCTCGGTCGCTTCTGGCTCGGTCCGCGCACTAGCCAACAGTGTGCGCACCTCGTCCACCTCGGCCAGCAGCGTTTCGCGCTCACCGCCGAGAGCCCCGATCTGCGCCTCGACATCGGCCTGCACGGCGTCCCAACGCGCGCTGTCGAACTCGCCCACGGCCGTACGCAGCATGGCTTCGGTCCGCTCGTCTTCCAAGGTTGCCAGGCGCCCCCCGAGCTCCTGCAGTCGCTGATCGAGGTCGTGGGTCAACGCGGCCAGTGGACCGACGTGCGCGTTGAGACGCGCCAACACGCCCGACCGGCGCCCCACGTAGTCCGCGTAGACCCGGTCGAACACACGGGCCGGGGTCTCCGCCCGCCGCGCCTCGAGCGCAGCCAACCAGTCATCATACTGCTTCCGCTCGGCGACGAGCGAACGCACTTCTTCGATGGACACGACGTGAGGCTCCGTCAGGAAGGGCGAGGGAAGGCTTCCCGGTGAAACTCGTGCGCCCGGCGCAGCGAAGCAAGCGCGGCGTCATCACGGCGCAGCACCCCCTGCGCCCTGCCGCGCAACCCCGCCACGGCCACGATGCGCGCCGCCTGCTCCACACTCTCCATGCGCACGAGCGCATCGGTCGACATCGGCTCGAGCGCCGAGCCTTCGCGTTGCGACACAAGACACCTCTTTGCTGGCAGACCGGACGGTGGCGTGGCCACCTCCGTATCAGGACCCTCGCCCCTGACCTCGACGAGGGGACGCCCGTGTCGTCACGCCGGACCGCAGCGGCGACGGCACGGGCCCCCCCGGGGCACCCGGATCGTGATGTCCGGTGCCACCGGGAGAACTCCGGGGTGGAGCGGCCTCAGTCGGCGCGGAACACCACGCGCCCGCCCACGATGGTGATGCGGGCCTGTCCGGCGAAGGTGTGCCCGCCGTAGGGCGTGTTCCGCCCCTTCGACTTGAACTGCTTCGGATCGCAGGTCCACTGCCGGGCCGGATCGAAGAGCGTCACGTCGGCCAGGCTGCCACATGCCAGCGATCCGCCAGGCAGATGGAACACCTTGGCCGGCTTGCAGCTCATCGCGTCCACCAGCTGCGACAGCGAAATGATGCCGCGATGCAGCAGATACGTGGTGTTGACGGCGAGCGCCGTCTCGAGACCCACGATGCCGTTGGGAGCATCGGCGAACTCGCGTTCCTTTTCGTCGTAGTGGTGCGGCGCGTGGTCGGTGACGAGCAGGTCGATCGTCCCGTCGGCCACCCCCTGCTGCAGCGCCTCCACATCCTCTGCGGTGCGGAGCGGCGGATTCATCTTGGCGTTGGTGTTGTAGCCATCCACCGCATCCTCGGTGAGCGAGATGTGATGCGAGCACACCTCGGCGGTCACGTTGATGCCGCGCTCCTTGCCCCAGCGCACGAGTTCCACCGAGCCCTTGGTACTGAGATGGCAGAGGTGGATGTGCCCGCCGGTACGCTTGGCGAGCAGGATGTCGCGAATGACGTAGATCTCCTCGGCCTCGGCGGGAATGCCCTTGAGGCCGAGCTTCGCGCTCATGATGCCTTCGTTCATGCTGCCGCCGCGGGCGAGCGTCATGTCCTCGCAGTGCTCGGCGATGGGCACGTTGAAGGCGCGGGCGTACTCGAGGGCGGTGCGCATCAGCTGCGCACTTTCGACGGGCTTACCGTCGTCGCTGAAGGCCACCGCGCCGGCACCCACCATCTCGGCGATTTCGGCCAGTGTCTCGCCCTTCTGCCCCACCGAGATGGCGCCGTAGGGATACACGCGCGCAAAGCCCGCCGCCTCACCCTGCCGCTTCACGAAGCCGACGACGGCCTGATTGTCGGTGACCGGTTTGGTGTTGGGCATGGCGCACACACCGGTGAACCCACCGGCCACGGCGCTGTGGGCGCCGGTGGCGATGGTCTCCACATCTTCCCGACCGGGCTCGCGCAGATGGATGTGCACATCGATGAAGCCCGGGGCCACCACGAGGCCCGTCGCGTCGACGACCTCGGCGCCGTCAGGCGTCCCGAGGGTACTGCCACAGGCCTCGACCACGCCGTTGCGAAGCAGCACGTCGCCCACGGCGTCGAGCCCCTGCGAAGGATCGATGATGCGACCACCCTTGATGAGCAGGTCGCGCGTTCCGATCGGGTGCGCCATTTACGCGTTTCCTTTCTTGGCCGCTTCGGCCAGTTCGGGCTTGCCACCGGCAAGCAGGTAGAGCACCGCCATGCGCACGGCGACACCGTTCGTGACCTGGTCGAGGATCACCGAGTGCGGGCCATCGGCTACGTCACTGTCGATTTCCACGCCGCGATTCATCGGTCCAGGGTGCAGGATGAGAAGATCGCGCGGCGCCTTGTCGAGCCGCGCACTGGTGACACCGAACACGCGATTGTACTCGCGCAACGACGGGATGTACCCGGCCTGCATGCGCTCGAGCTGCAGCCGCAGGATGTTGAGCGCATCGGCCCACTCGATCGCTTCCTCGATGCGATTGAACACCGTCACGCCCATCTGCTCGATGGCGTTGGGCAGCAGCGACCGGGGACCGCACACGGCCACTTCGGCGCCGAGCTTGGTGAGTCCCCAGATGTTGGACCGAGCCACGCGCGAGTGGAGCACGTCGCCCACGATGCAGATGCGCCTGCCGGCCAAGTCGCCAAGGCGATCGCGCAGCGTGAGGATGTCCAGAAGGCCCTGCGTGGGGTGCTCGTTGGTGCCGTCGCCGGCATTGATGACGTTCGACTCGATGCGCTCGGCGAGGAACCGTGCGGCGCCGGAGGCCGAGTGGCGGATGACGACCATGTCGATCTTCATCGCCTCGAGATTGCGCGCCGTGTCGACGAGCGTCTCGCCCTTGGACACGCTGGACCCGGCCACCGCCACGTTCACCGTATCGGCGCTGAGGCGCTTCTCGGCGAACTCGAAGGAGATGCGGGTGCGGGTGGACGCTTCGAAGAAGAGGTTCACGATCGTGGCGCCGCGCAGCGTGGGCACCTTCTTGATCGTGCGCTCGGAGATCTCACGAAACGGCACCGCGGTATCGAGCACCAGCCGCAGCTGCTCGGCCGAGAGCGGTGCGAGTCCCAGCAGGTCCTTGCCAAGGGGACCGGGCATGCCGTCAGCTCTCCTCGTCGCGGGAGGCGATTATCACCTCATCGCGGCCGTCGAGCTCTTCGACGAACACGTCGACCCGCTGCCCCTGGGCCACGTCGATGCGCCGGCCTACGATGTCGGCATGAATGGGCAGCTCGCGCCCCCCCCGATCGATGAGCACGGCCAGCGCGATGCGGGCGGGGCGACCGAAGTCGGCCAGCTCAT
Source organism: Gemmatimonas sp. (assembly GCA_040379205.1). Classification (GTDB taxonomy): domain Bacteria; phylum Gemmatimonadota; class Gemmatimonadetes; order Gemmatimonadales; family Gemmatimonadaceae; genus Gemmatimonas. The sequence continues at coordinate 5,547 of JBEILM010000103.1, forward strand.
CGAGGGCCGCGCGGATGGTGCGCCCGGTGTAGAGGACGTCGTCGACGATCACCACGCGCTGGTCGTCGAGCGTCCATGGCAGCGTGGTGGCACCCACCACGGGGCGCGGGCCCACGGTCTGCAGATCGTCACGATAGAGGGTGATATCGAGGGCGCCGCTCGCCACCGTCACCCCTTCCTGCGCCTTGATGATGCGCCCGATGCGCTCGGCCAACTGCACGCCGCGTCGCTGGATACCGACCAGCACGAGGTTGTCGGTGCCGGCGTTGAGTTCGACGATCTGGTCGGCCATGCGACGCAGCGTGCGATCGAGCGCCCGCGCGTCGAGTACCGTCGTGGTCTTCGGATTCATGTGCACAACATAACCGCCGCCGGCTCAACTGCCGACGGCGGCGGGGTCAATCTACGGGGGTGAGCCCGTGGTCACGCGGGGAGCGCCCGCCGGCCGTCCTGGCGGGCAGCCGCGGAGGTCACCACTCGCGGCGGGTGCGAGGGGCCTCGGTCGCCGCCGGGCGCGGCGTGTAGAGGCGCTGCAGCGGCGAGAGGTGCCGCGCGGCGGTGCGGGCGGCGCGCAGGCGCGCCTTGTCGATGGGCGGTACCCAGGCCGTGGCGGCGTACATCGCGATGTCGGCCGCCGCCTCCACGGTGGCCCGCGCGAAACCCGCCGACCACTCGGGACCATACGGATGCGCCTCGGCGCGCTCCTCCACCCCCCGACCGAAGGCAACGCACTTGTCGGCCGCGTCCTTCAGCGAACGGCTGGCCGCGAGATGGGCCACGACCACATGGAAGCCGTCGCGGCGCCCCATCTGGTACGACGGAGACTGCACATCGGTCGCCGGCGCCTCCACGACGCCCGAGGCAATCCCGGTGAGCATCACGCACATCTGGGAGAAATAGCTGCGGATCGGGTCGACGGACGGCTCTTCGAGAATCCTGGACATGAAGCGGGTTCCGGCTCGGGGATCGCGCGGCACCGCCCCCCGGCGGCCCGCACCGCACCGGAGGGCAAGGCCCGTGCCGCGGCAGGCCGGGACGTTCTGCCCCGGCTTCCCTCTCAACCGCCCGCAAAACCGCGACACAGGTACGGTCGAGCCCGCCAGTCGTTGCACCGACACCACCGCCGCTGCGGCGGTCGCGCCACACCACGCCAGCTACAGGCTGTCCGCAACCCCGGTCCAGCGGGCGCGCGCCGGTCAGCCCGCGTACAGGTGCAGATCGGTCCCCACGAAGTCGGCAAGGTCCTTGGTGGTTTGCCAGTCGGGGTGCCGCAGCGTCACGTAGCCGTCCGACAGCAGCGTCGCCTTCCAGTCGCGCCGGTGGGCCCCGACCGGGAGCAGGTCGATGGCGCAAATGGCGTCGCCGCACCGCGCCCGGATGCGATCGAGCCCCTCGATGCGCTGAATGCGTCCCTGGCCGTGGGCCCGCTTGGTGATGCAGGCCGCGTTGTACTTGCGCTCCACCGCGAGCGAGAAGGTTCCGTGCAACTCGGCTTCGGCCCATCCGGCGAACAGGTCGACATCGCTGGCGAAGTTCATGAGGTCCACCGTGCGGGCCCCCGGTGGCCGGGCGCCGATCTCGCCGAAGACTACCTCACCGTCGGCTTTGCGATACCACTCCATGTGCGTGAAGCCAGTGTCGTAGCCGAGCACCTTGATGACCTGCTCGCCAAGGGCAACGCCGCCGGTGACCCACGGATCGTCCACGTGGCGGTAGCTGAGCGTCTGCGGCGAGATCCACTCGTTGGTGCGGGCGATCAGCGGGCGCGGACGGTAGTGCCCGACATGGAAGAACTTGATGTCACCACCGGCACAGATGGTGTCGTAGGTGAACTCCTCCCCGTCTATGAACTCCTCGACATCGACGACCGCGATGTGGCCGAGTTGGGCGATCGCGGCCGCCACCTCCTTGGCGTCATCGCAGCGGAAGGTATCCATGGAACCGGCGCCCGAGATGGGCTTGATGATGAGCGGATAGCCGACCTGCTCGGCGGCCGCCCACACTTCGGCGGCGGTGCTGGCCACGGCGTGGAACGGCACCCGCACGCCCCCCTCCGCCAGCGCCTGCTTCATGAGGTCCTTGTTTCGGAACTTGAGCGCCTGCTCGTACGACTGCCCCGGCACGCCAAGCGCTTCGCGGATCTGCGCCGCGACTTCGACGCCCGGCTCCCAGAGACAACAGACGCGGTCGAGGGTCCGGCTGCCGAGCCACCGCTGGATCTGCGCAATGGCCGTCTCGGTGTGCGAGAACAGGTCAGGGACCTGCAGGTAGTCGCTCAAATGCCGGCGGGCGAGCTCTGGCAGGTCGTGCGCCGGACCATTGGCGACCCCAAGGACCGTTGCGCCCTGCTCGGAGAGGCCACGCGTGAAGAGCGGCATTTCGCCGGGATAGCCCGGCGTGATCATCAGGACCGTCTTGGACATGACAGCGAGTTCCAGTTGCCCCGCCCAACCAGGCGGAGTGACGACGAGAGGGATGGAAGAGGGACGCGCACCCGCCGCGAGCCGGGCGAACCGAGGTGGACTAGCCGAGGCGGACGCGGACGGTGGATACGATACGCGCCAGCGCGTTTTCCACCACTTCCGTGTCGGGGTGGCGCACGATGAGGTACCCCTCGCCCTCGTAGCTCCCGGTGGGCCCCTGTCCGGGGTGCGGCAGGCGGCTGTCGCAGATGAGCGACCCGAAGTCACGCTGAACCGCGTCGAGGCCATCGATGCCGACCACGCGCCCCTGCCCCTGCCCGCGCAGATATGCGGTGCCCACGGCATACCGGCGCTCCGGTATCGTGAAGGTGCCGTCGATCATGAGGCGCACCCAGGCTTGCACGAAGTCGATGTCGTGGGCCCGCGAAATCATGGTGGTCATGTTGGCGCCGGGCGGCCGGGCCGCAATCTCGCTGATCGCGACCGAACCATCGGGACGGCGAAACCATTCGCAGTGCGACACCCCGGTGGTCATGCCCAGCGCCCGCAGTGCCCGATCGCCCACGCTCCGGATGTCGTCGTAGCGCGCATCGTCGACCTCTCGCGGCAGCAGCACGGTCCACTGGATCCACGGATTCTCGAGCACCTCGAGTGGCGTGGGCGCATACCGCGTGAGTGAATGCCACACCGCGCGGCCGCCGATCGTCACGGTTTCCAGTGAGTGCTCGGTGCCGCGCAGAAACTCCTCGGCGAGCATCGGATCGGCCGGACTCGGCGCGTAGCGCGTGAGCATGGCCTCGAGCGCTGCCGCATCGCGCACCCGCTCGGTGGCGCGCGCACCGGCGCCGGCCGGTGGCTTGACGACGATGGGGTACCCCACCAGCGACACGAAGCGGCGCGCATCGTCAGGCGATGTGAGCAGCTGGTGCCGGGCCACGGGGACCCCGGCGGCGCGCAGCACGTTCTTCATGCGGGCCTTGTCGCGGAAGTTCTGCGCCGCCGCACTGGGCAGCCCGGCAATACCGAGGCGCTCGCGCACCAGCGCCAGCGCGAGCTGCGCCTGTTCGTAGGCGCCGAAGCAGCGGGCCACCGGGCCGTTCGCGAACTGCAGCGAGCGGACCGCCCACTCCAGCTGCTCGCTGTTGGTGACATCATCGACGCGCCAATGCGCGGCCAGGCGTGCGGCGAGCGACGGGGCCAACTGCTCGCGCGGCTGCTGGGCCACCACGCCGAGCCGGACGTCGGGCAGACCGAGAATGGCCTCGATCATCTGCGAGGCCGCGGGAGAGAAGAACGGCGCAACGAAGATCACGAACATCGACACTGGCTCCTGGGGATGGTCACCGACAAGCGAACGCGGTGCCACCCTTTCGGATGACACCGCGAGACAGACACTCCGCCGAGACGCGCTGCGGCGCAAGGCTTACTGGCAGACCCAGGAGAAGCCGTCGACGCGCGCCGTGGCCTTCACGCCCGTGGCGGAATCGGCAGCCGTGATGGTGACCGGCGTGCTTTCGCCGTCATCGGCGCGGTTGGTGGTGCACAGCGCCGTCTTGCGGTGCGTGAACTCGCCCTTGTCGCTGGCATCGGCCATGCCGAAGTCCTGCGTGCCGTTGGCGGCCGGGGCGCGCGTGCCGGTGATCTTGATGCGGGCACCGGCGGGCCAGTTCTTGCCCTTGATGGTGAGCTTCGCGCCCTGCGGGCTCCGCTCGGCCTCGGCGCTGATCTGGGGCTTGGGCTGGCCGCTGAACGCACCGGCCGCATTCGCGGACAGCGTCAGGGCCGACACTGCGAGCACAGGTACCAGCATGCGGCGCACGAATTGCTGCATCGCTTCTCCTCCGTGGTGGTATCGCGCCGACTACGCCGGCGCGCGATGGGTTGGCTGGAAAATGGACCGTCGATGGGGCCGGCGCAATCACCGTTCCAGCTTGAAGCCCGGGTCGATTCCGGGGCGCTTCGGAGCGTTCGCGACGAACCAGCCGGTGAGGTACATCCACTGCGTCATTCGCGTGAGCTTGGGGTAATCGATGCGCTCCGGCTTGTCCCGCGGGGTGTGGTAGTCGTCATGCAAGTTGGTGGTGTACATCACCGACGGTACGTTGAGGCGTGCGTACGGGACGTGATCGCTTCGGAAGTACCAGCCTTCGGGGTGCGTCGGGCGGTCCCAGAGCGAGTCGAGGACGAACTTCCCGGTGAGGGCGTTGGCGCGCAGCGCCATGGCCACGAGTTCCGCGGAGTTGCGGTGCGGCGGCTGGATGCCGAGCAGGCTTGCGGAGTCGGGGTGATTGCGGCCCATCATTTCGCCGTTGAGTACGGCCACGATCTGCGCCAATGGCACGACCGGGTGGGCGGCATGCCAGCGCGACCCCAGCAGCCCGCGTTCCTCCGCACCATGATACACGAACAGCACGGACCGCTTGCCGGGCTGCTTGGCGAAGGCGCGTGCGGCCGCGAGGAGGGCGACGCTGCCGGTGCCATTGTCGTCGGCGCCGGCCCAGACCGAGTCACCGCCGATGACGTAGCGCACCCCGTCATGATCCTGGTGCGAGCTGTAGAGCACGTACTCGTTGCGCAGGACTGGGTCGGTACCGCGGAGGAGGCCCACGATGTTGGTGGACGGGGTCTCGAAGCGTTCGAGGCGAACGTGCAGCTCGGTAGTCGGCGTCTGCTGCAGGCGGGCGGCCATGACGCCACGCAGCAGGAACGCCGGCGTCCCGGCCTGGCGCGCCGGCACGGGCAGTTCCGCGCGCATCGGCTGGTTGGCAAAGCGTCGAGCGGCGCGGTCCACGTCGTAGGTGCCCCGTGCCCGCAGGATCGCCAGCGGATCGAAGGCACCGTCGGCCGTGTTGTCGGCCACGATGAGCAGCGCCGCCGCCCCGCGTCGCGCAAAGCGCTGCTGCGTCGCCGTCACCGCCGCCTGCGCGTAGCGCACCTCGGGGCTGTTGGTGGTGGTGCGGACACTCGCCGGGTTCGGCGCGACCAGCGGGGTGGCCACCACCTTTCCACGCACGTCGATTGTGGTATCGGCGCTGTTGGCCACCCACACCACCGCGCCCGTGACGTCGGCACCGGCGTTACCAAGGGGGATGAAGTCCTTCCACACTTCGAGCGGCTGGCCGGCCAGCGTACCACTCGTGGACACGCTGGAGACGCGCGTCCGCACCATGGTGAACCACTGGAAGTACGACCCGTCGTCGCCCACCGGCCTGACGCCGATGGCGCGCAATTGCTCAGCCACCCAGACCGAGGCGCGCAATTCATCGGGCGTACCGGCCTCACGGCCACGCATGGCGTCGCCGGCCATGGCGTAGAGGTCGCGCTTGAGGTCAGCCTCGCGGATGAGCGCGAAGGCGGCGGGGATCTCGGCGGCGCGCGCGGGGCGGTCTTGAGCGAGAGCGGGGCCCGCGAGGCCGACCACGGCGCTGACGCTGGCAAGGACCGACGCGGAACACGGAAGGCGAGACATGTCGTACGTTACCCCCAAAGTGGCGCCCGTGCTGTATCACGGGCTGGAATCCGGTAACTTGCGCGGCAAAGATCCAACGTCTCCCTCTCGATGGCCAAGTCCGCATTCATCCAAGACATCACCACCGCCAGCTTCACCACGGCGGTGGTCGAGCGCTCCCGGGACCTCCCCGTCCTGGTGGACTTCTGGGCCACCTGGTGTGGTCCCTGTCGGGCGCTGGGGCCCATTCTGGAAAGGCTGGCCGAGGAGTACGGCGGCGCCTTCGTACTCGCCAAAGTGGACACCGACCGCGAGCAGGCGCTCGCCATGCAGTTCCAGATCCGGTCGATCCCCACGGTGATGTTGTTCAAGGGGGGCAAGGTGGCGGGCGGATTCCCCGGCGCCTTGCCCGAGGGACAGATCCGGAGCTTCCTGACGCAGCACGGCGTCGTGGCCGGGGGCGGCCCTGAGATCTGGTCCGACGACGTTGCCACGCGGGTGGTGGAGCTTCGGGTGGCGCTGGCGGCAGACGGTGGGCGCACGGACCTGCAGCTGGCGCTCGCGGTGGCACTGGCCGACGCGGGGCTCGACGACGAGGCAGCGGTGGCGCTGGAAGCGCTGCCGGCGGCGGTGTACAGCGATCCGGGCGCCGTACGGATGCGGGCCCGACTGCGGTTGCGGGCGCTGGCGGCCACGCGACCGAGCGGCGACGCGGTGGGCGCCGGGCTCGAGGCCATCATGGCGGGCGATGTCGTCACAGGACTCGACCGGCTGCTCGACGCGTTGCGTGAAGACAAGGGCGAGGACAGCCCGCCTCGTCAGGCGCTGGTGGAGGTCCTGCAGGCGATCGCGGACGACGGCGTCGTGCGCGAGACGCGGCGGCGGATGGCGGCGATTCTGTTCTAGCCTGCGGGGCGCGCGCGCCGGGGAGCCTGCGGGTCGGATGTGCCAGTTGGCTGCCGTGATGTCGGTGTACTGACATGACGAAGCTCACCGGCCCCTCGGAACGTGAGCGCCTGCGCGCCGAGACGGCGCGTCGCCTCGTCGAAAGCGCCTTCGCCCTGTTGCGCGACACACCGGAGGCGCCGTTCTCGCACGAGGCGGTGGCGGCGCATGCCGGGATGGCGGCGCGGACGGCGTATCGGCACTTCCCCACCCACGACGATCTGGTGGCGGCCATCTGGCGCCACCTCCGCGACACGACCGGGACGCGCTGGCCGTCGTGCGAAACGGAGATCCTGCCGTTCCTGCGCGCCCTGTACGCGCAGTTCGAGCGCAACGCCTCACTCACGCGCGCGTTTCTCGCCGCCAGACCGCGGGCTGACTATGCGGAGCCCGGCTCGGCCGAGGGGCGGGCGGCGTTCCGGCAGGCGCTGGCTGCGCGCCTCGCCCTGCTCTCGCGCCCTGTCACTGACGAGCTGGTCGGCGCCTGCGTGGCCATCTACAGCGCCCCGTTCTGGCAGATGCTGCGCGACTGCGGCCAGCTCGCTCCCAGGGCGGCCGCCGCGGCCGCGTGCCGCACGATGCAGGCCCTGATCGCTGCGTCGGATGCGCCGGCACCGACGCCTTCCCCCCCTCCCCCGAGATCCGACCATGCCAATCCCCAGCGTCGTCCTCGCCGCAGCTGAAGGTCGGACCGAAGCGCCCCTCAACGTGGTCGGCGAGGGCACCCTCGTGAAGTAGGCACCGGAGGACTGCGAGGGGCGAATGGCCGTCTTCCACCTGGTGGCGCCGCCGATGAGCGGGCCGCCATTGCACGTGCACTCGCGGGAGGACGAGTTCTTCTACCTGCTCGAGGGCGAACTCGTGTTCGAGGTGGACGGCGTCTGCCATACGGTGGGTGAGGGCGGTTCGGTGGGGCTGCTGCGTGGCGTACCGCATCGCTACCAGGACTTCACCGACCGCGACGCCCGCCTGCTCATCGTGACCACCCCCGGGGTGTTCTGCGGCTTCTTCAAGGAGATATCGGCCATGACCCCGGCCGGTGCGCTGCCCACGATGGAGCAGTTGCGGTCGCTGGACGCCGCGTACGGCCTGACCACCCTCGGGCCGCCGATGTCGGCGGCTGGCGCGGCGTGACTGGCGGCGGCGTGCAGGGCGCTCGGATTGCGACCGTGCCCGTGAGCGCGCCGCGGTGGCTCGCGGGTATCGTCGTACTCACGGTGATCGGCTTTCAGCCGTCATTGACCCGCACCACCAACCCCATCGACTGGGCGCATGCGCTGCACGGCATCACGGCCCTCGGCTGGTCGACAACGCTTGGGTGGCAGGCCTGGATCGCCGAGCAGCGCCGGCGCGAGGCGCATCGGCTGCTGGTGATGGACTGCCTGCTGCTGGCGCTGTTCATGGTGGTCTTCGCGGTGGCGATCGCGTTCGTGCGCGCCTGTCCGTGCACGCCCGGGCGCTGACGGCGACCGGATTGCTGGCGCTGCCGGCAGGGCTCGGGTTCCTGTTCATGCGCCTGTTCTCCATCGACCCCATACGCGGGTCGGACCTTGCCCTTGGCACGGCGGCGCTGCTGGTGGTGGCGTTGATCGTGGTGGATCGGCGAGCGGGCGTGCGCGACGTGGTGCATCCGCTGGTGCTCGGGGCCATGCTGGCGGTGGCGCCGCTCACGGGCGTCATCGCCGATGCGCCGTGGTTTGCATGGTGGGCGCGTCAGACCGCGGGCATGTAGGGCGTTCGCGCGGGCGGCCGCTTGCCGCCGCGGTCCGATCGGGCACCGTGGGTCACG
>JBEILM010000104.1:0-13913 GCA_040379205.1 Gemmatimonas sp.
ATGCGAACGGGGGGGCCGCCAAGTGGCGAGGCCCCCCGTGAACGACCGGCCCGTTGGTCAGCGCTCGATCTTGACGCCGAGCATGCCCCACGGCTTGTAGAACTCGAAGCTCGGGTCGTCGCCGCCGCCGCCGCGGTTTTCACGACCGCCCACGAAGGCGCGGAGCGGGGTGTTCGAGAGGTTGATGAACTCACCGAACAGCTTCATGCCCGGGCGGAGTTGGACACTGCCCGACGCGTCCACCTGGAAGCGCGCCATGGTGCGCGTATCGGCTTCCGGCGAAATGGCGCTGATGGTGGAGACGAACGCCCCCGAGTAGTTGCCGCCCACGCGCAGCGAGACCGGCCCGCGATCGAAGAACAGGCCGATGTTGCCGGCCTGCGGCGCCTGCTCCGGGATGGGCGAGTCCACACCGTCGCGGCCGCGGCCCGGGATGTCGGCCGACGACGTGATGCGCGTGTAGTTGGCATTAATGCCGAACGACTTCAGCACGCCGGGGAGGAAGGTGAAGTTCTGCTGCCAGGCGAGTTCGAAGCCGTACAGCGTGGCGGTCGGGCCGTTGACCGGCTGGATGATCTGGGTGGCATCCGGGCCGACAGCATCCTCCGCGGTACGGGCGCGCGCGGTGGCGAAGATGAAGTTGTCGAGCGACTTGGCAAACGCGCCGACGGAGATGAAACCGACGTTGGTGAAGTAGTGCTCCACCATGACATCGTAGTTGATCGCCGTGGTGGCCTTGAGGTCGGGGTTGCCGATGCTCGCCGTCTGCTGGCCGACCTGCACGTTCACGAAAGGTACCATGTCGCCGAACTGCGGGCGGACGAGTGCCGTGGTGACGGCCGCCTTGATGTTGGTGTACTCGCCCAGGCGATACGTGGCGTTGATGGACGGAAACACGTTCACGTAGCTGCCAGTCGCCGTCGTTTCGCGAATGGGCTCGGCGAGGGCATTGCCGGCGGCGTTGAGGCGCACCACGTTGCCGGTGTTTTCCACCTGTGTGGCTTCCACGCGCACACCGGGCACGATACGCCAGGCACCGGCGTCGAGCGTGGCCATGAGGTAGCCGGCGTAGACGTCTTCCTTGACCTTGAACGAGGCACCGGCTGAGGTGGTGGCCGACGCCAGCTGGTTCACGGTGAACGCATTCGGATTGGCCGCGATGAAGTCGCGCATGCGCGCCGGATCGAAGATGCGCCCGAAGTTGTAGTCGCCGTCGAAGATGGCGCGACCCGCCGTCTCCGTGGTCAGCAGGCTCATGAGCGTGGCACCCGTGGCGCCGAGGGAGTTGGTGCCCAGCGCGTTGGTGTAGTTGGTGGTCGTCTGCGTGTTGCTGCGGTCCTTGAGCCGGGCGGCCACACCGCCCTTGAGGGTGCCGCTGAACGCGCCGAACTGCACCGGCAGCGAGGCATTGAGCTTGGCGGACAGGTCTTCGTCGCGGGTGTCGCGGATTTCGTTGGCGAGACTGTTGAAGCCGAAGCGCGCGGGATCGTCGAGCGAACCGGTCACGACGTATGCCCGCGGCCGGTCGGCGTCGGCAAAGTTGTAGGCCAGCGACATGTTGCTCTGGCGAAAACCCATGGTCAGCGCGCTAGGGCGGTTCTCGGTGGCGCGTGACAGGCCCACCGCCCAGTCGAGGGCCGCGCCACCGGCGCTGTAGTGTTCGCCTCCGAGCTGCGCGGTGTAGATGTCCTGGAACACTTCACGCAGGCGGATGTCGCGGTCGAACTGGGACCCGGTGGTGACCCCGGAGTCGGCTGTCACCTGCGTCCAGCGCGAGCCGCCGCCGCCACGGAAACGGAAGCGGGCGCGGGCGCGGATTTCGTTGTCATTGAACTGGTTCCACGAGCCACGCAGGAACAGCTTGCCGTTGTTGGCGAGCAAGTAGTCGAGCGTGCCGTTCACTCCGGTGCGCAGGCGGTCGACCTGCGGGTAGTCGCGATACTCGAAGAGATTCGGGGCGTCGAGCGAGGTGACCGAGCTGCCCACGCCGCAGTTGCGCGTCTGCGAGCACCAGTCGCCCTCGACGTTTTGCGAGGCGCGGTCGTTGCGGTAGTAGGTGCCGCCGATCATGGCGCCGAACTTCTGGCTGGCGCCGAATCGCTTGCCGGCGTTGAGGCCGAAGTTGGCGAGCAGGCCGCCACCGAGCTGGTTCTGGCCGCCGGCCGCCGTGACGTTGAACAACGGCTGATTCGCGCGCGCTGTGCGCGTGACGATGTTCACGTTGCCGCCGATGGCGTCGGCGTCCATGTCGGGCGAGAGCGTCTTGGACACCTGGATCTGGCTGGCCTGATCGGACGGCACGATGTCCATGGGCAGCTGCCGGCTGTTCTGCTCCGGCGTCGCCAGGCGCAGGCCGTTCACCGACATGCCGTTGAAGTTCGGGCTGGTGCCGCGAATCTGCACGAAGCGGCCTTCGCCCTGGTCACGCAGCACGGCGATGCCCGGCACGCGGGCCAGCGCTTCGGCCATGTTGGGATCGGGGAGGCGGCCGACGAGTTCATTGTCGATCACGCTCGCAATCGTCGGGGAGGTCCGCTGCTGGTTGAGGGCGGACGCCTGGCCGACCACCTGCCCACGCACCTGAATGGCGCTGAGCGACGTGACCGCCTCGGTAAGCTTCACGTCGAGCGTGGCGGTCCGGCCATTCTCCACCGTGACCGTCTTCGAGGCCGGCTGATAGCCGATGTAGCGGAAGGTGAGCGTGCGGGTGCCGGCCGGTACGTTCACGGCGCGGTACAGTCCCTTGTCGGTGGCGGCGCGGATGCTGGTGCCATCGACCAGCACGAGCACGCCCGAGAGTGGACGGCCGGAGGGATCGGTCACGGTACCGGTCACGACGCCCTGGGCGCCAAGCGGCGCGGCGGCGAGGATCAGGCCGGCCACGGCGCGGGAGAGAATCGAACGCATGGAATGAACGGGAGAGGAGGACATCAGCGCGGAAGGCGCTTGCGCACGTCGCGCCAGTCGTAGAAGTGGAACGTCTTGTCGGTCGACATCATCACGAGCAGACCTTCGGGGAACGCCGGGGACAGCGCGATCGCCGTGACCTCGAGGCCGTCGGTTTCCACGGCCGCCACGGGGATCGTGGCGAGCACCGTGTGGGTATGCGGGGCGCCGGGTGCGCCCTCACGCGCAAAGATCTGCAGCCGTTGCCCCTGCTGGTCGGACACGACCAGGTAGCCGGTGCTGTCGCTCGTGGGGTACACGGCGATGCCCTCGTGATCGCGCACGAAGCCGGTGGTGCCGAACAGTGCGAGCTCGGTGGCGGCCGCGGGATGGCCCGGGTCGGCGTGGTACTTGCGAATGCCGACGGTCTCGTCGCTGTAGTACACGAAACCGAGCGCCTGATCGACGGCGATGGCTTCGATCTCCTTCGTGCCGCTGTAGCGGCCGAAGGCGCGCACCTTCTCGCCGCGCAGCGTGCCGTTGCCGGCGTCGCGCAGCCGGTACTGCCACAGGTAGCCTTCGGCTGGCCCGCTCTTGCCGCCGACGATCGCGAAGACCTCGCCATCGGTGGGGCGGCGATACAGCGCGATACCCATCGGGGCCCGCGACGAATCGCCATCGAACACACGAAGGCCGCCGCCGTCGATGGGGGTCATGTCCGGCAGGCGGAAAATGCGGAGCGACATGGTGCCGCGTTCGGCCGCCACCGCAATGTCCACGAGGGCTCCGCCGAGGCGCACGCCCCGGACGATATCGACGTTGTTGGGGCGCTGCATCGGGCGACGGGTGCGCGTCGAATCGATGCGCCCGTCGAGCGTGAACACATAGACCCCGCCCGTGCTGTCGCCCTTGTCGGTACCGAGGATCAGCGACCGGCTCGGGTCGAGCGAGTCGATCCAGATGGCCGGGTCGTCGGAGTCGTTGAGCGTCGTCTGGGTGACGATGGCCGGGCGGAGGGTGTCGGCCGTGGCGCCGGTCGCGCCGGCGTCGGCCGCAGCGGCCGAATCGGCCGAATCGGCCGGCGGGGCGTCCCCCGCTCGCGCACAGGCAGCGAGCAGGGCGAGGGTGCAAGGAAGGGCGTGCCGGAACAGGCTACGCATGCCGATGGGACCAGAGGACGGCGGCAACTCCGCCGAGTGACGAGCGGGAACCAGGAAGAAGCTCCGACCTCCTGGCGACTGATTCTTCACGATCGTGTCACGAACGTGTATCGACGGACCCGGTCGACGGGTTTGCCGCCTTCGGACTCCGGCGTAGCTTCCGGCCATGTCTACGCCTCATCCGTCCCGCCCCGTCGCGCTGGTCACCGGCGCCTCCCGCGGCATCGGCCGCGCGATTGCCCTTCGCCTGGCCGCCGCCCACGACCTCATCCTGGTGGCCCGCGATACCGACCGGCTGCAGGAGGTCGCGAGCGGCTGTACCGCGCACGGGGCCGCGGTAGAGATCATCGCCGCCGACGTCACCAACGGTCTTGCCACCGCAGAAGCGCTTACCGGCCTGCACGTGGATGTGCTGGTGAACAATGCCGGAGTGGCGGTCATGAAGCCGTTCCTCGAGATGTCCGCCGAGGAGTGGCACCGTCAGGTGGATGTGAACGTCAATGCGCTGTACCACGTCACCCGCGCGGTCCTTCCGGGCATGGTGGCGCGCGGGCGTGGCCACGTGTGCATCATCGGCAGCACCGCCGGCCGCAACACCTTCGTGGGCGGCACCTGCTACGCGGGCACCAAGCACTTCGTGATGGGCTTCGCCGAGTCGCTCATGCTGGAAGTGCGCGACGCCGGGGTAGGGGTGTCGGTGATTACGCCGGGTTCGGTGGCCACCGAGCTGTTTCCCGAGGGGACCAACACCACCTGGATGCTGGAGCCGGACAATGTCGCCCAGGCGGTGGCGTTCGCCGTGACCACGCCCCCGCACATGCTGGTCCATCGCCTGGAGGTGCGCCCGCTGTCGCCGAAACGGCCGCGCAGCGGCGCCTGACCGCGTCCGTGGTGCGCATGCCCGGGACCGACGCCCGCGAACTGCTGGCCGTTCGCGAGATTGCCCACGCGTTCCTGTTGGCGGAGCATCCGCGCGATGTGCAGCAGTTCGCGCTCGACCGGGTCACCCCGCTCATCGGGGCGGCGTTTTCTCTGGTAATGGAGTTGGGGCCCGACGGCGCGCTGTTGCGGCCGGTGGCCCAGCACGAATGGCCGGCGCCGCATCGTCCGTGGATTGGCGCGCTGCGTGTGCGCGTGGGCGACGGACCGAGCGGCCTCGCGGTCGCCGAGCGGCGGATGGTGGAGGTGGCCGACCTGTTCGCCGAGCCAGCGCTGTCGGCGTGGCACGAGGTGGCCACCGAGCTGGGGTTCCGGTCCATCATCGCCGCTCCGCTGGAGACGGCGGCGGGGCCCATCGGGGCGGTGGCGTTCTACTTCACCGATACCACCAGCGTGCGGGACGAGCAGCGGGCGCTGGTGCGGCTCGTGACCGATCAGCTGGCGGCGGCCACCGACAAGGCGCGTCAGACCGACGCCCTTCGGCGGGCCAACGGCGCCCTCGCTGAGGCGAATGCCGAACTCGAGGCCCAGGCGTCGGCGTGGAGCGCGGCTGAACGGGCGCGAGCGGCGTCGGAGGGGATCGTGGTGGATGCGCTGCTGGCGCTGACCGCCCCGGACGACCTGCGAACGCTGGGGGAGCGTCTGGACGGCGTGCGGGCCCTCGCGGCCGCGGCCCAGGAGTTCGCGGCGGTGAATGCGCCGGGGTTGGCGGTGGTGGAGTCCGATGTCGACCCACGCGGGCCGCTGCAGGCCGCCGCGGCCCGGTGGCGCAACCGGGCGCCCATGGTGCCCATCCAGGTGGACGAGCCGACGGTGCTGCTCCCCACCATGCGCGTCGACGAAGCCCGGCTGACCCGTGCCCTCGATCTGGTGCTCGGGCTGGGGGTCTGCGGGGCCGCCGTCGAAGGCGGCCTGGTGCGTGCCGGTGTTCGGGTGGAACGTGGCTTTCTGGCCCTGACCGTGAGCTGGCGGGGGCGTCCCGTGCTGGAAACGGACACGCCTGGGGCCGCCGACGGCCGGCACCAACCTCCGTCGGAAACGCTGCGTATACTTCGCGTACGGCCCGAGGCGCTTCACTGGGACCCCTCGGACCCGTTCACCCCGGCCCGCCGGGCGGTCACCGCCATCGATCCGTTGCTCGCCCGCGCCCTCACCAGCCGGCTCGGCGGGGACTTCCGGGTTGAGACGGGGACGGAGGGCGGCGACGCCGAGCAGGAATGCCGGCTCGTCTTCCCGGTGGATGTCGATCGCGACTGACCGCATCGACCGCCATCGTTTCGCACTGACATCGAGAACTCCATGCAGGCTATGCATCAGCAGTCGTCGCGCCAGCTGCAGGATCGGCTGACCTCACTGTCCGTCGCCGATGTGCTGTCGGCGGCGGCGCGATTCTTTGCCCGGCAGGGTGGCGTGTACACGGCGTTCGTCGAGAAGCAGGGACCGACGCACGTGGTGCTGCGCGGGCAGGGGGGCGAGGAGATCGCGATCGCCGCCCGCGAGACGCCGGAGGGCACGGCCGTGAGCGGGTCGAGCTACCTGTTCGACCAGCAGATCGCGCGCTTCCTCACGTCGCTGCCGCCGGCGCCGGCGATGGTGGCGCCGCTGCTGCCCGGTGGCGATGTGGCCGCCGATGCGGGGGGCGCATGAGCGGGCAGGCCACGGACCGGTTCGTGAACGCGCTGCGGGTGCGTCCGGAGGTGCTGCAGCTGGCGCCGGCCGACGCGCCCACGATGTGGACGCTGCGGGTGCAGGCGGCCGAAGCGTGGGACGCCGTCCGCGTGGAGTGCACGCCGGACACACGGGTGCGTGATGTGAAGCAGGCGGCGATGGCGAACCTGCTGCCCGACATCGCCCAGCCCGACGCGTACATGGTGAAGTTGCACGGCGCCGAGGTGCGCGACGAGAACCAGTCGCTGCGTCAGGCGGGTGCGCGCGACGCGTCGACGCTGTTCCTGACATCACGGCGTCGGCGCCCCCTCAAGTGAGCGCCGCGTGAACGCGTCCACGGAGCCGCTCATCACGTCGGTGCAGCGCCTGCGGGCCGAGATCGGCAAGCGGGTGGTGGGGCAGGACGTCGTCGTCGACGAGATCCTCATGGCGCTGGTTTCGGGAGGGCACGCGCTACTGGTGGGCGTGCCCGGGCTTGCCAAGACGCTCATGATCCGCTCGCTGGCAGACGCCATGCAACTGGAGTTCCGGCGCATCCAGTTCACCCCCGATCTCGTGCCCAGCGACATCACCGGCACCGAGATCCTCGAGGAGAGCGGTGGCGGGGCGCGGGCGTTCCGCTTCGTACGCGGCCCCGTGTTCGCGAACATCGTGCTTGCCGACGAGATCAATCGCGCGCCGCCGCGCACCCAGGCGGCGCTGCTGGAGGCGATGCAGGAGCACAGCGTGACCGCGGCGGGTCAGACGATGCGCCTGCCGGAGCCGTTCTTCGTGCTCGCCACGCAGAATCCGATCGAGCAGGAGGGCACCTATCCGCTCCCCGAGGCGCAGCTGGATCGCTTCCTCTTCGACATTCGCGTGGGCTATCCCACCGAAGCCGACGAGGTGGGCATTCTGCGGGCCACCACGGGCGCGAAGGGGGCCGCCATCGAACCGGTGTTCACCGCCGACGATGCGCTGGCGCTGCAGCGCGCGGTGCGGGCACTGCCGTGCAGCGACCTGCTGCTGCAGTATGCCGCGCGTCTCGTGCGTGCGTCGCGCCCACAGGAAGGCACAGCGCCGGCGCTGGTGAGGCAGTACGTACGCTGGGGCGCGGGGCCGCGGGCGGGGCAGGCGCTCATTCTGGGGGCCAAGGCGTCGGCGCTGCTGGCCGGGCGCGCTGCGGTGTCGCCGGCCGACATCCGCCGCGTGGCGATGCCGGTGCTGCGGCACCGCATCCTCCCCAACTTTGCCGCCGAAGCGGACGGTGTGACGCCCGAGCCGCTCATCGACGCCTTGCTGGCCCAGGTGGCGGCACCGGCCAGCGCGCTGCCGGCCTGACGCGGACCGTGTCCGCTCGCGTGGTGTCGGAGCGCGCGGCGTGAGCACGCCGGCGTCGGTGTACGGGCCGCTGCTCGACGCCCTGCGCGGCGTGCGCTGGCCGGCGCGCCGCGCGGTGGGCGCCGGGCCGGCGGGCACCCATCGCTCCACCCAGCGAGGCGCCGCGGGCGAATTCACCGAGTACCGGCTGTATCGCCAGGGCGACGATCCGCGCGCCCTCGACTGGAAGCTGCTCGCCCGCAGCGACCGCGCCTTCGTGCGCCTGTGCGACGACCGGGCCCTGCTCACCACCTGGTTCGTGGTGGATGCCAGCGCAAGCATGGCGTTCCCCGACGAGCAGAGCGGCGCGGTCAGCAAGTGGCGCCTCGCGCGGCGGCTCACGGTGGGGCTGGCGGCGGTCGCGCACGCGTGGAGCGATCCCGTCGGATTGCTGGTGGCGCACGGCGGTGGCGTCACCCGCGTGCCGCCGCGCACCCGCCGCGGTACCGTGCAGGAGGTCGCACGCGTGCTCGACGCCACCGCCTGCGACGGCACCGCCGAACTCGCGCCGCTGATGGCGCAACTGCCCACGTCGGCCCGGCTGGTCATCGTGAGTGATGCGCTGGGCGATCTCGACGCGCTGCTCAAGGTGGCGGCGGCCCACGCGGTGGCGGGTGCCCTGCTGGAGTACGTGCACGTGGTGGCGCGCGAGGAGCTCGAGCCGCCGGCGGGGGTGCACCTCGCACGCGATCCCGAAAAGGTGGCCGTGGAGCGTGTGCTGGAAGCGCGCGGTCGAGCGGGGTATCACGAGGCCTTTGCGACGTTCCGTCGCGATGTGGCGCAGCGCTGGCGGGCCGTCGGCGCCGGCTACACTGAAATCTCCACGGCGGTGGACGCTGTGCGCGCTGTACGCAGTGTGGTGCTCGGCACGCGCCCACCCTCGGGCGAGGGGCGTTAGCACATGCTGTCGTTCGCCACGCCGTGGGTGCTGGGTGCGGCGGCCTTCGCGGCCGTGCTGGTGGGGGCGCTGCATCTGCTGTCGGTGCGCCGCCCGCCGCCGCTGCTGCTGCCGACGGCGCGCTTCGTGCCCGGTGGCGACGCGCGGGCAGTGGCGCGGCAGCCGCGCCCCAACGACCTGCTGCTGCTGGTGCTGCGGGTGGCGGCGCTGTTGTGCGCGGGTGCGGCACTGGCCGGGGTGCGCTGGACGCGAGGGCAGGCGGCGACGGTGCGTCTGGTGGTGGCCGAGCGCCTGTGGCAGCGCGACTCGGCGCGGTGGGTGGACGCCGACGGTGCCGATCGGGTGGATCTTGTGTGGCAGGATGGGTTGCTCGACGACCCTGGCGTGGCCCTGGTAGCCGCGACCCAGGCCGCGGCGGCGCGCGCGGCGCGTGAACCGGGTATCGAGCGCTTCGAACTCACGGTCGTGTTGCCACCGTCGGCGCGGGCGGTGCAGGGGTGGAACGCCTGGCGTGCGCAGTGGCCCGGACGCGTGCGCGTGCAGTTCAGTGATTCGCTGCGGGTGGCGCGCGAGACGTGGTCCGATCCGCCGGTGTTCGTGCGGACGGCCGGACGCCGCGATGATGTAGTGGCGGCGGCCTTCGCTGGCGCGCCACCCGCGAGGATGGATGACCCCGCTCGTCAGCACGTGGTGCGCATCGAGCGGGCCGATGGGATGGACACCGTGTCGGCCTCGCCGCAGGTGATGACCAACGTGGTGCTGCGATGGCCGCGCACCGGGCTACCGGATGGCTGGGCGGCGCGCACACCGCCCGACACCGTGGGCGCCGTAGTGGCCATGGGCGACGCGCTGGTGGGCCCGTGGATGCGGTCGGCGCGCCTCCCCGATGCCCTGCGTGCGGATGCGTCGGCCCGGCCAGTGGCCTGGTGGAGCGACGGCGAGGTGGCGGCCCTCGAGCGCGCCACGGAAGACGGCTGTGTGCGCGATGTGGCCATTGCCGTACCGGACGGCAGCGACCTGCTGCTCTCCACGCCGGCGGCGGGATTGCTGCGCGCCCTCACGGCGCCGTGCGGCGGCATGACGGTGCCCACAGCGCCGCTGGCGGCTGACAGCGCGGCCATGTCGGGCGACGCGCGTGCGCCCGCCTCGATGTTCCGCACCGGCGCCATGCAGCAGACTGGCACCGACCCGTGGTGGCTCGGAGTACTGCTGTTGGCGCTGGCCGGCGCGGCGCTGGCGGCCGAGTGGCTGCTGCGGCGGCGGGAGGCGTCGGCATGACAGCACCAACCATGCCGCGCGGCGCGGCGTCTGCATCGGCGTCTGCATCGGCGTCTGCTTCGGCGTCGATTGGCGAGGCCGTCGAGCGCACGCGGCGCGCGCTGGCGCTGGTCGCACGCGCTCGGGTGCTGCTCGTGTCGCTGGGGGCCGGATTGCTCGCGGTGGTGCTGGCGCGGGTGGCGCTGTTCTCGTCGCTGTCGTCGTCTCCTTCTTCGTCGCAAGCGTGGGTACTCGGGGGGGTGGCGGCGGCAGTGACGTGGAGCGTGCTGGCGCGCCGCCGTCGTGCTCCGGATGCGGTGCAGGCGGCGCTCTGGATCGAGGAGCAGCAGCCGACGCCCCCCGACTTCGCGCTGGTGACCTTCGTGGAGCAGGCGGCCACTGCGCCGGCGGCGCTGGCCCGCGCCGCGGAAACGGTGTGGTCGCGGGCGGCGGTGGCCGACGGGCTGTCGCGTGCCCGTCGTGAGGCATGGCTCGGCCCGTCGCTGTTCGTGGTGTGTGCGCTGCTGCTGCTGGTCGTGCCGCGTCCCGCACCGACGGTGACCGCCAATGGCACGGCGGCGACCGCCGGACCCGCGTCCGGTGCATCGGGCGGGAGTGCGGTGGCCCCGCTCGGCGCGTGGCGGCTGCGCGTGGTGCCGCCGACGTACATCGGCCAGCGTGCCGTGGACCATGGTGATGCCACCGCCGTCGTGGCGGTGAGCGGCAGTACCATCGAACTCGTCGGTGAGGGGCCGATGCCGACAGCCACTGTGAGCGTGGTGGGCACGGCCGCAGCGCAGCCGGTACCGGCCGTCGCCGCCGACAATGCGTGGCGGCTGCGGGTGGTGGCCACCGACGCGCCGGCGACGGTGCGCGTGTCGCGCGGCGAGCGCACGCGCCTGCTGGTCATCGAGGGACATGCGGACAGCATTCCCGTGGTCACCCTCGAACAGCCGGCCCGCGACAGCGTCTTCCGCGAGGCGAGGGGACAACTGCCGCTGCTGGCGTCGATGTCCGACGATATCGGGCTGGCGTCGGCGCGCTTCGAGCTGTTGGTGAGTTCGGGCGAGGGGGAGCGCTTCACCGTGCGGACGGTCACGCTTGGTGCCGGCAACTGGACGTCCACCGGCGCGACCCGTCGTGCGAGCATTCGTGCGAGCATTCGTGCGACGCTCGACCTCGCGGCGCTGGAACTGCTCCCCGGCGACGTGGTGCATCTGCGGGCCATCGCCCGCGACGGTCACCCAGCCGCCACCCGCGAGTTCGGTACCAGCGAGACGCGGGCGTTTCGCATCGCACGGCCCACCGAATACGACTCGGTGGCGGTAGAGCCGGCGCCGCCGCCCGAGGTGGACAAGTCGCTGCTCAGTCAGCGCATGCTCCTGCTGCTCACCGAAAAGCTGGACCGGCAGCAGCTGCGGCTCGGGCGTGCCGAGGTGCTGCGCGAATCGCTCCGGCTGGCGCGCGATCAGGCGCGGCTGCGGCTGGCGGTCGGCGACGTGGTGTTCCAGCGTCTCAGCGGCGAGTCGAGCGCCGAACATGCGCACTACGCCGGCGACGGCCACGAGCACGGCGTCGACCAGCAGGGAGGCAAGCTGGTGATCAATCCGGCGAGCACCACCGGTATGCTCGAGGAGGGGAACGACTCGCCGGTGGTGGCCATCAACCAGCCGCTGCTCGAGGCCTACAACGCCATGTGGGACGCCGGCCGCGCACTCGAGCAGGGCGATCCGCATGGCGCCATTCCGCCGATGAAGCGGGCGCTCGAGGCCATCGAGCGGTCGCGGGCGGCGTCGCGACTGTACCTGCGCGGCCGGCCGCCACAGGTCATCGTGGACATCGCCAAGGTGCGCCTCGCCGGCAAGGACACCGGCAGCACGGGCAGCCGAAGCGAGCGGGCCCTGCTCCCGTCACGCGTGGTGGAGCGCGATGCCCGCCTCGTGCGTGCGGCGCAGCAGCTGCCCGTGGCGCGCGATGCCGCCCGCGACTCACTGGCGCTGCTGCGGGTGGAAGCGCTCGGCGATGCGCCAGCATTCGCGGCGGCGGTGGCGCAGCTGCTCGAGGTGATCGATCGTGGCGGTGACGCGACCACCGCCGTGGTGTCGGCTCGGCGCGTCCTCGGCAATGTGGTGCGCACCCCGGGAGCGGGGTGGTCGCGCGGAGTCCCGCCGTGAGCGAGTCCGCCATGTCCCCGCACGACTACCCCACCGGCACGGCGGCCCCGTTCGTCTTCGCCACCGTGCAGTACGAGTCCGGTGACTGGGACTCGGCGCCGCTCGTGCCGGCAAACGTCATCGACTCGGTGGCCCGCTACACCGCGCTGCCGGTGCGCCCGCAGGGGGTCATCGTGCCGCTGTCGTCGGAGGCGGCGTTTCAATATCCGCTGCTCTATCTCACCGGACACCTGCCGGTCCGCTTCACGGTGCGCGAGAGCGAGGTGCTCAAGCGCTATCTCGCGCGCGGTGGGCTGCTGTTCATCGACGATCACAACCACGATGTCGACGGCGCCTTTCACACGACGGTGCGCGAGGAGATCCGCCGCCTCGTGGGGCCGCTGCAGCCGTTGCCGAACAGCCACGAGCTGTATCGCTGCTTCTTCGTGTTCGAGAACGGGCCGCCCACCACGTCACACGAGATGAACGGCTGGGGCGACAACCTTGTGCACGAACAGCTCGATGCCGTGCTGCGCGATGGGCGCATCAGCGTGCTGTACTCCAACAAGGACTACAGCTCGGAGTGGAGCTTCCACCCCGACAACAAGCGCTTTTTTTCGGTGGACAACACCAAGTTCGCGGTGAACCTCGTGGTGTACGCGCTCACCCGATGACGACCGCGTCCGACGCCGACGTCGCCCGCGCGTGGGGAGAGCGCGCCGCCCGCGCGCTTGCCCTGGCGGCGCTGGTGCTGGCCGGATGGCAGGCCGTGCGCGACGGGCGCGCGCAGACGGACGTGGCGACCATGGCCGGTGTCAGGCCGTTGCGGCTCAAGCCGACCGCCGGGCTGGCCGACAGCCTGCGCGCTGCGGTGGTCGCGCAGGGGGGGCAGGACCGGCGCGACACGCTGCTGCTCACGGTACCCGTCGTGCCCCCGGCCGCGGTGCGCGCCGCGCTGTCGGTACTGCTGGCGGCCGGTATTCCGGTGCGCTGGACCGATTCCACGGCGGCGCGCGGGCTGGCGCTGTCGGCGGCGCCCGCCTCCGGGCCGCGCGGCGGCTACGTGGTGCGCGCCAGCGGCGGGCTGGCGTCGTCGGCGCTGGTGCTGCGCGATGACGGAAGTCTGCTGGACTCGCTACCGGCGGATGCACGCGCGGACCATGCAGGTACCACGTGGCGCGTGTCTTCGCTCGCCCCGCCGCTCGAGGCGCGCGTGGCCGGTGGCACGGCCACGGTGGCGCTCCCCGACACCAGCGCGCCCAGGCGGCTGCTGGTCATCGCCCAGCCGGGCTGGGAAAGCAAGTTTGCCGTGGCGGCGCTGGAGGAGACCGGCTGGCGTGTCGATGGCGCCCTGCGCATCTCGCCCACCGGTGTCGTGCAGCTGGGACAGCCGCAGCGTCCGGACACGGCGCGCTATGCGGCGGTGCTCGTACTCGACAGCGTGGCCGTGGCTGCCGCCGCGCTGACGCGGTTCGTGACCCAGGGCGGCGGCCTCGTGCTGGCCGGTGATGCGCTGCGCATTCCGACGCTGGCGTCGCTGCGTCCGGCGCGGGCAACCGAGCTACGAGGTGGGGTGGCGGGCGCCCTGCTCAC
>JBEILM010000105.1:0-13892 GCA_040379205.1 Gemmatimonas sp.
CCGGCGATGACCTCCTTCGGGAAGTTCTCCACGTCGATGTCCGGCGCTACGCCCTCGTTCTCCACGGCGAACTGATTCTCGCGTGAGAAGAAGCCGAAGCGCGGCGCGATCATCGACCCGCCATCCACGAACGGCGGTGTATCGGTGGTGGCCACGAGGCCGCCCCACGTACGCGAGCCCACCAGCGGCCCGAGCTGGCGGCGCTTGAACATGTACGGCATGAGATCGCCGCCGGAGCCGGCCATCTCGTTGATGATCATGACCTTCGGTCCCCAGATGCCGTTCGCGGGGCTGGTGTACGGATAGCGCTCGCCGACCGGGTTGTTGAAGTAGCCGTCGTAGTCGCGGCCGAGCAGGTCGACGATGTAGTCGGCCGCCGACCCGCCGCCGTTGAAGCGTTCGTCTACCACCACACCCTGCCGATCCTGCTGCGCGAAGTAGTAGCGGTTGAAGCTCGTGTAGCCGGGCTGGCCGGTGTTGGGCAGGTACACGTAGGCCAGTTTGCCACCCGACACGGAATCCACGTAGCGGCGGTTGTGCTCGACCCACGCCCGCGTGCGCAGCCCCTGCTCATTGGCCACCGGCAGCACCGTGATCTGACGCGCGCCCTGCATGTCGGGGCGACTGTTCACCGTGAGTACTGTCTGCCGATTGGCCGTGCCGTCGAGCAGCCGATAGATGTTCTCCGGCGCCCGCAGCTCCACGCCGTTGATGGCGAGGAGATAGTCGCCTCGTGCCACGTTCAGGCCGGGCACGGCCAGCGGTGCGCGCAGCTCGGGATTCCAGCTTTCGGCGTCGTAGATGCGCGCGAGGCGGTAGCGGCCGTTCTCGATGGTGAAGTCGGCGCCGAGCAATCCACCAGTGCCGTTCGGCACCTCGGGGTAGTCACCGCCACGCACATACGAATGCCCGATCGCCGTCTCGGCGCCCATGTTGTCGATCAGGTAGTTGAGATCGGCGCGATGGTTCACGTGCGCGAGCAGCGGCTCGTACATCTTCTTGATGGCCGGCCAGTCGGTGCCGTGCAGGTTTTTCACGTAGAAGTTGTTGCGCTGATTGCGCCACCCTTCGTTGAAGATCTGCGTGAACTCCTCGCGCGGGTCGATGTACGCCCGCAGCGTGGCGTTGAGCCGGCCAGTGCCCGGGGCCGGGACGGCGCGGTCGGCGTCGACGAGGAACAGCCCCCCGCCCTGCCCGGCGCTGCGATACAGCAGCTTGCGCCCATCGGCGCTGACCGTGTACTGCGACACACCGCTCACGAACACGGCAGCCCGGCGCGCCGAGAGCTGGAAGCGATGGAGCATGCTGCCGCCGTTGCCGCCGCCAGCCGTGCCCGTGGCCGGCACCGGCTCGAGAAAGAACACCGTGCCCGCCGGACCGGCGCGCAGCGCGCTGTAGTCGCGATCGGCGAGCCCCGGCACCGCCACGATGCGCTGCTGAATGCCATCGAAGTCGATGCGCACCGGGCGAAGCGCCGCCGGTCCGCGGGCGGAATCACTCCGTGCGGTGGTTGCCGTGGTCGCCGCGGCCATGCTGTCCCGAGCGGCACTCATCCGCGCGACTTCCTCGTCACTCTCCGGCAGCAGCGGCGACGGCTCGCTCCTGCTCAGGATGGCCATGTACAGCGCGCGCGTGTCGGGCCGGTCGTACTTCGACATGTCCAGCAGCGACGAGTTGAGCGCGAAGTTCGTCGAGGCGAAGAACCAGAGATACTTGCCACCGGCGTCCCACGCGGGACTCGTGGCATCGGCGAGGCCGTCGGTGACCTGTCGCGTCTGCCCCGTCTCGGTGTCGTACACGAAGATGGCGCGGAAGAGCGACTTGAGGCGCTTCGGATAGGCCACGTACCGCCCGTCCGGGCTCCACACCGGTACGATCGACCGGTCGCCCATGAAGTACGGATCGGTGTCGGCCAGCTTCGCCCGTCCGCTCGCCACATCCACCAGCCAGATGCGGAAGTGCGAATCGTGGTAGGCAATCGTGCGCCCGTTCGGCGACCAGGCGGGCGTGTACGGTCGGCTCGGTTCCGGCAGGGCGATGGTGCGCGCCGCCCCCAGCCCGGTCTGCGGCGCGATCACCAGCTGATACTCCCCCGACGCATCGCTGAAGTAGGCCACCGACTGGCCGTCAGGCGACCACACCGGCGCGATCTCGGCGGCGCCACTCGTGTTGGTGAGATTGCGCACGTCGCCCTTCTCGGCGGGGACGGTGAACACCTCGCCGCGCGCCTCGACCGCCGCCCGCTTGCCCGTGGCCGACAGCGCCAGACTGGTGATGCGCGACGACAGGTCCTTCCACCCAGCCATCATCCACGGGAAGTCGCCCGCTGCGGTGATGGGGACGACCTTGGAGGCACCAGTGCGCGCGTCGAGTTCGTGAATGTAGCCGGCCTGCTCGAAGACCACCGAGGTGCCCGAGGCATCGAGTGCCTTGACATCGAAGTCGGTGAACGTGGTGACCTGCTTGAGCGACTTCGCCCGGGTGTCGTAGGCCCAGATGTTGGACACCCCGCTCCGATCGGAGAGGAAGTACACCGCGTCGCCGACCCACACCGGGTCCATCTCCTTGGTGCCGGCGAACGGGGTGGTGTCGAGAGCGAACGATTTGAGGTCGAGGATCCAGATCGGCTTGTTCTGCCCGCCGCGATAGTTGCGCCGTTCCTCGTCCCACGACGAGGGCATGCGATAGGCCACCCGGTTGCCGTCGGGCGACAGCTTGCCCTGAAAGGCGCGCGGCATCGGCATGGCCGTTTCCACGCCGCCCTCCACCGGCACCGTCCAGAACCGCGGCGCCGCATTCGGCGCCCACGTGGCGCGCGGCGATGCGAACATCACCGACTGGCCATCCGGCGCCCACCCCTGCACCAGGTCGGCGGCGGGGTGCCAGGTCAGGCGCTTCGGCTGCCCACCCTCCACCGGCACGACGTACACGTCGGTGTTGCCCGCATACTCGGCGCTGAACGCCACCAGCTTGCCGTCGGGCGAAAGCCGGGGATTCTGCGTCTGCCCCTGAAAGCTGGTGAGCCGGCGCGCGGCCCCGCCGCTGCGCTCCGTCACCCAGATGTTGTTGGCGTAGGCGAACGCGATGTGCCGGGCGCTGACCGTAGGGGTCCGCAGGAGGCGCGTTCCGGACTGAGCCGAGAGCGGATGGACGGCAGTGCACGCACTGGCCGCAGCGCAGGCGAGCAGCAGCCGGTCGAGGGATCGGAACATGGACGGCGGGAGTAGAACGTGAAGTCGGCGATGCGTCGGCCGACGAGGCGCTCGGGGGACGTTATGCCATGCGACAGGACCGCGACAGAGGCAGAGCCGGCAGCCGACCTTGCTCCGCCATGGGACGCGGGGCATGATTCAACCACCTGCTCCGTGTTGCGTGGCGCGCACCGTGCGACCACCTCCACCCGCGTTCTCATGCGCACCCGTCACCGAATGCTCCGTGCGGCCCTTGCCGCCATTACGGCCAGCCTGTGCAGTACGCTGCCGCACCTCGCGGTCGCACAGGACTCCGGCGAGGCCACCGGGAGTGTGCGCGGAACCATCTCCGCCCGCGGTGGCCCGGCACTTGGCGGCGCCCAGCTGCGCATCCGCGTCGGCACCTTCACCTCGGCGGTGACCACCGAGTCGGACGACGAGGGCGCGTTCAGCTTCGGACGGGTGCCGGTCGGCGACGCGTGGCTGCTGGCCCGCCGCATCGGCTATCGCCCCGATTCGATTCGGGTGCGCGTGGCCCAGGGAGAGCCCACCACGGCGACGCTGTCGCTGGAGCGGCTCGCCGTCGAGCTCTCCACGGTCAATATCGTCGGGCGGCGCGAGGTCTCGGGCCCCATGGCCGGGTTCTACAAGCGCATGCAGAACGGCGGTGGCCGTTTCTTCACCTTTGCCGACCTCGACCGCCGCAACGCGGTGAACATGACGGATGTCTTCCGCATGGTACCGGGCATGCGGATCGAGACGCGGGGGATGCAGAACACTGTCCGCATTCGCGGCAGTCGCTGCGCCCCGCTCGTCTGGCTCGACAATCAGCCGCTGTACGCGGGCGAGGTGGACCTCGACGCCTTCGACCCGCGCTCATTTGAGGGCATCGAGATCTACAGCGGCGCCGCCAGTGTGCCGGTGGAGTTCCAGGGCAACCAGCGCATGAGCTCCGCCTGCGGCACCATCGTGCTCTGGTCGCGCCGCGGCGAACTCCGCCCCAAGAAGCGCAAGAAGGACGAACCCACGCCGGCCATGCGCATCGCGGCGCTGCTCGAAGAAGGCCAGGCGTTCATCCCGAGCGACGTCGACACCGGTGCGCACCCCGATTCCACGGCGCTCGTCCGGCCGATCTACCCCGACTCGCTTTTCGAGGCGCAGGCCGGTGGTCAGGTGCTTGCCGAGTTCGTGGTCAGCACCCGAGGCGAAGCGATGATGGACACGTTCAGTGCCGTCACCACCACGCACCGCGAGCTGGTGGAGCCGGTGCGGCGTGCCGTGCGTGAACAGCGATTCATGCCCGCGGTGCGCGCCGGACGCATCGTGCAGCAGGTGGTCCAGCTGCCCTTCCGGTTCATTCCGGATTCAACGGCTCGCCGGAAGCGCTGAATGTCGCAACGCTCAGGTGTCCTTCTGGCGGTCGCGCTGTGCCTGAGCACGGCGGTAACGGCTCCGTCCGCAACGGCGCAGGGCGCGCGGTCACTCAAGGAGATCGGCACGACCTCCGTGGGCACCCCCGTGTTTCTCGAGCCCGGCTCGGTATCGCGAAAGGGCACCGTGGTGACGGCCGCCGTGCGCGTGCGACTGCAGCCGCCGCTCAAGCACCCCAACGGCGACCTGCGCAGCTCCCGCACCATTGCCATGTACGACTGCGCCCGGCAGACGGTGGCCACCAAGGAGAGCTGGTACTACCACGATGATGACGGCCGCAAGGAAGGCATGCATCGGGTGGTGAAAACGCCCGGCTTCGGTCCGGCATTCAAGGGATCACTCGCCGCGGTGGCCATGACGCACCTCTGCACGCCGGCGCGGTAGGCGCGGGGTCTTCCCATCCGGGTACGGGCGGCGCATATCAGCGGAGATCTTCTCCCCAGCCCCACATGCCCGTGCAGCGACGACAGTTCTTCCGACTGGCAGCGGTTGCCGGCCTGGCCCCGCTCGTCCGTCCCCACGTCGCCTGGTCTGCTCATCCCGGGCACCGTCCGGGCTTTGCACCGGTACTGCCCGGTGCGCTGCCCCGCGCGCCGCTCATAAAGCCGCCGGTGCTGCGAGGTCCCGAGTTGCTGCTGCGGGCGCAGGAGCAGTCAGCCGAGATCGCCCCCGGCGTGATGGCGCGCGTGTGGAGCCCCGGACCGGGGCCGGTCGGGCCCACCATCGAAGGGCGGAGCGGCGACCGGCTCCGCATACGCCTCGACAACGCGCTGCCGGAATCCACCATTCTTCACTGGCACGGGCTGCGAGTGCCCGAGGCGGCCGACGGTCATCCGCGACTCGCCATCGCGCCCGGCGGGCGCTACGACTACGACGTTCCGCTCATCGATCGCGCCGGCACGTACTGGTACCACTCGCACGCGCATCATCGCACCGGCATCCAGGCGTACCGCGGCATGGCGGGCATGCTGCTCATCCGCGACGAGCATGAGGACCGCCTCGGTCTTCCGGGCGGTGACCATGAATTGCCGATGCTGGTGCAGGATCGTCGGCTCGCGGCCGACGGCACGTTCGAATACGAGCCGGTCATGCACGAACAGATGGAAGGCTACTTCGGAGACGCGCCGTTCGTGAACGGCATCCGCCTGCCGTCGCAGGATGTCGAGACCACGACGTACCGGCTGCGCATCGCCAATGCGACCTCGTCGCGCATCCTGCGCCTCGCGCTCTCCAACGGTGCATCGTTCACGCTGATCGGCGTCGACGGCGGCTTGCTCGAGGCGCCGGTCACGCTGCCGACGATCGACCTCGGGACCGGCGAGCGCGTCGACGTGCTGGTGAACTTCGCCCGGGAGCGGGTCGGCAGCACCGTGTCGCTGCTCTCCGCGGCCTTTCCGTCACCGGCCCGCATGGGCGGCATGGGCATGGGGCGCGGGATGGGTGGTGGCATGGGACGCATGGGCGCCGGCGGCGTGCCGCAGGGCGGCGAGATGACGCTCGTGGAGTTCCGCGTGACCAGATCGGTGTCGCCCGTCGCCTGGCGGCCGGTGCCCATGCCCCGGCTGGTGCTCCCGGATGCCCGTCGCGCCTCGAAGACGCGCACCTTCTCGTTCGAAAGCGCGATGATGCGACACGGCATCAACGGCCGTACCTTCGACATGGAGCGCATGGACGAAACGGTACGCTTCGGCGACACCGAGCTGTGGACCTTCGTGAACGACAGCCCGTTCCCGCACCCGGTGCATGTGCACGAGACGCAGTTTCACGTGCTGGAGCGGACCGGTGGACGCGCCGAGGTCATGCCGTGGGAGCGCGGCCTCAAGGACACCGTGCTGGTGCTGCCCGGCGAACGCGTGTCGGTGGCGGCCACCTTCGACAGTTATCGTGGCCGTTTCCTGATGCACTGCCACAACATGATCCATGAGGACATGGGGATGATGCTCAACTTCGCCATCGAGTGACCGTCATGCGTTCGCCTTCTTCGCCTGCGACGCGCGTCGTGGCGCTCGCTGTGCTCGGTGGGGCCATGCTGCTCGGCGCGTGCGCCAGTGCCGGCCCGCCGCGCCCTCTCACGCCGGCCCAGCTGGCCATGCGCGACGGTGGCATCCCGCCGTACACCACGGCCGACGTCGCATTCATGCAGGGCATGATCGGCCATCACGCGCAGGCCGTGACGATGTCGTCGTTTGCCGAGCCGAGTGACGCCAGCTCCGAGGTTCGTGTCCTCGCGGGGCGCATTGCGGTGGCCCAGACCGACGAGATGGACTTCATGGAGGACTGGCTCCGCACCCGCAAGCAGACCGTGCCCGCGCGCGACGGTGCGCATCATCATCACGCGGGCACGGAGATGCCGGGTGCTTCCGGCCAGATGCCAGGCATGCTGTCGCCGGCGCAGATGGATACGCTCGCCCGCGCCAGAGGGCTCGCCTTCGACTGGTACTTCCTCACCTACATGATTCAGCATCACCGCGGCGCCATCACCATGGTCGATGCGCTCATGCAGGCGCGATCGGCGGCCAACGACGACAACGTCTTCAAGTTCGTCTCCGACGTCGTGGCCGATCAGAGCACCGAAATCGCCCGCATGGAGCTGTTGCTCAAGTCCCGCCCGAAGCCCTGAGCCCGCGTTCCTTCCCGCCGCCACCCTCGGCGCCCCGCCTCCCGCTCCCCCTCCGATGCGACGCGTTTCCCTCCCCCTGCTCGCCGGTGCCGCCCTGCTCACCGGCTGTGTCGGCGCCGCCGGCCGTTCCGCTCCGGAACCGTCACCGGCGTCGATGTCCCGCACGCCGCCCTCTCCTGATCCGCGCATCGGTCTCAAGGCCGGCTGGTACGATGCCGGCCAGGCGTCGTGGAACCTGCGCCTGGTCTCCACCACCAAGCCGTCGCCGGCGTTCGCCGTACCCGCCAACCCGGGCGATCCGCGCCTCACCAATTCCGACCTCGCGTTCCTTGGCAATCTCGTCTTCCAGGGCAACTACAGCGGCTGGCAGGTGTGGGATGTCGGCAACGTGCGCAAACCGACGCTGCGCACGGAGTTCGTCTGCCCGGGGTCGCAAAGCGACGTGACGGTGTATGGCAATCTGCTGTTCGTCTCGGCCGAAGCCGTGAGCGGCCGCGTGGACTGCGGCCTGCAAGGGGTGGCCGACGAGGTGAGCCCAGAGCGGGCGCGCGGCATCCGCATCATCGACATCACCGATGTCACGAAGCCGCGGTCCATCAAGACCGTGCAGACGTGCCGCGGGTCGCACACCAACACGCTGGTCACCGACCCGAAGGACCCGGAGCATGTGTACATCTACGTATCCGGTTCCGCCGGCGTGCGCTCGCCCAACGAACTCGCCGGCTGCTCGGATGCTTCGCCCGACGTGGACCCCAACTCGGCGCTCTTCCGCATCGAGGTCATCCAGGTACCGCTCAAGAATCCGGCGGCAGCGGCCATCGTGAGCTCGCCACGCATCTTCGAGGGGCTCGGTGAGGCAGCGCGCCACGGTGACGATCCGGCCGACGTCCGCCAGCGTGCGCCGCGGCCCGGCGCGGCTGCGCGGCCCTCGGTGGCCGGACGTGGCCCCACGCAGTGTCACGACATCACTACCTACCCGGCCGTCGGCATCGCCGGCGGTGCCTGCAGCGGCTACGGCATCCTCCTCGACATCCGGGACATCAAGAACCCCAAGCGGATTTACGCGGCCGCGGACACGAACATGTCGGCCTGGCACTCGGCCACGTTCAGCAACGACGGCAGCAAGGTGCTCTTCTCCGACGAGTGGGGTGGCGGCACCTCGCCGCGTTGCCGCGCCACCGACAAGAAGGAGTGGGGCGCCGACGCCATCTTCGTGCGCAGCGGTGACTCGCTGGTCTTCAAGAGCTACTTCAAGCTGCCGGCCGCCCAGTCGCGCTTCGAGAACTGCGTGGCCCACAACGGCTCGCTCATCCCGATCCCCGGCCGCGAAGTCATGGTCCAGTCGTGGTACCAGGGGGGCATCAACGTCTTCGACTGGACCGACCCGACCAACGCCTACGAAATCGCCTTCTTCGACCGTGGACCGATGGATTCCACGCGCCTCGTGAGTGCCGGCCACTGGTCGGCGTACTGGTACAACGGCTACATCTACGGCTCCGAGATCTCCCGCGGGCTCGACATTCTCGAGCTCACGCCCAGTGCGCATCTCTCGCGCAACGAACTCGAGGCCGCGAAGCTGGTGCGCTTCGAGTACTTCAATCCGCAGGAGCAGCCCAAGCTCGTGTGGCCGGCCGCGTTCGTGGTGGCACGGGCCTACACGGACCAACTGGCGCGCAACAGCGCGGTGCCGAAGTCCTGGCTGGATGGGGTGGTCACGCAGCTCGATGCCGCCGAAAAGGCGCGCGGGGCGTCGCGGCGGACGGCGCTCGCTGCGTTGGCGACGCAACTGGAGCGGGACGCGACGTCGAGTGCCGACGCGGGGAAGGTGCGGTTGCTGGCAGGAGTGGTTCGGGAGTTGGGCAAGTAGCGGCTGGGCTGGCCAACCCTTAGGAAGCAGGAAGGAGCGAAGCAGGAAAAAGGGAATCAGGGAGGAGGGAGCAGTGACTGCCTCCTCCTTCCTGATTTTCTCCTTCCCGCTTCCAAGCGGTTACCGCGGTTCGCTCCAGAAGATCATGGCACAATCCGCGTTGCTCCCGCCCCCTGATCCGTGATCCGCGGAAGTCCCTTCGCCTCCAGCATCCGATTCACTGGCGGCAGCTCGCCGGCCAGCAGGCCGTCGATCGCCCGCAGTGCCGCCGCCAGTTCATTGCCAAGGATCCCTTGTACCTCGATGTGCTGGGTGGTCGGTGTGAAATCGGCCACCGCAATGCCATTGGCCAGGTAGCCAAGCTTGCCGATGAGCTTCGAGCCGAAGCGCACGCCGTCCTGGCCGCCGCCAGTGAGGCGCAGGTCCACCAGCGCCATTTCTACCTCCACCAGCTTGGCATCGAGCGCGCGTACCTCGCGGACGGCATCGGCATCGCCGGCAGCGAGACGCTGCAGCTGCTGCGCCTGCAGGCGAACGCGCTCCACGCGTGTCACGGCCTCCGCCGCTTTGTTGAGCTCACCCTTGAGCGCCGTCAGCGCCTTCACCTGCTCGGCGATCTCGGCAACGGTTCCGGCACTGTTCGGATCCTTGCGCACGTCGAGCGGCTGTGACTCGGTCGTGTTGCCCACGGTGAGGCGCACCGTGTAGCGGCCTGGCGGCATGAGAATCTGCAGTCGGTTGGTACCGGGCGCGACACGCCCCTGTGGGCCGGCCACGATGTGTTCGGCGTACAGCGGACTGGTAAGCAGACGCACCTCGCGACTGGGCTCGTCCCGCAGATCCCAATGCACACGGTTCACGCCCGCCGTGTTCGTACCCGAGAGTGTGCGCACCAGCGTACCGGCGGCATCAAGGATCTCGATGCGCGGCACTGCGGTCGATGGCGCCTTGAGGTAGTAGTTGATGGATGCGCCGTATTCGGGGTCCTGCCCCGTGGTCGGATCGTCGTAGGTGGTGCTCGGCGCCGTGATCGGGCGGAAACGGTAGGCCGCACGCGGCGGGAAAAGGTGCGCGCCCTTGTTCAGCACCGTCGCATCGATCTGCTGCAGCGGTGTCAGATCATCGAATATCCAGAAGCCGCGCCCGTAGGTGGAGATGACCAGATCGTTGAAATGCTCCTGCACGATGATCCCCGAGACCGGAGCGTGCGGCAGGTTGTTCTGCAGTGGCAGCCAGCTGTCACCGGCATTGTACGAGAGGTAGATCGCGTTCTCCGTGCCGAGGTAGAGCATGTCACGCCGGACCGGATCCTCGATGATGATCTTGGCGTAGCTGAGCATGCTGCGCGGAATGCCGTTCACGATCTTCGTCCACGTGCGGCCGTAGTCGCGCGTACGGTACACATGCGGATCGCGGTCGTTCTCCTGATGCGCGTCCACCGTGAGGTAGGCGGTGCCGGCGTCCCACTTCGATGCCGCGATCGAGCGTACCGAACCCCAGGCGGGGATCCCCGGGATGTTGGCCGTGACGTTCGTCCACGTGGCGCCGTTGTCGCGGGTGAGCTGCACGAGGCCGTCGTTGGTGCCCACCCAGATGAGACCGGGTGTCTTCGGTGACTCGGCGATGCCGTACACCACACCCGAGTACTCCACGCCGATATTGTCGGGCGTAAGGCCACCCGAGCTCTTCATGCGGCTGCGATCGTTGCGCGTGAGGTCGGGGCTGATCACCTGCCAGCTGTTGCCGCCGTCGCGCGTGCGATGCACATGCTGGCTGCCCGTATAGAGCGTGTGGCGGTCGTGCGGCGAGATGAGCAGCGGGGCGTCCCACACGAACCGGTACTTCACCCCATCGGCGGGGCCGTTGGACTGCTGCGGCCACACCTCCACGTTGCGGAACTGCCGCCGGTTCTCCTCGAAGCGCACGACGATACCGCCCACCATGCCGGAGCCGGACGCAGTGCTCCAGATGCGGTTGGGATCCACCGGGTCGGGAGTGGCCCACCCGCTTTCCCCACCGCCCACCGAGTGCCACATGCCGCGGGAGATGCCCGCGCTCCGTCCGCCCTGCACGCGGCTGTTGCTGGGGCCGCGGTAGCTGGGCTCGTCCTGCTTGTTCCCCAGCACGTTGTACGGGATGTTGTTGTCGACGGTGACGTGGTAGATCTGCGCGTTGCTGAGCCGCTGCTTGAACCAGGTCCGCCCACGGTTCACCGTGATCGACAGCCCCTGATCGTGGGCGACGATCTGTCGGTTGGCGTTCGTGGGGTCGATCCAGATGTCATGATGATCGCCACCCGGTGCCTCGCCTCCCGTTTTCTGCACCAGCGTGCGTCCACCGTCGATGGTGGCGTGATACGAGGCGGTGAGGAAGTACGCTTCGTTCTCGTTGTCGGTGGCCACCGCCATGCGCGAGTAGTAGTGCGCGCGGCCCATGGCGTTGCGGTCGCGGGTGATGAGCTGCCACGTGGCGCCGTCGTCGTCGGAGCGCCAGAGCTGACCACTCTCGGTGGCCTCGCCATTCCACGGCAGGCCGTCACCCGTCTCGATCAGCGCATACACGCGCGACGGGTTCGACCGCGCGATGGCGAGCGCGTGCTTGCCCGTGACCTTGGTCGGCAAGCCGTTGCCGACGAGGCGGGTCCACGTCACGCCGCCATCGGTACTCTTGAACAGGCCACTCCCGGGGCCACCGCTGGTGCGCCCCCAGGTGCGGATCTCGATCTGCCACATGCCGGCGTAGAGCACCCGCGGATTTCCCGGATGCATGGCGAGATCCGAGCACCCCGCATCCTCGGTAGTGAACAGCGTGCGCGTCCAGGTCACGCCACCATCGGTGGTGCGGTACACGCCACGCTCCTGCTGCGGTCCGTAGGCCGTGCCCAGCGCGCAGGCAAGCACGATGTCCGGGTTGGTGGGGTGCACCACCACCCGCGCGATGCGGCCGGTCTTCTCCAGCCCCATCAGCTGCCAGGTCTTTCCTGCGTCAAGCGACCGGTAGATGCCCTGCCCGATGGAGATGTGACTGCGGATGTGGGCCTCACCGGTGCCTGCCCACACGATGTTGGGATCACTCGGCGCCACCGCGAGCGACCCGATGGACTGTACCGGCTGCCCGTCGAACAGCTCGCTCCAGTGCACCCCGCCATCGGTGGTCTTGTAGATGCCGCCCGACGCGGCGCCCACGTAGTACGTGTTCGGGTCGCCGGGAATACCCGTGGCCGACGTGAAGCGGTTGCCCTCGGGGCCGATGTGGCGCCAGGGGAGCCCAGCCCAGACACCGGCACTCACGTCGCCCGCTCTCGTCGCCGCAGCGGCGTCGGTCGCCACTCCGGGTCGGGCCGGCGTGGCCACGGTGGCGGGCTGCGCAACACGCTGGGCGCCGGCCGACAGGAGCGGAAGCAACGCGGCCGCGACTGCGCGACGAGCCACGTTCGCGACGGTGAGCCGTGGGGATGGACGGTGATGGGAACGCATGGCGGACCTTGGTTGAAGTCCCACCATTCTGTGGCTTGCCAAGGCGCTCGTCAAAGGCGGCGGGCGCCGATAGATTCCCGGGTGGGGTAATTGGTGAGTTGTTGCGAACGCGGAGGCATTCTGTGGGACGTGAGCTGAGGACGGTCCTCGCGCGGGTCCGAAAGACTTTGTGGGCGCGATCGATCAGGC
This sequence comes from Gemmatimonas sp., assembly GCA_040379205.1. Classification (GTDB taxonomy): domain Bacteria; phylum Gemmatimonadota; class Gemmatimonadetes; order Gemmatimonadales; family Gemmatimonadaceae; genus Gemmatimonas. The sequence goes on from JBEILM010000105.1 coordinate 12,775, forward strand.
CCGTGCTCGCCGCCACTGCGGTCGCCATGGTGTCGGCACCGCTCGATGGGCAAGCGCCTGTCACCACGCTGAGCGGCGTGGCCTACGACAGCCTGCGCGGCCAGCCCCTGGCCGGCGCCGTTGTCGAGCTGATAGGGTCACCGCGCACGGCAATCGCCGACCGTCGGGGCGTGTTCCGCCTGGATAGCGTGCCGCTCGGCCCGCAGCGCCTCACCTTCTCGTCACCGTCGCTCGACTCGATCGGCCTGTACGGGTTTGCGGTCGACCTCGATGTGCGTGCTCCGACGCCTCCGGTGACCCTCGCCACCCCCTCGTTCCACACGTTCTTCACGCGCATGTGCACGCCGACCGATCGGCCGCCGGCAGACAGCGCGATCGTGTTCGGCACGGTGTACGACGCGATGACCCGCGCCCGCATGGCCAGCAGACAGGTGGCCTTCCAGTGGTTCGCGGTGGATACCGCGGGGGGCGACATGCGCCTTGGCATGCCCACGCGGACCACCCGTACCTACGACGAGGGGAGCTACAGCATCTGCGGCCTTCCGCACGATCTGTCGCTGACAACGCTCGCCGGCGATTCGCTGACGGCAAGCGGCACCGTCTCACTCACCGTCGGTGCCGCGCGGGTGCTGCGGCGCGACCTGTACGTGAGCGCAGAACTCGGCGGTGACAGCACGAGTCTGCGGGCCGGCAGCGGTGAGCTGCGCGGCGTCGTCCGTGACGAGCGAGGTGGCCCGTTGGTGGACGCGCTCGTCGTGCTCACGGCGTCGGGGCACTTCACGCGCACCGATTCACTGGGGCGCTGGGTGTTCCGCCGCGTGCCGCTCGGTACGCAGGAAATCAGCGTACGGCAGCTCGGACGCGGAGCGCTATTTCGGACGGTGGACGTCGTGGCCGGCATGGTGGCCGATGAGGTGTTCATACTGCCCGAAGCCACCGTCCTCGCCGCAGTGAACGTACGCGGCGTGGCAATCCCCGGGCGCGACCAGGCCGAGTTTCTTGCGCGCCGACGACAGGGCTTCGGCTACTTCGTGGGTGAGAAGGAACTCGGCATGCGCCCGGACATGGTGTCGGCGTTGAGCCGGCTTCCCGGACTGCAGGCGCGGAATGGCGCCGCC
>JBEILM010000106.1:0-13884 GCA_040379205.1 Gemmatimonas sp.
AGCAGCGCTCCAAACAAATTGAGCGCGGAGCGAGCCTTCCACTCGGCGCTGCCTGCAGCTGCGTTGTGTTATGTGCGCAGGTCGGGCGAGTGGGCGCTCGCCGACCCTTCGTCCCACCGCAGTCGGTGGCGCCCACCTCGCCCCGGTACGCCGTGGCGGATGCTACCAGCGGACACGCGCCGTCCGTGCTCCCGCCCGACCTTGCCGCCGTTCCCCAATACCACATCACCGACGAATGCACCGATCTATCGGCTTTGGTTGGTGGCCGATGCGACATACCTCGCGCTGTCTAACTCGCGCTGTCTAACTCGCGCTGTCTAGCTCGCGCTGTCTAGCTCACGCTGTCTAGCTCACGCTGTCTAGCTCGCGCTGTCTAGCTCACGCTGTCTAGCTCGCGCCGTTCCGCCGTACCCCCGCCACGCCCCTCGCCACCGTAACCGTAACCGTAACCGTAACCGCGCTACCCCAGCCGCACCCGGTGCACTCCCGTGCACTGTGCCCGCAACTGCGTCACATAGGGGTCGTCGCTGTCGAGCCGCTCGATGTGCACACCGCCGCGCAGCAGCGCGCTGTGCACCATCTGCCCGTTGCCGAGGGCCATACCCACGTGGGTGATGCGACGGTCGTCGCGGCCGGAGAAGAAGAGCAGGTCCGCCGCCCGATGGGCGGCGGCGGCGTCTTCTTCCACCTGCGGGAGAGCGGTTGCCTGCTGCCAGGCGTCGCGCGGGAGTGGCACACCGTGCAGCGCGAACACCCGCTGCACGAGTCCGGAGCAGTCCACGCCCCATGGCGTCACGCCCCCCCACAGATAGCTCGCGCCGGTGAACAGGGTCGCCGCGCTGCGCGCGATTGCGCTGCGCTCGCGTGGAAAGCGCGCCGCGCGCTCCTCGGCCGCAATGGCTTCGCCGTCGAGCACCTCCACGCCGGGCGCCACACGGGCGCCCAGCGGGAGCGCGCGCTCCCCTCCCTGCGCGTCGCGCGTGACGCAGCCCAGGGAGATCCGCCACGTGACCTCGGTCCCGCGGCAGGCCGACAGATAGCCGAAGTGCGTCCAGCCCTCGTAGTCGTCGGCCCCGCGCACCCGAAGCCAGTCCCCGCGGCCGTCCACGAGCTGCACCACATCGCCGGCCAGCAGCTGCGACGTGAGCGCGGAGGTGATGCGCGCCTCGCCCAGCAGCGGCGCGATGGCGGCACGCACCGTGAGGCGGTCGGCGGTCGACAGCGTGAGCGAGGTCGACACGACGTCGCTCACCCCGCGACGTCGAGCAGCTGCGCCACGCGCGCCGCCAGCTCGGCGAGCGTGAACGGCTTGGCCAGCACCGGACGCCCCGTCATGCGGATGAACTGCGCCGCACTCTCGCTGTGCATGTCACCGGTCATGAACACCACCCGCTCGGCCTGCTCCGGCAGCGACGTCAGCATGGCATCGTAGACATCCTCCCCGCTCATGCCCTGCATGCGCAGGTCGAGCAGCACGAGGTCGAACGACTGGGTCGAAAGCGTCGCCAGCGCCACGGCACCACTCTCGGCGGCCTCCACCACATACGCGTTGCTGCGCAGAAAGCCGGTGATGGCCGTGCGCAACGTAATCTCGTCCTCGATGAGCAGGATGCGGCGCGGTCGCGGCTCGACGACCTGCCGCACGCCCCGCGGCGGCGTCGTGCGTGCCGCCTGCTCCGCCTCGGCCCGCGCCACCGCTTCGGCATGCGTGGCCAACGCCCGCGCCGACATGATCGGGAAGCGGATGCGGCACACGGCGCCGCCCTCCGACGGGGAGTCAATGCCGAGTTCCCCACCGTGATCGAGCACGATGGTGTTCGCGATCGTGAGGCCGAGCCCCCGATGGCCGCGCGCCGCCCGGGTGGTGAACATCGGCGCCGTGACCCGCGCGAGATACTGGGCCGGGATACCCGGGCCGCTATCCTGCACCGTAAGCTCCACCATGTCATCGTGCACCGCCGAGGCGACGGTGACGACGCGTGTGCCCTGGTGTTCGCCCAGCACCTGCTCGGCGTTGGCGACGAGGTTGGAGAGCACCTGCTGCAGCTGCAGCGGGTCGCCCTCCACCAACGGCAGGTCGGCGGCAAGTTCGCTGCGCACCGTGATGCCGGCCGAGCGCAACGTGTGCGCGTGGTGTTCGAGCATGCGCCGCAACACCGCGTTCAGGTCGACCGGAGCGCGCCCTCCTCCCAGCGACGGCGTCTCCGCCGTGGTCTCCAGCAGTTGCCCGACGATCTGCGACGCGCGTCGCGCCTCGGCGAGGATCTGCTCCATCGCCCGCCGATCGTCCCCGCGCAGCGCCGACGACGCCACCTCCAGTTCGGCCACGGCGAGCAGGCTGGCGAGCGGGTTGTTCAACTCGTTCGCCACGCGGCCCAGCGACTGACCAACCGCGGCGAGACGGGCCTGCTGCAGCTGGGCCTCGCGACGGATCTCGTCGTTGGTGATGTCGCGCACGATGCCGAGCGCACCGACGATCTGCCCGCCTTCCTCGAACGGCGCCGTGGCCACCATCGTCAGTCGAGAGCCCGACACCCCGAGGCAACGCACCTGCAGACGTCGCCGTTCACCACGCAGCGTGGCGCGCATGTCCCGGTCGGCGAGATCGCGATCGATGGGGTCGACGATCGACAGGAAGTCCTGCCCCAGCACCTGTTCCAGCGTCAGCCCCGCCTCGCGCAGGAACCCAGGATTGACCGACGTGAAGCGGCCCCCGGCGTCGACCGTGAAGATGGCGTCGGTGGCCGTGTCCACGAGGCGACGGTACAGTTGCTCCGACCGTTCCCGGGCACTGGCATCGGCGCGCTGCTCGGTGATGTCGCGCAGGCAGGCCACGGTGCCGATGATCTCCCCCAGTTCGTACAGCGGGGTCGTGCTCACCTGGGCCGCGCGCCGTGATCCGTCGGGGCGCAGCACCTCGCATTCGTAGCGCGTGCGTTCGCCGCGACGCGCCGCGTTCTCGTGCACCTTGACCTGCGGCAGCCACTCGTCCGGCACGAGCACATCCGACGGGACCCCCACCAACTTCTCCCGGGCGAACAATCCGTGCGCCGCCGGATTGGCGAACGTGATGCCACCATCGAGACCGGTGATGACGATGGCGTCCGACACCGTGTCGAGCACCTTGGCATGCTGCTCGGCAAGGCGCGACGACTCGGTGACGTCGTCGAAGGTGATCACGCACCCGCCGTCCGGGTGTGACGCCGCGAGCAGGGAAAAGAGGCGTCCGGAGGCGAGGTGTCGCACGGTCTCGCGCACCGGGACCCCCCGCTGCAATGCCCGCGCGATGAACGCGTCGACGGCGCGACCATCGGCATTGTTGCCGGTACCCACCAGCGCGTGGCGGAAGCGCTGGCCGAGCAGCGCCGGAATGGGCACGCCGCACAGATCGGCGGCGCGCGCGTTGCAGCGGCTGACGGTGAGTGACTCCTCGAGCACCACGAGGCCGCTGGCCGTGCTGTCGAAGGCCACCTTCCACTCACGGGTCGCCCGCTCGATCTCCTCGAACAGGCGCGCATTCACGATGGCCACCGACACCTGATCGGCGAGGCGCTGGAGCACCTTTCCGTCGTCCTGATCGAAGCGCCGGTCGCGGTTGATGACCGCGATACCGCCGATGGTGCCACGGCCGGTCACGAACGGCGCGATGATGGTGCGCTGGATGCGCGCGAGGTGCTGCACGGCGCGGTTGAGCGCGGTCTCGTTGTCGAACTCGTTGACGAGCACGAGATCGTTGGTGAGCACCGAGCGCCCGATCAGGCTGCCACTCACCGGCAGGTGTACGCCGCGCAACACATCGGCGCTGCCGATGGCGGCCACGATGTGCAGGTAGTCGCCGGTACGCAGCGCGATGCACGCTCCCTCCACGCCAAGCAGCGACACGGCATGCCGGAGGATGAGCCGCAGCACTTCGCCGAGGCGCAGCGACTCGCCCACCGCACGAGCCACATCGGCGAGCGCCTCGGTGGTGCGACGTTCCCGCTCGCTTTCGGCGTAGCGACGCGCATTGGCAATGGCCGTCGCCGCCTGCGAGGCCATGGTGGCCAGCACTTCCTCGTCTTCCGCCGTGTACACGTCGCTGGCGCTGGCATGCACCGCGAGTACCGCGAGCAGGCGCGTGCCCACACGCACGGGCACCGCGAGGACCGAACTGGCCGCCCCCGACTCGCCGACGATGTCGTACATGGACAGCGGGGGCGCGAGCCCGGCCTTCTCGCGGGCCCGATCGGCCTCGCGGTCGCCCACGCGCACCGGGCGGCCGGTGCGTGCCACTTCCGCCACGAGCCCTTCGCCCAGCCGCACCGGCCCCCGCGTCCGCTCCACCCCACGCACGAACCGCAGCGTGGTCGTGAGGATGTCGTTGTGCAAGTCGGGCACGAGAATGGCCACGCCATCGCCCTGCACCGCCCGCTGGGCCTGACGGGCCAGCTCGCGCACGATCTCCGGTTCGTCGAGCGTACGCGCGAACGACGCGCCAGCCTCCTGCAGCAGCTGGAGCCGCTCGAGCCGCTGTCGCGCCAGGGCCTCGAGCGCATCGAAGGCAATGCGCGCGGCGAGGTGCCGGACGATGGCGCTCAGGTCACGTCGCAGGAGCGCATTCGGCCGGCGGCCGTCACGTGGCCCGGCCAGTTTGATGAACCCCAGGACCTCCTGCCGCGGCCCGCGCATCACGCCGACGAGCAGATCGGTGGGCAGCCAGCGATCGTCGGTGACGGCCGGCACGGGTTCGGTGGCGAAGAACTCCCGCGCCACCCAGGGATCGCTGCCGTCGAGCAGGCACAGGTCGTCGATCCGGAAGCGCTCCAGCTGCGGCAGCCGCCGACGCCAGACGGCGCCCGGCAACGGCTTGGGCGCCAACCCGGTAAGCGAGTCCAGCTCCGGTGTCCCGGCCTGCGCGACTACGGTGGCATGCATCGACGCGTCGCGCAGCGATACCACGACGCGATCGAAGCCAAGACTGTGCAGCAGGTCGGCCGCGATCTGGATACGCGCGCCAGTGGTTGCGCCCCGATCGATGGCGTCGAGCAGGTCGGACAGCGACGGGGCGGCCCGCACGGTGGGGGACGTGGACAGAGTGGACATCAGCTGGTCAGAGACGAGCCAAGTTGCTGACCCGAAACAAGATGGCGCGTCAAGCGGCAGGCTGCCGGCATCAGAAGGTCCAGAAGCGGAAGAAGTCGATGCCGATCTGCGGCGGCGTCTGCTGGAACGTACGGCTGATCCCCAGACGGCCGCACGTCTGGGCGCTCGACCCTGGCTCCAACCCCATCTGGAGACTCAGCCCGCCCTCGAAGCGCCGCTCCACCTTCACCCCCAACCCCTGCGCGAAAAGGGACAAGGCGTCGCCGCTCGCCCCATCCTGCGGGGCCAGTCCGCAGAGTCCCGTGCTGAACGTCAGGTAGGTGTTGCGCGCCACCTGTCCGCCCACGCCCACGCGCGTGGACGCGAGGATGCCGAGCCCATTCTGGCGCAGGTTGGCGGCGTCCCCCGGATTGAGAGCCGTCGGTTCGACCTGCACCACGTCGAAGCGTCCGCCGGCCAGGCGGCTCGACAGGAACGACCCGGCCAGACGCAACGCCAGCGTGGCCCCCTGTTCGGCGTAGGTGCTCCCCAGCACCGTGTACGCCGGTTCGCCGGTCACGAGGTAGCTGAGCATGTCGCTTTCGGGAAGCGGCGGGTTGTCGGCACTGGTGAGCGTCAGCGACGGCCGTTCGAGCGTGCCGCCGATGTTCACCCGGATGCGCACGTCCTGACGGTTGGAGTTGGCGCGGATCTCGCGTACGGTGTGCAGGGCCGCGATGTCGAGCGTCGGTTCGAGGTCGGGATCACCGAAGAAGCGCACCACGCCGCGCTCCACTTCGAAGCTCGGACGCGCGATGCCGAGGTTGAGCTGGTAGGTCCCGCGCTGCACGGTGAGCGAGTCGGACAGCGCGAGGCGCGCGCCCGCCGCCTCGCGGGACGTGGCGCGGGTCACGCGGAGCTGTCCGCCCAGCTTGAGGTTCGCCTCCGGTGACCGCAGCCAGACGTCGTCACCGATGCCGATGCGCACATCGTCCAGCTGCAGGTTCCGCATGAGCATGCCCGGCGCCGACGGCAGCAGCGCGTTCACGCCGAAGCGCGTGGTGTCGATGAGATCGAGGTTGTCGCTCACGTCGAGTGCGCGCCGCTGCGCCAACTGGCTGATGTACACGCGGCCGCGGTCCACCCGCACCGCGCCGCGCAGCAGCGGCGACCTGCTGGTGCCGGTGAGGGTGATCGGCGTGGTCGTGGTGAGCGTGAGCGTGGCCGTGCGCGCCTTGTCCACCGCGAGGAAGTTGTTCGCGGCCAGACGCAGGTTGAACGACGGCCGGGCGATTTCGGCGATGTCGACGACGCCCGACAAGCCGACCAAGTCGCTCGGCGCCCCACTGCTGGCGCCGAAGCGCCGGATGAGGATGCTGTCGCCGGTCAACCCGATGTCGGCCTGCGCCCGGTCGAGGCGTATGCCAAGGTTCTCGAGCGAGAGCGCCGCACTGTCAAGCCGGAGCTGGCCTCGCAGGCGCGGCCGGTCCCAGCTGCCGGTGAGCTGCACATCGGTCTCGAGCGTGCCGCGGGCACGGGTGACATCCGGAAACAGCGACTCGAGCAGCGTCAGATCCGTGCGGTCGCTGACGATCCGACCCGACAGCGATTGCTCCAGCCGACGCGTGCTGCGCGCCGCGAGCGCGAGATCGAGCGGCAGCGACGCCGACAGCTGAAGCGCGGACTGGCCGTTCACGCGCAGCGCACCATCGAGCGCGAGACGCAGCGAGTCGTAGTGTGCCCGCGCGAACAGCTCGCCGAAGCGCACGCGTCCGGCCACGGCATCCTCCAGACGCACCGTGCCATCCATGCGCGGCGCTTCCCGCGTGCCGCTCACGGCCAGGTCGGCGCTCGCCGACCCGCGCGCCAGCCCGGAACGGCGCAGCAGGCGCCCCACGTCGCCGAGGGGGACACGGTCGGCCGCGAAGCGGCCGTGCACCACTCCCGAATCCGCCAATTCGCCGCGCACCACCAGCCGCCCCGTGTCGGTGTGCTGCAACACGAGAGAGTCGAGCTGGCCGCGGCCGTCGGCGAGCATGAGCAACGTGGCCGGGCCGGTGAGCCGGAAACCGCGTGGCGCCATGCGTCCGCTGTCCACGCGCACGGTGACGGTATCGAAACGCACCCGCGTGGAGTCGCCGCGACGGGTCACCCCGCCGCCGATGGCGATGCGCGACTCCGACGGCGTGCGCACCGCCAGGTCGAAGCGTTCGGCGAGCCCGCCGCCCAGCGTGGAGCTGGCCATCGCCGACGCGATGTCGATGCCGCCGACGTAGGCGGAGTCGGCGGACGCCTTGAGGGTGCCATTCGCCCCCCGCAGCACATCGCTCACGCGGAGGTCGAAGGCAGCCCGCAGCGAGCGACTGCTCGCCACCACGATGTCCCGCAGGTCGGTCCGGAGGTCGAGATCGAGGCCGCGCGCATCGAGCGTGTCGATCGACCCGAACAGCGTGCCCGCCATCTCGGCGCTGCCGCGCAGCGTGTCCGTGGGCAGCAGCAGCGCCCGGCGCGATGAATCGCCGGGAGAGACCCACGGACGCAGCCCGCCGAGCGAATCCACGAACAGGGTGAAGCGCAGCGAATCGCGACGGCCGCGATCGAGGCCGAGTCCACCGCGCACGACGGTACGCAGCGCTGAGCTTTCGACGGCCATCGTGTCCACTCGCACATGCCCCGAGTCGAACAGCACCGCGGCCGTCCCGCCGAAGAGGCGGGCATCCGCCACCCGCGAGAACTGGTCGACGGTGGCCCGCAGCGGCCCGCGAATGGAGCTGGTGATGAACTCGTCCTGCGCATCGACATCGGCCTTGAGATCGACCGTGCCGGACATGTTGAGCGTCGTGGCGGGCAGACTGCTGCTGCCGAAGAGTGTCTGGAGGTTGGCGCCGCGCACGCGCCAATCGCCCGTGGCACCCATCGTCGTCCCGAAGGCATCGGCCACGCCGGTGAACACCAGCTCGCCCCCCTCACCCGCCAGCGTGGCCTGCACGTCGAACTGCTCGGCCATGCCCCTGGCGAGGATGCGCCCCACCGCCGAGCCACGCAGCGGCATGTCGGGATACGACCGCGAGAGGGTGGTGTACGACAGGGGCACCGCCTCGAGGTCCACATCGAAGCGCACCCCTTCGGTGACCAGCGTGTAGCGGCCGCTCCCGGTGAAGCGCGACGGTTGACCGGGCCCGTCCACCAGTTCGAGGTCGGCGTTGGAGAAGCGTGCGTCGTACCAGAGCGAATCGAGGCGCATACGCCCGCGGGCAAACCCGTTCAGCTCCATGAAGAACGGGTTCACGAAGCGCGGCGTGCGGAAGTCGATCTGCTCGATGTCGACATCGACGCCCTTGAGCACGGCCTCAGCCGGCGCGTAGATGTTCAGTCGCCCGGCGGCCCGCGCCTGCGAGACGGCGCCCGGCACATGCGCGTCGGCGAAGGCCACCCGCGCCTCGTCGAGCCGCCAGTCGGTGAGATAGCCACCACGCCCGGTCACCCGCCCCGTCACCGCGCCCTTCCAGTCGTACGGGAACGGCTCGCCGTTGAACCAGGTCAGCAGATCGGTGTGCGCCGGCTCCAGCGACAGGTCGACATCGGTGAGACGCGTGACGGGTCCGCCCACTCCCCACGTCATGTTGCCACGCAGCCGCGACTTGAGCGACCGCGCGTCCATGTTCGTGATCACGTAGTCGATGATGTTCAGGTTCGCCGGGTCGTTGCGCATGCGGAGGAACGCGCGACCGCCTCCCGCATGCGGCACCGTGGCGTTGATCCACGCGAGGTCCGACATCGACACGGTGTCGAGCTGCAGTCGCACGTCGTAGCGCACCGGGAGGCCGCTTCCCCACACGATCTTCGCACCGCCGTGTGCTCGCGACCCCGGCAGCGCGAAGCGGGCGCTGTCCACGAACATCGTGTCGCCGAGCTTGCGGAAGTCGCCCTGCAACCCCTGGAACCAGAAGGGCGGATAGATCCACACGACATCGAGCCGCCGCACCGGGAAGCGCTGCCCCGCGCTGTCAGGATCGGCCAGCCGCGTGCGCCCGAGCGCCAGGTTGCCGCGCACGAAGCGGTAGACCCGCACCAGCCGATCGTCTTCGGCGCGGATCTCGCCGTCGAGCCGCGTGAGATTGTAGGTGAGGGCGCTGTCGCGCTTGGCCCCCGTGAGCGTGTCCGACAGCGTCCACGGCAGGCGCGCCACGAAGGTCGCCTCGTGCAGCGTCGTCGTGTCGATGACAATGAATCGCCCGAGCTGCCCGGACCCACTCGACGGGCGGGACGGACCGCGGCGCAGCGCCCGCTTCCAGTTCCAGTCGTCGTTGCCGTAGTCGATGAGCGTGATCTGCGGGCGCACCGCATCGAGCGACTTCACCACGATGCGGCCGTTGAGCAGGTCCCGCGGATCGTAGGTGAGGCGGATGGGGCCCGAACTCACGAAGGGCCGGCCATCGGCGGTGCGGATGTCGAGCGAGTCGATGGTGAGCTCGGTGAACAGCGTGCCGTGCACCGCACCCACGTACAGGCGGCCGGGGATGGCCGCGCGCGCCGCCGGCAGCACCGCACGCAGGATGAGTGCGCGCCCGCGATCAGTCTGCGTGAGCGCGACGATGCCGCCGACGATGGCCGCCATGAGCAGCAACAGGACGGCGGCGCTGCCGAGGACGATGGCGCGACGGCGCGGACCCATCAGAAGGCCTGCCCGATCCAGATGCTCGGATTCAGGCGCCCGAGAATCCCCGTGCGGCGCGTGGGCCGGTACGTGGACGCGCAGGTACCCGCCTCCTGCACCGGCGGCGCGCCGGCCACGATGGACTCGCGCACGGGAAGCCGGTTGCCGGGGCTTACGCAATAGAGTGGCGCCACCCCGGCCTGCAGCGGCGCGTTGAAGTACGCGGCGCCCGCCGGCAACGCGTACGGGTTGTAACCGAAGTCCACGCGAATCGCGCCGAACGGCGATGCCACGCGCACGCCGAGGCCGGGGGTGATCTTCACGATCGGCCCGTCGGCATCGAGCGACGCGCCGCGCTCGACATCGTCGCGGTTCCAGAGCCGTCCGGCATCGGCAAACATCGCCAGCTGCAGCAGTCGCGGCAGCACGGGGCTCGGCCACTGCGCCTCGAGATTGCCCACCACCAGCGTGTTGCCACCGGTGGGGACGACGCGTTCGGCCACGGTCTGTTCGTCGACGCGAAAGAATGTGGTGCCGTTCTCCACCACGGCTGTGTAGCCGCTCACGATGTAGACGGCCGGCCCGAGTTCGTTCTGGCGGAAGCCGCGCACTGTGGTGGGGCCACCGGCGTACAGCCGTTCCTGCGGCGGAATGAAGCGGCCGACGCCGCCGCCCTGCCCCTGTCCGCCCACGAGGCCGACGCGCATGTGGGCGGTGACCGTGGCGCCGCCCAGCTGCCGGTACCACGACGCGTCACCCGTGGCGCGATTGAACTGCTGCGTGCGGTCGGAGCCGATGACGGTGCTGGCATGGCGCACGGTGGCGCGCATCACGGTACCACCGGTGGGGCGCAGCGGGTCGTTGAGCCGCTCGCGCGAGATCGAGAACTCGAGCGCCGCCAGCCGGTTGTTCCGCTGCAGGAAGCTCCGCAGTTCGGCGTCGCAGGCGTTGAACACGGCGCAGAAGAACGCCGGTTCGGCTTCGGTCCGCCCCAGTTCGAGCTGATACGACAGCGTACTCGGCGTGCGCGTGGCGGCGCGCCGTGCGAACGGGTCGGTGAGCGACACGACACCACCGATCGGGGTACGCCGCAGGTACGCCTTGAACTCCGACAACGTCGAGCTGAAGAGCGTCAGCGACGGCACGCGCGCCTCATCGGCCCGCACCGGCTGCCGCAACGTCATCGACGTGAAGTAGTTCAGCGTGCGCGAGTACGGGTCGGAGCGCGCCTGTCCCTGACAGAGATCCGGTGCTCCGTCGAGCGGTTCGCCGATGCCGATCTTGCTGAGCCGGGCGGTGAGTTCGAGCCGCTGGGCGTAGGGGAGGAAGTCCCGATCCGTGATCGAGCCCTGGGCCCGGAAGCAGTCGAGGGTCGCCCACCCGAATCCGCCGTTGGCGGCATAGCGGTCGCCTTCGACGAGATGCGCGGTGAGGTTGACGATCGTGTCGCCGGGCGGCTGAAGGCTGTCCGGCTGCAGATCGACGCGCTGAAAGGCGTCGGTCTGGTAGAGATTGCGCTGAGCGTCGATGAGATCACGCGCCGAGTACCAGTCGCCCCCGTCGAGGGACATGGCGCGACGGATCATGGCGTCCGACACATGCCGGCGCCCGGTGGGCGACTCCACGTCGAGGGCGATGCGGCCGATGCGGGCCCGGGCACCGGGCACGACGACGACCTCCACCTCGGCGGTCCGCTGCGCGGTGTTGGTGGTGTAGGCCAGCAGCGCTTCGGCCTGCGGCCAGCCGAGGTTCCGCAACCGCCGCACGAGCGTATCGCGCCCCGCTTCGAGGGCGCCGCGGTCGAAGAGCCCGCCCACCCGCACGGGGAAGTCGCGCGTGGCCTGCGTGATGGCCGGGTGCCGTTCGCTGCCCCGCAGCGCGAAGGCCGACACGCGCATCGGTTCCCCCTCCTCGATCGCGAAGGTGACGTCGATCACGCTTGGCTTGACGGCGCGCACGAGGGTGTCGACGCGGACGTCGGGAAAGCCGCGGCGGCGATAGAGCGTCAGCAGCCGCTGGATGTCGCGCACGAATTCGATGGGATCGAGACAGCGACGCTCGCCGATCAGCGGCAGATTGGCGAACGACGACGGCTGGGTGGCGACGGTGGCGGCGAGGACCGAGGCGGGATAGGCGCGATTGCCGCTGAAGCGGAGCGTCCGCACCTCGAGGTCCCCGCGCTCACAGGAGAGATCCTGGGCGGCGAGCGGACGCCCCAGCGCGAAGGCGCCGGCAGCAACGGCAGCGAGGAGAAGAGAGGCGAAATATCGCACGTTCTATAACAAGTTAACCTCAACCGTCGTGGAGAGCGCGTCAACCGCGGGAGTGAGGGGAAACGCGGGGATGGGGGGGAGAGCCGAACGGCGCGAGCTAGAGGGCGCGAGCTAAAGGGCGCGAGCCAGGGGGCGCGAGCCAGGGGGCGCGAGCCAGGGGGCGCGAGCCAGGGGGCGCGAGCCAGAGGGCGCGAGCTAGAGGGCGCGAGCTAAAGGGCGCGAGCCAGGGGGCGCGAGCCAGGGGGCGCGGGATGGCGGGCGCGTAGAAGGGGTGGGACGGGCGTGGAAATGGGTAACGCGGGAACGCGGCGACGTGCTACGGTGGCGCATGGCCGATTCGCGCAGACTTCGTGTGCTGGACGCCGCCGAGGATCTGGCGGCGACGGTGTTTGCGTCGGTGGACCGGGTGAACGTGCGACGCGCGCCGGGGATACGGGGGCAGCTGGTGCGGGCGGCGAGTTCGGTAGCCGCCAACATCGCCGAGGCGGCCAATCTGGGCACCGAGGCCAACTTCAAGCGGCAGCTCCGCCTCTCGCTGGCGTCGGCGAACGAAGCGGCCAGTCATCTGCGGATCCTGCACCGCACCGGTGCGCTCGATCCGCTCACCGTTGCCCGCTGCGACAGCAAGCGGGCTGTGGTCTGCAAGATGCTGGTGGCGCTGATCCGGCGACTCGAGGAGGATGAGGCACGCGCAGCGAACGGGAGATGGCGGGATGGCGCGGAGTGACTGCGGAACTGCGCGAGCTAAAGGGCGCGAGCTGAAGAGCGCGAGCTATTACTTGGGCCAGTAAACAGTAAGCATCAGGCGGCGTACTGCACCCGCGGATGACGGAAGAACTTCTGGACCTGCGCGGGGCGGCGCTGCAGCGATCGCAGGCGTCCGGTTGCGGTGCGCTCCAAAGCCATGCGATCCCGCGCCGGCACGCGCTGCGCCACTTGCACCTTCAGATCGCCATTGAGGTACTCGTCGGGGTTCAGTTCCGGCGAGTACGACGGCAGGTAGAACACCGCAATCCGCGCCGCGTTGGCCGCGAGCCACGCTTTGACGGTGGCCGCTTTGTGGACGTTGAGATTGTCCAGGATCAGGTACACCTTGCGCGCGGCGTCCTTGCACAAGCGTTTGCAGAACGTGATGAGCGTGGGGGCATCGATGGCCTTCTTGAGCACCATGAAGCGCAGCAGGCCGGTGTTACTGATCGCCGAGACGTAGCTCACCGATTGCCGACGCGAGAGGATTGGGCGCACCGGCGTGCGCCCCCGCGGCGCGAAGCCCCGCCCGCGCGGATCGCTCGTGCTCAGGCTGGTCTCGTCTCCCCAGTAGATCTCGGCGCCCTCGACCGCGGCCTGGCGCTTGATCCGCGGATACTCCGTCTTGAGCCAGTGCGCGATCGCCTCGGGCTGCTGCTCGTAGGCCCGCTTGAGTGGCTTCTGCGCGGTGAAGCCCCAGCGCGCGAGGTAATGGCCCATCGTCCGCACCGGAAGCGCGATGCCGTAGCGCCGCTGAATGAGCTGCGTAATCGCCGCGCGTGTCCACAGCGCGAACGGCAGCTTCAACTGATCGGGCGTCGTATCCGTGATCGCGCGCTGGATCGCTGCTTCCTGGCGCGCCGTCAGCCGACGCTGCGCCCCAACGCGACGCCCGCGCGTGCCGGACGCCAGCGCCTCCTCCCCGCCGGCCTCGTACCGCTTCCACCACGTCGCGACGATTGCCCGACTCACGCCCAGCGTCGCGGCGATCGCCACGAAGGTCTGCCCTCGCTCACGCATCCGCACGGCCGTGCGCCGCTTCTCCTCTTGGGCGGCTTGGGGCAGGGTCCGCGCGTCGACATGCGTCACCCGAACAACGTACCACACCGCCGCTAGAATGGCAAGTGTTTAATGGCCGGGATAATA
>JBEILM010000107.1:0-13824 GCA_040379205.1 Gemmatimonas sp.
CGAAGTCCTGTCCGTGCTGCAGATCTTCGGTGAGCAGCGTGCGACACCCGAGCGTCTGCGCACTGGCCACGATGAGCGCGTCCCACCACGAAAGCTGATAGTGGGACTCGACGAACCAGGCACGCTCGAGGATGGTGGGGGAGATCTCGATCGGTGACCACGGCAGGAGCGCTCGGACTTCCCGCTGCGCCTCGCTTGCCGACAGTCCGGGGCGCAGCTTGCGCGTGACGGTCACGTAGAACTCCTGAAGCACCTGCACACTCACGCGGCCCGCCTGTCGCGGCCACAGTGCTTCCATCCAGCGTCGCGCCGCGATGTGGCGATCACCTGCCGCCAGGTCGATCGCATACACGAGCACGTTGGTATCAACGAAGACCGGCGCGGTCATGCAATGCGTCGCGGGTGGGATATGCTGTGCCGGCCGTGCTGATTGGCCGCGCCTCGCGCACGAGATACTGCCGCATTTCTGTCTGGTAGGTGACCTCGCGTGCCATCTGCTCGCGCAGCAGGTCCCCCAGCATCCGCGACACGCTGATGTCCAGCTCGGCCGCCCGCACTCTCGCCCAGCGGGCGACATCCTCGTCGAGGGTGACGGTCACGTTCTTCATGACCCGAATCTCGTGGAACACGAAGTTCGTGTCAATTTTCACGCCGGGCGGTCATCGCGTGGGGCAGCCTGCTGGTGGGCCGAGGCCAGCACCTTGCCGACGAGCAGTGCGCCCACGTACAGCGCCAGCGGCATGACCACGGCGCCGAAGAGCGCGCCGGCGACGAAGCGCCGGGCAGTGGCACTCACGGCGCCACCGACCTGGCCGCATAGCTGCCACAGCTGGACCGCTGGAGCACACCCACGGCATACAACGGCCCGGCCTCGTTCACACAGGTGCCATCCATGCCTGGGTCGGTCACGTCGTCGGCCCGGCCGATGGTCCCGGCGAAGTGTGCGCAGGTGCCGCACTTGCCGCGAAAGCGCCAGCGATGAACGCGCTCGCCGATGGTATCGAGGATGCGCAGGATTCTCACGCGGCATCCGGCGTCGCGGTGCACATCGCGATGTGCAGCCCTCGCATGTCACTCGCCTCGTTCTTGTCACACGTGGGCATTGCACTCCCTTTGGCAGTCCTGTCCGACACGGCCGCGTGTCGTCATGCGCCAGCGTTGGCGGGCATGCGACGGTCATGTGCCTTCATTGATGCAATCACCCCCTGACAATCGCGGCGCGCGTCCGTGCGCACAAGATGCGCGCGCACCGTACATCGACCGAAGCGTGCCTGCCCGTGCGCTCCGGTTGCACTCGTGTTGCACGATCCTGGGGGCAGCGGCCGTGTTGCCTACACGGCCGCCGTCACCCGGTCACCGCGAATCCCGCGAAATGGACGTCTGACTCGGTCCGCCGGGATCGCCGCCCACGCGCGGGCGGTTGTGCGTGAGCGGCACGGGGTAGCCGAACTGCCACTGGCTGTTCTTACGCTGCTCCGTGGTGGTGGCGCTGATATTGGCGAGGAGCGGCAGCAGCTCCCGCTGCTGCGCGTTGACGATGGGCTGCACCACGTCCACCTGCTCCCAGAAGAGCGGCCAGTACAGTTTGGTCGTGGCCTGCACGCTGTCGAGCGCGGCCTTGCCTGCCACCCCGTCCTTCTGCCCGGCGAGGAACTGCGCCAGCGGCAGATAGAGATCGCGCACCCTGGCCGAGTAGACGCTGTCCGCCTTGAGCAGGGCGCCGATCTGCTCTTTGGTAAGGAACAGCGAGTCGCTCTCGGCCAGCAGCAGGCGGTGCAGGTTGGAGGTGCGGCTCAGGTACAGCGCGGCAATGCTGTCGGCGCCGCGGCGCGTCCAGGTGACGCGCTTCGTGTCCTTGTCACGCTGCTTTACCGGCTCGAGGGCGCGCCGCAACGTCTGCAGGTCGTAGGGCACCGAAAGGTCCATCTGCACATCGACCACCACCCGGAACGGGATGCGCGAGAGGGTGCGGAAGGCGCGCGTGTCGCCGAAGCGAGGGTTCACGTCGTAGCGGAAGCGCAGGGCGGTGGCATCGAAGCCGCGCGGCAGCAGCAGCACGGGGTCGGGCATGGCTTGCGAGCCCCAACCGCGCAGGCCGCTTTCGCCGTGCAGCAGTTGGTCGAGGCCGGCGAGCGGATTCTCGAACACCACGTTCATCTGCGTGCGGCGCCCGCCAATGCGGCCGATGTTGGGCTGCAGCGCCATGTTCATCTGCTGCGTCCACGGGCCGCGGCAGCTCATGCGCCCGGCCACCATGCCGCTCTGCGCCTCGAGACACTGCCGCACGTTCGCCGGCGACGAGGCGAGCATCGCCTGCATCTGCGTGCGCAGCGCGGCGTCGGGTTCGTTGGCCACACTCGGCACGAATGCCCGATCGTTCGGGCGTCCATCGCCATCGAGGTCGCCGCGCACGAGCGGCGTGAACGGCGTACCCGACTGCAGTCGTGTGAACAGCGTGAGCGTGCCCACCTTGGGGATACCCACGCCGGCCTGGGCCACGAAGGCGTGGCGGGCGTCGTTCACGCCAGCGGCCCACTCCTTCGTGAAGGGGTCACCGAAGTTGCCGCCGTCGGCGCCGCGGAACTGCTGGCGCACCTGCTGGATGGTGTAGCCCACGGAGAACATCACCGGCGGCGGACCGCGGCGGCCACGGAAGATCTCGGGCTGCAGCGTCGTGGTGAGTTGTGTGCCATAGCCGCGCAGGTCGCTCGTGCGCAGCGCCACGCGGCCGAAGTCGGCGCTGCGGCGCGAGTCGCGGGGCGACACGGCGCCCGACGCCGCGTCGATGGAGGTGGGATGCACGAAGATTGGCCGGTTGCCCTCGCTGGCGAGGGCAAAGCGCGACACCCCGCCGAAGTTTGCGTCGAGAGTGCTGGGCTGCGACAGGTCGTACGAGGCGAGGCCGTCCACCTTGAGCATCCAGCCCTTCGTCGAAGTAGCCCACCCGAGCGACGCACGCCAGCTGCGCGGCACGTCGAACGACGGGTCCACGAGTGTCACACTGGGCGCTCGTTCGGCGAGCGCGCCCGAGCCGTCGGCGCAGGCGGTGGGTATGACCACGCCCCCGCCGGCATACGCATTCCAGTCGGGCAGCGGCACGGCGCTGCCCACGCACGACAGCGCGAGGGTGCTGCCGGGGAGCCCGGCGCTGACCATGGCGTCGGCGAGCGTACCGGGGCGATACAGGTCGCGGAACTCCCCGATACCGCCGCGGATGATGCCCATGGTGTTGCGGTACCACGAGCCGGTTTCCGATACGGTCTGCCCGTTGCCATTCTCGCGCGAACGCGAGTAGGTGTACGAGAAGCCCACCCGGGGCGAAACATGCAGCGCGCGCGGCGAGACGCCCGAGCGCACGCCGAGCGCCTGCTCGAGCGCGGCGTTCTCGGGTGGCGTGTCGCCGAAGGCGTTGCCCTCGACGCGGGCGCCGGAGATCACGCTCAGCCAGCGCGACGGATTCCACTGGTGCGAGAAGGCCAGGGCCCCGTTGTAGCTGGTGGCCTGCCGCGTGGGCTGCACGATGGTGCGCGAGTAGGCGGCGGGGCGGTTGGCCTCGAGATCGGCGAGCGACATGAACGTGTACGAACCCAGCGCGTTGGGCTGCCCCTCCTGCGTCAGGCCGTCGGCGCGCCCCCACACCGAGGTCTTGAAGCGATGGGCGCGTCCGCGTGCATTCCACACCATCTCGTTGGCGCCTTCGAGGGTCCACCGCGTGTCGTCGGTGGCGAGGAACGGGTTGCCGCCCAGTTGGAGCGGCACCACGTCGCTGGTGGCCGCGTCCGACGACGAGCGCGCGAGCACCGTGGCGCCGGGGAGGAACCGGTAGGGCGTGGCCTGATCGCGCACGCGGCTCGCGGCGAACCGGTTCTCCATGAGTGTGGTGTAGCCGGCGCCCACGTACTGGCTGTGCACGAACTGCACGCCCATGGTCTGCTGTGACTGCCGACCGCCGGCGCTGGGTGAGGCGAGCGGGCCGAAGCCGAGCGCGCCCTCGCTGCTGTTGGCGAGGTAGCTGGTGAGGGTGAGCGTGCGCAGCGTGTCGCGCACGTCGTCGAGGCGGCCCAGCCAGGTGATGTTCTGCTGTACCCGCTGAGCGGGAATGCCCCCGCCCGCGAGCGGCAGGCCGATGCCCGCGGCGACGGTCTGGGCGCGCTGCGCCGAATCGGGGGAGAGGCCGGCGCGCCGCAGGGCCCCCGCATCGCCACCGAGCAGCGTGGCGGGTTCGCTCACCGTGCGGCCGACATCGAGCGCCATGTTGTAGGTGAGCGCGCGACGGATGGCCTCGCCGTCGGCGCCCACGCTGGCCCGGAAGCCGCCGTTGGTGAGTCCGAGCGAGCGGCCCACGGCATCGGTGGCCTGCAGCTGCGGTGCGTTGAGCGTGAGGTAGCTGTTGCGGTTCTGATAGTTGCGATCACCGGCGCCGAGGCGCACGTCGATGTTGGCGCCGGCGAAGCCGCCGCGTGTGGCATCGAAGGTGGCGCCGCTCACACGGACGTCGGCGCGGGCGGCGCGCGGCAGCGAGCCACCGGGCAGCGCCATGCCGTTGAGCGTGGTGAGGTTCGACGACGCCGGCGCGCCAAGGATGCTCGGCCCACTCGGCGTCATGGTGACGCCGGGCATGGTGCCGGCGATGGTGTTGAGGTTGCCGGCCGCGTTGGGGCTCACGCGGCCCTGCACGCCCTGGTCGTAGGTCTCCGAGGCGCCGACCTCGCGCTGATAGGCGTTGGCCACCTGCGCCTGGGCGCGCACGGCGCGGTTGGCGCGAACATTGACGGCGGCGAGCATGGCGGCCATGTCGCGGGCCATGGTGAAGTCGGCGACCAGCTCCCGTTCGCTGCCCACCCGCTCCACCCGGCGGCGTGCCGAGCGGAAGCCGAGCGCGGAGACGTGTACGAGGTAATCGCCGGTACCGGGGTCGAAGCGGCTGCTGTAGCGGCCGGTGGAGTCGGTGGTGGTTTGCTGTACCAGGCGGTCGGGCCCGCGCGTGATACTGATGACGGCACCGACGAGGGCCCGCGCCGAATCATCGAGCACGCGGCCGCGCACGATATCGGTGCTCTGGGCACCAGCGGGCATGGCGACGGTCAGGGCCAGCGCCAGCCACAGAGAAGGCAATGAGCGAAGGGGCATGTCGCATACGACGTGTCCGGCGGCCAAAGGGTTGCATCGGGTGCGACCTGTCCCGAAGCGACGCATTGACGGGCGTCACGGGGCCGGTCATGCATTCGGTATGCGAGTCGTGCGTGGTCTCCCGAAGTGTGTGATGCCGGCGTGGGGTGGGCTGGCCCCGCTGATGGGGCTGGTGCTGTCGCTGGCGGTGGCACACCGGGCGCTGGCGCAGGGAGCCACATCAGGGGCCACGCCGGTGGCCAAACCGTCGGCGCCGCTGGTGCCGCCGGGGGACAGCGCCCTGCAGGGCAGCCGGATTGCCGCAGGCACGGCGCGGTATGCGCTCACCATGTATCGCGATGCGGACGAGATTTCGGTGGGGCGCCTCACCGACGAGATCCGCCTCGACACGGTGGCGGAGACGGCCCCGCGATCGGTGCTGCTACGCCGTGTGCAGCGACTGCAGCGGGGCACCATGGAGCTGCTCGACTCGACGGTCACCGAGGTCGCCACCCTGGCGCCGCGCTGGCACCGGTCGCTGCAGCCCACACGGCGGGTGCTCCTCGAGTTCAGCGGCCGCCGCGTGAAGGGGTCGGTCGGCCCCGTCGACGTGCCCCCGGTGCCCATCGACACCGCGCTGCCGGTGCCCGTGTTCGACTCCGGCAACTGGGATCTGTTCGTGCGCGCCCTGCCGCTGGCGCCGGGCTACGCGGCACGCTTCCCGGTGTACGACACCGACGCCGGCCTGCGGGAGTATCAGGTGGAGGTCACCGGCAGCACCACCATACAGGGGGAGGAGGCCCATGTGGTGCTGTTCACACTCGGCAAGGGGCGCGAGTCGGTGGTGTGGATCGGCACGCAGTCACGCGAGCTGCTGCAGATGGAGACGATGCTGGCGCCGACCACGCTGCTGCGGCAGGTACGGCTGCGATAGGCGGCACGTGGCCGGTCACTTCGGGCGTTTCCACGCTAGCTTTCGGCCGTGACGTTGTGCGTGGTGCTCCTCTTCCCGACTTTCGCTCGCCGTGACCGCCATTCCCACCCCGTTCGAAGACCTGATGCGCCACGTGCGCGATCACGGGGTCTTCAAGGCCGATCGCACCGGCACCGGTACCACGAGCGTGTTCGGGCACCAGATGCGCTTCGATCTGCGGGCCGGCTTTCCGCTCATCACCACGAAGAAGGTTCACGTCACCAGCGTCGTGCTCGAGCTGCTGTGGTTTCTGCGCGGCGATGCGAACGTGCGCTGGCTGCAGGAGCGCGGGGTGACGATCTGGAACGAGTGGGCGGGGCCCGACGGTGATCTGGGGCCGGTGTACGGGGTGCAGTGGCGCAGCTGGCCCACCCCCGACGGCGGGCACATCGACCAGATCGCGCAGGTCGTGCAGCAGCTGCGCACCAACCCGGACTCGCGCCGCATGCTGGTGAGCGCGTGGAACGTGGCCGACCTGCCGCGCATGGCGCTGATGCCCTGTCACGCGCTCTTCCAGTTCTACGTGGCGCAGGGGCGATTGAGCTGCCAGCTGTACCAGCGCAGCGCCGACATTTTCCTGGGCGTGCCGTTCAACATCGCGAGCTACGCCTTGCTCACGCACATGCTGGCGCAGCAGTGCGACCTGGAGGTGGGGGAGTTCATCTGGACCGGCGGTGACTGTCACCTGTACAGCAACCACGCGGAACAGGTGGCGCTGCAACTCTCGCGCGAACCGCGTCCGTATCCGCGACTCGTCATCACGCGGCGGCCGGCGTCCATCTTCGAGTACGAACGCGAGGACTTCGTGTTCGAGGGGTACGACCCGCACCCGGCGATCAAGGCGCCGGTGGCCGTTTGAGCGCGCGGCGGGACGCATGACACCCCGTTCGACGCTCGCGCTCATCGCCGCCGTGGCGCGCAACGGCGCCATCGGCAAGGACAACGGGCTGCTCTGGCGCCTGCCCGCCGATCTGCAGCACTTCAAGCGCACCACCGTGGGTGCGCCGGTGGTGATGGGGCGCAGGACGTGGGAGTCGCTGCCGGCGGCCTTCCGGCCGTTGCCGGGGCGCCGCAACGTGGTGGTGACACGAAATAGCGGATGGGCCGCACCCGGTGCCGAAGCAGCGCCGTCGCTGGAGGACGCCCTCGACCTGCTGCGCGACGCCGAGCGCGTGTTCGTGATCGGCGGCGGCGAGCTGTATGCCCAGGCGCTGCCCTTGGCCGACCTGCTCGTGCTCACGGAAATCGACGCCGACTTCGACGGTGACACCTTCTTTCCCGTCTGGGACCGTTCGGCGTTCGAGGAGCTGTCGCGCGACAGTCAGGTGAGCGACGCCGGCTGGGCGTACCACTTCGTGACCTACCGGCGGCGGGAGCGGGCGCAGACGGGGTGACGTGGGTGGCGGTGGGCCGACCAGGTGAGGCAACGTCATCCGCAGCGCTTGCGAGGGGCCTGACGTAGACCGCATATAAAGCAGGCCCGCCCCGTTACCTCCCCCTCCCGGAGTCGTTCCGTCATGATGACCGGACGTCGGTTCATCACCCTCGCCATGCTCGGTGCGCTGGTCAGCGCGCCATCGGCTGCGTTCGCGCAGCACGACATGGGCGGCATGGATCACAGCAAGCACCGCATGGGCCCCGAGATCGTCATCCCCCCGGGCGCCATCTATACCAAGGCGGATGTCGAGTTCATGCAGGGGATGATCGCCCACCATGCGCAAGCCATCGTCATGGCCAAGCTGGCGGAGCAGAACAGCACCAACACGCAGTTACTCAAGCTGTCGCGCAAGATCGACCAATCGCAGGTGCCGGAGATCCAGATCATGCAAGACTGGCTGCGGCGTCACAAGCAGTTCGCACCGGACACCTCGTCGTGGCGCGACATGCAGATGGACGGCATGCTCACGGCCGCCGAGATCGCGGCGCTCGGTGCCGCGAAGGGCAGCGCGTTCGACCGGCTGTTTCTCGACGGCATGATCAAGCACCACGCCGGCGCCATCAAGATGGTCGAGGAGCTGTTCAAGATGCCCGGCGCCGGTCAGGAGGTCGATGCGAACGTGTTCGCCAACGACGTCGTGGTGGCCCAGACTGCTGAAATCGGCATCATGCGTCGCCTGCTCGCGCAACTCCCCGCGAAGTAGCCCACCTCACGTTCGGCGCGTCGCGCGCCGCTCCCCACCCACCCCCGGAGTCTCCCCGATGCATGTCGTGCGTGGCCTGATCCTCCTTGCGGCCGCTGTGGCGGTTCCGGCGCTCGTGGCGCCGAGCGCCATTCCGGCGCAGACGTACCCGACCAACAAGGATCCCCGCAGTACCCTCAAGCCGGGGCGGTTCGACGCCGGCATCGCCATCAGCAACATGAAGCAGGTGGCCTTCGGCAAGAAACCGGCGGGGTTCGATACCACGCAGGGGCTGAAGTTCGTCAACTCCGACCTCGCCTTCGGCACGCACTACGTGTACCAGGCGAACTTTGCCGGCTTCACGATCTGGGACATCACCGACCCCGCCAATCCGACGGTGGCCTCGGTCACCAAGTGCATCACCTCGCAGGGTGACCCGACGATCTACGGGACGCTGCTGTTCCTCTCCGCCGAAGGGGCCGGTAACCGCAAGGATTGCGGTGACGGCGGCGTGAAGGACCCCAAGGATCACATGGCCGGTGTGCGCATCTTCGATGTGTCCAACCCGAAGGCGCCGAAGCTCGTGATGAACGTGGAGACGTGCAAGGGCTCGCACACGCACACGCTGGTGCCACACCCCACGAACAAGAACATCGTCTACCTGTACGTGTCGGGGCAGCAGGCGGCCCGCCCGGAGACGGAGCTGGCTGGCTGCAAGAACGGCAAGGACCCGCGCGATCCCACCAACTCGCTGTACCAGCTCGACATCATCAAGGTCTTTCTCGACGCCCCGGAAAAGTCGGTCGTCATTCCCGGCGCGCGCATCTTCGCCGACCTCGGCGCCCCCGGCGAGTGTGCGCGCTACTGCGCGCCGGTGGACCCGCGCCGCGCCGCACGCATGGCGGCGCTCGGCCGCACGGTCGAACCCGAGGAACGCGGCGGGCCGCGCAATTGCCATGACGTGACGGCGTATCCCGCCATGAACCTGCTGGCAGCGTCCTGCTCGACCCACTCCATTCTCGTGGACATCTCCAACCCCGAAAAGCCGTTCCGCATCGACGCGCTGGCCGACACCAACAACTATCAGGGCCGCCACACGGCCGCGTTCAGCAACGACGGCAAGAAGCTCATCCAGACCGACGAGTGGGGCGGCGGAACCGGCCCGATGTGCCAGGCCTCCAGCATGATCGAACTGGGCGGCAACACGGTCATTTCCCTCGATGCCAAGAAGCAGCAGACGCAGCGCGCGTACTTCAAGCTGCCGTCGGCGCAGTCGGCCGAGGAGAACTGCGTCGCGCACAACGGGGGCATCATCCCGGTGCCGGGGCGTGATCTGTACGTGCAGGGGTGGTACCAGGGCGGCATCAACATCATGGACTTCACCGACCCCGACAAGGCGGTCGAGATCGCCTACTTCGATCGCGGCGCCATCGATCCGCCGAAGCCGGTCGACGTGCCGTCGGCTGCCTCAGCGGCGGCCGCCAACGTGCGCGGCGGCGGCAACGTGATCGGCGGTTCGTGGGGCGCGTACTACTGGAACGGTCTCATCTTCTCCAGTGAAATGGATCGTGGCCTCGACATCCTCGAGCTGACCCCGAGTGCGCAGCTGTCGGCCAACGAGATCGCGGCGGCGAAGCTGGTGACCTACAGCGAATTCAATCCGCAGAGCCAGCCCAAGTACACGTGGCCGGCGGCGTTCGTGGTGGTGCGCTCGTATCTCGACCAGCTGGTGCGCAACGGTGGCCTCGCGGCCGACCGCACGACGGCCATTGCGCAGGCGCTGGATGTGGCCGAGATGAAGTCGGGGCCGGCCCGCGGCAGCGCGCTCACGGCACTGGCGCTGCAGGTGGACAAGGACGCCGCAGGGGCCAAGGATGCGGCGCGTGTGCGCACCATGGCTGGCGAGATCCGGCGGCTGGCGGCGGTGTCGAAGTAAGCTGGCTATTCACGGCAACACGCAGCAGCACGAACGGCGCCCGGACGGTTGGTCCGGGCGCCGTTTGCGTTGTAGCGAAGGTCAGTCGTCGGGCGTCGTCACCATCCGCGCCGCGCGGCGCTGCGGCCATCGCCGCCATTCGCCTCGCACGGATCGGCCTGCGGCATGAGCACCCGGTCGATCACGTGCACGAGGCCATTGCTCGCCGGCACATCGGCGATGCGCACGACGGCGTTGTTGATGCGCAGCTCCCCGTCCACGTCACGCACGGTCACCTTCTGGCCGGCCACCGTTTGTGCGCTCGACAGGGTACGCGCCTGAGCCGCCGTGACGCGGCCCGGCACCACATGGTACGTGAGCAGCGTGACCAGCTTCTCCCGATTCTCGGGCTTGAGCAGATCGGTGACGGTACCCGCGGGAAGGCGCTTGAACGCCTCATCGGTGGGCGCAAAGACCGTGAGCGGGCCGCGCCCCATCAGCGTCTCGGACAGGCCGGCCGCTTCGACGGCGGCCAGCAGGGTGGAGAACTGACCCGCCGTTCGGGCCACCTGCGGGATGTTGGGGCCACGGGCGGTGTGCTGCGCCGAGCTGACCGTCGGCGTCATGGCGAGGGCGGCGGCGAACAGGGCGAGACGGAACGGGCGGCGCGTGTTGGGCACGGACATGCAGACTCCTGGAGTGAGACGGCGACGGGCGACGGCCGGCACGGGATCCGGCGAGCATGTCCCGCAGTTCGTTCCCTGGGCCGGTTCGGATGCACCCGGCGCCCGGTCCCCGCTGCTGCATCCGAATCGGCATGGCCGACGAATACCCCAGTGTCTCTCTTCCATCGTGGAGTGCGTGTGGACCTCGGCCGCCGGCCACTGCTTGCCAATCCCGTGTCATCACAAGAACCGCCCGCTTCGCCGGCTGCCGCGCCCGCCGAGGCGCGTGCCCATCTGTTGCTGGTGAAACCCTCGCTGACGTCCGACCGCGGGAGCGTGGCCTCCGAGGTGCAGCACCTGCTGCCGCGCGTGGCCGCCGGTGACGAACGCGCCGTGCGCGAGTGTGTGGACCGCTACGGGCCGCTCGTCTGGGCGCTGGCCCGCCGCTGGTCGCCCGATACGCGCGATCTCGACGATGCGGTGCAGGAGGTGTTCGTGGACCTCTGGCGCAGCGCCAGTCGATACGATCCGACGCGGGCGACCGAAGCCGGATGGGTCGCGATGGTCACGCGACGTCGCCTCATCGATCGCATGCGGCGTCGTCAGCGCGCCGTGGAGCTCGATCCGCTCCCCGACGACTTCGATCAGGTGGACGATCGCGAGATCGATCTGGACCAGCAGGCGCGGGTCGAGCAGGCCCATGCCGCGCTGCAGGCGCTGCCACCGAACCAGCGAACCATGCTCGAACTGTCGCTGCTGCACGGACGCACCCACGAGGAAATCGCCCGGGAGACCGGTGCGCCGCTGGGGACCGTGAAGTCCCATATCCGTCGCGGGCTGCAACGCGCGCGCGCGCTGCTGCACGTCACGACCGCGTCCCCGACGGACGCCGAGGATCACACTGTATGACCCGCTCTTCCGACCAATTCATCGCCGACGACCTGGTGCCGACCTCGCAGGAGTTGCTCGCCGGTGAGCTTACCGCAGCGCTGGTGCAGGGGCAGCGCGACCCCGATGACGCCCTGCCTCCGGAGCTGGCGGCACGCATCGTGGCGACGGGTGAGGCGCTGGTGCGCGCCCGCACGGTTCCCCCCATCGCCGTGCCGGCAGGGGGTGCTGCGCGTGCCGCACGTCGGTGGGTGCCGTGGAGCGGCTGGCTGGCGGCTGCGGCGCTGTTCGTGCTCTTCATTCGCTCGCCAGCGTCCGGCCCGGTGTCGCCGGCGGCAGCAACGTCGCAATCAGTCGATCCGGTGGCGGCGCTGCGTGACTCCCTCCTCGCCGACTCGGCGCTGGTGCGCCGAAGCTGGACCGCCACCACCGACAGCACGGCCACCACGGCAAGTGGCGAGGTGCTGTGGGATGCCGCAACGCAGCGCGGGGTGCTGCGTCTGGTGGGCCTGGCGCCCAACGCGAGCAAGGCCTGGCAGTATCAGCTGTGGATCTTCGACGGGACGCGCGACGAGCGCTATCCGGTGGACGGTGGCGTGTTCGACATCCCTGCGGGGGCGAGCGAGGTGCTCGTGCCCATCCGCGCCCGGCTGGCCGTGGGCGAGGCAGTGCTGTTCGCCGTCACGGTGGAACAGCCGGGCGGTGTGGTGGTGTCCAGCCGGGAGCGCATTGCCGTGCTGGCAAAAATCTGAGGGGCGAGGAGCGCGACGGCGACCGGCAGTTGATCAGTAAACGAACATCCGGTACCCGATCGCGCCTCCTTGGTTATGCGTGATCGGTTGTCGGTGTGACCCAAGGTCCGCGTGATCCGCGTCGACTGTCGCGTGGGGCCAGAACGCTGGACCCGATCGCGCAGAGGCGCAGAGGCGAAGAGGCGAAGAGGCGAGGAGGCCACGACATCGAGCGGTTGGCACCGGTTCCATTCTCGAATGAAAACGGCGCCCACGGCTGCAATGTCGTGGCCTCCTGGTCTCCTTGGCTCTGCGTGATCAGTTGTCGGTGTCGCCCAAGGTCTGCGTGATCAGTTGTCGGTGTGACCCAAGGTCTGCGAAATCAGCCGGGCGCCGTCCATCAGGGTTTCCGCACGATCACTCCGATCACGATGAAGAAGAGCAGCACCGTGGGTACCTCATTGATCCACCGGCAGGTGGTCTCACTGAGGAAGTAGTCCTTGTTCAGGAACCGCTTGCGGGTGTACGACGAGAAGCCGTGGTAGCCCAGCAGGAACACGATGGCGCCGAGCTTCATGTGCATCCACGGCATGCGCAGCAGCGACGGGTTGAGCGTCAGCATCCAGGTGCCCATGGCGAGTGAGAGCACCATGGCCGGCATCATGATGCCGCGCATGAGCCGCCGCTCCATGACTTCGAGCGTGGCCACCACGGCGGGCTCGTCGCGCTTCTGCACGTGGTACACGAACAGGCGGAAGATGTAGAACAGCCCGGCGTACCACGCGATGACGGCAATGACGTGAAACGCCTTGATCCACAGGTAGTTTTCGGCCATGCGGCCTAATGTATGCCGCGCACCTCGAAGCGGCAGTCGCGCCCCCCGTGGGCCTGGCACTCCACCTCGACCACCTCGGCGCGGGGGGCCACGAGGGTGCGAATGAGGTGCTCGAAGGTGCCGGCATAGAAGTCGCACATGGGGCCCGCGGCCTCGATGCCGCGGCACATGGCGCAGTCGTGGAAGCTGAGCGTCGTCACCGCGCGGGCACGGACCACGGTGAAGGTGGCGCTCCCGGCAAAGGTCCAGGCGTTGGCCGCCATGGCCCGCAGCAGCAGGGCCAGCCCGGCGCGGCGCGGCGCCACCCGCATGACCCACTGGGCAGGGCGGGGAATGCGGGTGGCGAGCAGGTAGTCGGCGGTGCGCTGCCCCGCCTCGCGCAGCACGCGCGTGGCCCGCGCCTCACCCAGCGCATCCATGACCGTGTGCACCAACGCCAGCGGCTCCCGCTCGTCGACCATCTCGTGCGGCAGGTGGGCGAGATCGTAGCCAGTGGCGATGCGCAGCAGACGATCCGCCACCGGGGCCCCCAGCCGGTCACGCAGTACGTGCGCCGACTGGATGATGGCATTGGGGCCGATGCGGGCG
>JBEILM010000108.1:0-13552 GCA_040379205.1 Gemmatimonas sp.
CCCCGCTTCGACTACGACCCGACCACGCTGGCACCGCGAGGGCTGCTGATTGAGGGTGCATCTACCAACTTGCTCAACTGGTCGGAGTCGTTCGCCACCTCGGGCGGAACCAACAACAACTGGGCCGACACTAACATCACTCGCAACAGCACGAACAACACCGATCCGGCGAACGGAACGACTGCGCTGCGTGTGACGGCTTCAGCAGGAAATGGGACGATCATCAGCACGGCCGCAATGGGAACGTCTGCCCAGCGAACGTTGAGCATTTGGCTGCGGCGAGTGAGCGGAACCGGAAACATCCAGTACACGCTCGACAACGGATCTACCTACACGACGCAGGCGATCACGTCATCATGGGTTCGCTATACGTTCGCAGCGACCACGGCAGCACAGCGCGTCGGCATCCGCATCGTGACGAGCGGCGACAGCATCGAACTTTGGGGAGCAATGCTAGAAGACGGTTCCGGTGCCTCAAGTTATATCCCGACCGGGGCGAGTCAGGTGACGAGGTTGGCGGACAACTGCGCCATCGTTAGCCCGAACTTCGCGCCGTGGTTCAATGCTTCGGCAGGGACTCTGTTGGTATCCGCAAGGACGGCGACACGATATGTCGATTCTGCTGGCTTTGACTTCCCGGCGGTATTGACTCTTGATTCCAGCAATCACATCGGTCCGTGCCAATGGAATGGCGTTGTTTATGGAGTTGTTCGTGCTGGTGGTTCATATCGAATCAACTATGCAACGTTGGCATCGCCGGGAAACAATGCCAACTACAAGGCAGCAATCGCCTACGCGGATTCGGATTATGCCGGGGTTGCGAATGGTGGCAGCATTCAAACAGGATCGGGAACAACTGTTCCTTCCGGCTTGAATCAACTTGCGCTCGGGGCCAGCAGATCAGGAGTCGCTGGGAACTTCTTCGGACACATCAGCCAAATCAAGTTCTGGCCCACCCGCCTCCCCAACGCCCAACTTCAAAGCCTCACCACCTGACATGGACTACCTCCTCCGAACCACCACCGAGGCGCAGATGGACGATGCGCTTGAAGCCGCAGGCATCCTCCGCGAAACCGACATCGGCGGCGGCACGGGCGAACTCGCCCTGCTGCCCGTCCCCGGTGCCTACCTTGACCGCATCGGGCCGATCCCGGCGCAGTACGACGCGGACGGCAACATCGTCAAGCCGGGGCACCCCGAGTTCCACGCGAACCTCCGGGTGACCATTGAACTGACGGAGGAGCAGGTCGCCGCGCTGCCGACGTTCGACCCGCTGCCGAGCATCCCCTACCGCGTGTTTGCATAACCCTTGACACAACTGCGCTAATGCAAGACACTTCGCTTATGAGCCATCCTTCGCACCGCATCACGGACAACGGCAAGAGCGTGGTTATCCACGGGCTTGAGGTGTTCTGCGCGTACGACCCGGTTATCGACGGCGAGAGCGACCCTGAACTCAAGAAGTTCGACAACGAGCGCGTCCGCGACATCGTGGACAGCACGCGCCGCTACATGGAGCGCGGGTCCATGCCCCGGCTTGTGGTCATGCACGAAAAGGACGGCAACGAGCCGAAGTCTGCCGTGGGCCGCTTTACGGACATCGCCTACGAGGAGCGCGACGGGGTCGGCTACATCGTGGGCGACTGCGAGGTGGAGCGGTCGGTATTCGACCGCCTGCTCGCCACCAACGCCTTCCCGCGCCGCAGCGCGGAGATTTGGGCGGAACAGAATCACCTGTCGGAAGTTGCGCTGCTTGGGCGTGAAACCCCGCGCCGCCCGCTCCCCGACACGCATTTCACCCGCACGGGTGAACTGGTCCGGTTTTCACGTTCGCTTCGCTTCGACATGGGGACGGTCGGAGGCGGGCTATCCACGTTCGTTCCCGGTACGAAGGACAACAACATGGCGATGAATTACGAGAAGGAAATCGCTGCGCTGAAGGCTTCTATGGACGAGATGAAGTCCATGATGAAGAAGCACTACGGCACGGGCGAGGACGAGGAGAAGAAGGAGGAGATGGCCGCTGATGACATGATCGTTGACCAGTTCGCGGAGGAATCCGGCGAGGGCGACGGCGTGCACATCGACATCGACTCGCACGGTGGCGAGGAGGAGGAGGAGGAGGAGATGGACGAGGCGATGTTCCCCGCCGCCCGTCCCGGCAAGGTCGATACGTTCGCGCTTCGCCGCGAGAACGCTCGGCAGGCCCGCGAACTGCGCGAACTCAAGGCAGAGTTCTCCCGTGAGCGGTTCAGCCGCGAACTGGACCTCATGGAGCAGGAGGGCTACCGCATCCCCGCTTCGCACCGTCCCCGCCTGCTCGCGGAACTCGCCGCCAGCAGCAACGCGGCGGAAACCCTTGAGGCGTGGCGCGACCTGTTCGCCCGCGACCCGATGGGGGTCCGCATCGACATGAGCCGCGCTGCGCTCCCGCAGGGCGACATCAAGGCATCGGAAATCTCCGACCTCGTCCGCGAGTATGCGGGCAAGCCGGAGGAGTTCAAGAAGGCAATCAACAGCCGCATCAAGCGGTAAGAAGGAAAGGACACTCACATGGCAGACTTTGGATTCATCCCCAACCTCACCGCTTCCGGCAACATCGCCCCGTTCCGGTTCGTTGAGATCAACACGAGCACCGCTTTCACGGGCCAGCAGGCCACCGCCGCCTCGGACAACGTCCTCGGCGTGACCGATGGTTCGGTTCGTCGTTTCGATTCGACTTGGAACGCCATTGCGGGCGACCAGATCAGCCTCCAGCCGACGAACACCGTGCAGGTGGAACTCGGCACGGGCGGTTGCAGCATCGGTTCGTACCTGACCTCGGACGCGGACGGCAAGGCTGTTGCCACGACCACCGCAACGCAGGTTGCGTACTACATCGCGCTTGAGGCTGGTTCGGCCAGCGAGATTGTTCGTGCGTTCCGCATCGGGCCGCGCACGCTCTGATAGAAGCCATCACCCACACAGGAGGAAACACACATGGCTTTCACGGTTGCAGGTGGTGGACTTTCGACTTACGTCCCGTCCACCAATGACATTGTCTCGGGTGCGCTGCAGGTGGAGTTCACCCGCAGCGTCAACTCGTTCGCCCTCACGCGCTACGCGCAGTTGGTCCCCGTCACCAAGATGACGGGTTACTATCTGCGTCAGGACGTTCCCGACAACGTCCGTCTGACGAGCGACCGCGAGTTCGCTTGGCCGCTCGGCAATGACCGACCCACGGGCAAGCAGAACGCGTTTGACTTCGTCCAGTACGCGACGCAGCGTTACGCGTTCCCGTTCTACATCCCGCAGGAGACTGCGCAGCAGTCGGCGTGGGACATCGTGGCGCAGCACGCTCGCAGCAAGGCGCAGTTGGCGATGACCGCCCGCACCAACCGCGCTGCGGCGGTGCTGGCTGATTCGGGCAACTGGGGCAGCAACTATGCCGCTGACCCGACTGCCGCCGCCATCGGCTCGGGAACGTGGCTGAACAGCAGCGTAACCAATGCGTACATTCAGAAGTCGATTCAGGCGGTTATGCGCCTCGTCAGCCTGTCCAGCGGTGGAGCGGTTGCCCCCAACCAACTCATCATGGTCATTTCGCCCACGATTGCGAACGTGATTTCGCAGTCGCCCGAAGTCAAGGAGTACGTCAAGAACTACCCCGCCGCCCTGTCGTTCCTTCAGGGTTCGGACACGTTCTCGCGTTGGGGCATCCCGTCCACGCTGTTCGGACTCGGTGATGTCGTGGTCGATGACTCGGTCAAGGTGACGAGCAAGAAGGGTGCTTCGACCCTCGCTTCCTCGTACGTCTACGGCGACGGCGCGTACTTCGTGTCGCGTCCGGGTGGTCTGGTCGGCGTTGAGGGCGCATCGTCCTTCAGCACTTGCCAGATCTTCGCCTTTGAGGACATGACCGTTGAGCAGTTCAACGATCCGCAGAACCGCCGCATCGAAGGCCGCGTCGTTGACAACTCGGTGGCGGCTGTGGTCGCTCCGGTCGGCGGCTACGCGATTGGCGATGTCACTCCGTAATAGGGGTTGAGGAAACGCGTGGGTGGGTGGGGCTTCGGCCCCACCCCCCCATCGCTTCAGGAGGACGCTATGGCCTACGCAACCTACGCAGACCTTGAAGCGGCGTTGGATCAGTCGATCATTGCGCAGTTGTGCGGCGATGCGGGCACCCCCATGCCGGGGCCGAACCCGATGACCACGCACGCGCTGGACCGGGCCACGGCGGTCATCCGGTCCTACGTCCGGGTGGGGAACATCTACAGCGAAACGGAACTGGCCGCGCTTGACGCGGCGCACGACCCGCTGCTCGTCACGATGGCGGTTGACCTCGCTACGGAGTTCCTGTTCCAGCGGCGCGGGGCCAAGTTGACCCCCGCCATCGAACAGCGGATCAAGCAGACGTACTCCATGCTGGAGGGGCTGCGGGACGGCAAGATGCTGTTCGGCGGCGTGGCGGCGAACGCCGACGCGGGCACCCCGGTGGTCAAGGCGGTGGGTACGTCGGTGCTGGCGTGGTACAACCAAGCGTCGAACAGCCCGTTCTTCCCGCCCCGTCGCAACACGGTGTACCCGTGAGATGGGCTGATCGGGTTCGGCGTGCGCTGCGCGACCCTTCCGTGGCGGCAGGGGTGGCGCAGATCGTCGCCGGGGCCATGAAGGATCACATCGACGAGTCGCAGGGCCGGGGCGCAGGCGGGGCTTCCGTGCCGCACAAGCCGCTCAAGAACCTGACGGGCGAAATGTGGACGTTTGACAAGCCACAGGGGGCGCAGGTGGTCGCCACCCGCAAGGTGGGCAACCGGACGGAATACCGCATCCGCGTGGAGGGCTACCGCAACGGCGGGCACCCCCTGCGGGACACCGGGCAGATGTACCGGGAGTTGAACGCCGGGGGGGTGGCGACGAACACCGGGCTTCGGATCACGCTGCGCGGTCCCCAACACGCCCTGTATCAAGACCGGGGCTTCAGCACCAAGCGCACGAACTTCATCCCGCTGACCCTTGCCGCCAAGCGCGGCCACGGCACGGGAAACGACCCCCGCAAGGAAGGCTTTGCGGAGGGCCGTGACTATCTGTTGGCGCGTCGGGGTGTCACCGTCCCCTCGCGTCCGTTCCTGCTTCCGACCCGTGATGAGATGAGAGAGATTGGCAAGTCCATCTACCTCGGGTTACGATCCATCCTCAAGAGGACTTGAACCATGCCTATCGCACTCTACGTCCCCGGTCCCACGATCATCTCGGTTGACACCGCGAGCAGCGGCACCTACACGGAACTCGGGCGCAGCGACAACGACAACCTGCCATCCATCGCCTTCACCGACCACCGCCATGAGGTCAAGACCGTGAGCAGCGGTGCGGTCGCGGAGGAGATCGTGATGCAGAACACGGAGGCCATCGTGACGGTGGCCCTCGTCAAGTGGGATGCGGACCTGCTTGTGACCATGCTTGCCGACATGCGCGGCTCGGCCACCACGCCCGTGGTCGGTCGGCAGTTGGTGTCCGCTGGCGGGTTCTTCGGGCTTCGCATCCGGTCGGTCGCGGCGGGCAATCCGGGTTACACGTTCACGCACGCCTTCCTCCGGTCGGACGGCGTGAGCGATTCGCAATGGGGCAACCGCGAGCGCGTGCTTGCGCTGAACTTCCATTGCATCCCGAACCCGTCCACGAACGCCCTCTACACCTACGGCACCATCTAATGGCAATCGAACTGAACGAGATTGACGATCCCATGCTGTTCGCCGTGACCGTCCCTGCGGGGCGGCTGGTGTTCCAGTTCAACGAAGTGACCGCGACCCTTCAGGCGATTGGCGCAGCCAACGCGCAGCCGGGGGTGCCGGAACTCGCTCGCGCCATGCGCGAGGCGTGCCGCACCCCGGAGGTCGCCAAGGAAGCCACGGATGCGCAGTTGTTCGCCGCGTATGCGCGTGCGGCGCAGAGGGTTGAACAGGCGGGAAACGTCTAAAGGCGGTAGCCCGGTTCGTTTCGATCTACGGGCGACCGCCGAGCGAGTTTGATGCGGAGGTCGCAATGGGCTTGGCCGCGAACATCCCGGCAGTTGAAGCAGCGCAGGCGTTGGTGTTCGCACGCGCCATCGGCATTGCGTTCGGTGACGGCAAGGCGATGGCCGCAGCCGTGTTTGCCGCGACCGGGAACGGGCGGCTGGCGCAGCGCGTGGAGATTGACAGCATGAGGAAGGCGAACTGATGCCGAACACAGGCGACATCCTCATGGAACTGCGCGACCGCCTCGCGGAGTGGATGGCCGAACGCGGCTACAGCGGCAACGTCTACATCGCGGAAGCCCCCATTGATGACATGGTGGGGCAGTACGCGATTCAGATTGTTCCCGGCCCGGACACGGCGGCGCACCCAAACAGCGGCGTGGGCCTGATCCGCACGAACATCGACCTCGTCGTGTGGTGGCGCGGGATGATTGATCCCGTCATGCGCGGCACCTATCGCATCGCGGGCGAGGATGGCATTCAACAGTTCGTGGATGTCCTGCGGGAGTGGATGGTGCAGCGCACGCTCGGCGGGCTGCTTGCCGTCCCCATGACCTTCCGCAACGGCGGCACCGTGCAGGCGGTGGCCGACCTTGAAGGGTGGCTGACGCTCAAGGACACCTACGAGTTCGCCTATGAGATGGATTGGGAGGTGAAGTAGCCGTGGAGGACTTGGGCGCAATCAACATCAACATCCGCGAACTCGGCGGTGGTGGCGGTGGTGGCGGCGGTGGAAGCGGGCAGACGGGAGGCGGTCCTGCGTTCGGTAGCACCGCGCTTCCGACTGGCGAGATGCTTGGACCCATCACGCGAATGCAACACGCTATGGCGGTGAACATTGCACGCATTACGGCCCGAACCACGCGTAGCGACGACACAGGAATGGATGTTTACTTTGCGGCGCGGAGCGCGATGATTGCCATTCAGCAGGACAAGAGGAAATCGGCGGGGTTTGCCAGCGCATTGCGCGGCGAGTTGACGGACTTCTTTCGTTCGCCGTCGCTCGGCGGATATGCAAGACTCACGCAGGAAGGCACCGCGACCAGCACCACGCTCAAGATGCTTGACGGCACGGGCAGGGTGCTGAATAAGGCGTTATTTGGGCTGTCGGTGGTCGGCTCCGTCGCGTCCGTGGCCCTTTCGGGACTTCGCATGGCGAGCGAACACGTTGCCTCGCGCATCGAAGCCGTAGGCAAGTTCAGCGGTGCGATCCTTGCCGCGAACGTAGAACAGCGCGTGCAGCAGTTGCGCGACCAGTTGCAGGAGGCAGCGGAGAACGGCGGGTTCTACGCACGAAGCATTCGTGCGCAAACCACAGAAATGAAGATGCAGGCGTTTATGAATCGCCAACTTGGTGTAGTGACGAGCGATTTGTCGGCGGCGTTTTCGAATGTCAAGGCGGTGTTGTATGGAATTGCTGGAGGTATTGCATTCATATTTACGCTTCCTGCGAGGATGCGAGAGAAACTTGTGGAAGCGGCGGAATCAATGAGTGATGTCTATGAAGAAGAAGTAATGCGCCCCGGAGGCACGATGTGGTCGTTGCGTCAAGCGTTGATTGAACTTGGCATTAT
Organism: Gemmatimonas sp.; assembly: GCA_040379205.1. Classification (GTDB taxonomy): domain Bacteria; phylum Gemmatimonadota; class Gemmatimonadetes; order Gemmatimonadales; family Gemmatimonadaceae; genus Gemmatimonas. Next base: position 7,573 of record JBEILM010000108.1, read on the forward strand.
TGCAGACAATACAAAGCCAAAAAATCAGATTGACCCTAATGACATCAACGCATGGTTCCAAGCGGACATCCTTGCGATGACCGGAAGGACGTACTGACATGGCAAGCACCCTGACGCTCCAGTTGAACACGGGCGGATCGGCCACCTTCAACGCGGTGAACGTCGATGCCTACAACTGCGACCCGGTGTTCGCGGAGGGAACGCAGATCGTCACGGAGCAGAAGCGCACCGTGCGCGGGACAGCGATCATCGACACGGGCAGCACGAATTACTCGTCGTTCCTGACCGCGCTCCGCAACGGAAGCGGTCGCCTCAACACGGCATCGCTCGTCGTGAACGGGCAATCGCTGTTTGGGGCATCGTCCGACGTTCGCGGCTGGCCTACGGCGAAGATTGAAACGACGGAGATTGCCGGGACCAACACGGCGTTCATGCGCTTTGAGTTGGAGAACCATGTCGCGTTCAACGGCAATCAGACGGTAACAGCGCACCGATGGACGCAGCGGATGGGAGTGGACGCAGCGGGCAAGATCACCCGCACCGTTTCCGGCACCCTGCACATCAGCCGTGCAACCACGGGCGTGACCACGACGGCTGCGGTAGACGCAAGCACATGGACCGGGCGCATCCCGTGGGCCGACCTGTTCCGAAACGCGATTATCCCTACGGTGCCGGGTCCGGGTTGGCGGCGTGAGTCGCAGGAGTTCGCCACCGACGAACTCGGCACGATGCTGACCTATTCGTTTGTGGACAAGTGGAACACGCACGACCTGCCCGATGGGGTCAAGGTCGGTGACATGGAGTGCGCGTACGAGCGCAACATGGATTCGTCGGGCATGGCGACGGTGCAATTCTCCTGCGACCTTGAGGGCGAGCAGGGCTTGAAGAACATCACGGGAACCACGGGCAACCGCAAGTTGGTGGAAGCGGCGGTGGAACTCGCCAAGACCCGAATCGACCTGACGTACCAACGCACCATCATTGTGCGAATGCGGGTGGTGGAGAAGAACCTGCTGACCGGATACGCGATCCGGTTTGAGTTGGATGCCGTCGTGCAGCCGAAGGGCGATGACGCGGGCGGGACCACCAGCGTGCTTTCGCTTGCGTACATGATCGGCAACGAGTTCACGATCACGCGAACCGAACGCCGGGACGCATCCGCATACGGCGCGATTATGACCGTCAGCGGGATTGAGCAGCAGTACGCGATGGTGCCGTACTTCGTGAACAACCTCATCGACGGCATGAGCAACACGGGCGGCACCATGCCGCAGGCCGCGTTGTTCAACATTCAGAATGCCAACTCGTACGGCACGATTGACGTAGCGATCATCAGCAACGCGAACGGCGTGAACCTGATGAACACGGAACTCGGCGGTGCGTTCGCATCGTCGCAGCAGCAGCCCGCCGCCGCAAGCGGCTTCCTGACCGCGATCCCGTTCCAACAGGGCCACACCAAGACCACCGTGGACCCCGGCGTGGTGCGCCTGTCCCCAATGTACGTCGATCAGCCCGACCTGCTGTTCCAGACGCGCAAGCCGTGCGCCACGGTCACGGAACACATTGAGGTCGCACGGCTCAACCAAGCCCCACCCCGGTATCAGCGTCCGCTCCCGGATCAGGCGTATTTGTTGAGCGAGGATTGGCGGGTCGCGCACGGCAAATACGACGCTCAGGGCAACCGCGTGTTCAGCGGCGTGTACGAACGAACTTACGAGGTGTACGACGCGGGCGCGGGCAGCACGGTCGGGTTCAGCACATGGGCGACCCCAAGCGGTGCAAACCTGCGGCGGTGGTCTACGCCGAACAGCGGCGTGCTTCCGCCCGTTGCGCCGACAAGCACCATTGTGTCCGATGTCCCGACCTCCAGCAGCCTTGCGGCAGCGACCGACGCTCGGCAGCAGTACGTGGTTTCCACGGATACCTTCGTCACATGATTCAGGCGTACTTCACGACCTCTGGAAGCACGGTGGTTCCGGCCCGCATCCCCGATGCGGAGGTCATGGAGTTGGCCGCGACGATGGGGTTGTCGGAGCGCGACCTGTTCAGCATCGAAATACCGTCCGGGGCCACGCGGCACGCTACGGTCAAGGTGCTGGTGGCGCAGGATTCGTTGGCGACCCTGTACGCAAGCACTTCGGACGGCGCGAACCCAAGCGCGGTATTCACTTGGCAGGAAACGACGAACGCCACGCCGATGAGCATGGACGTTTGGCTGCTTCCCCCGCGACCGCTTTACATGGTGGCGGGCGGTGCGGGCGTGGCCGTGGTTGAGGCGGTGGACGCTCGGTGGTGGTGGGGGCAGTCGCAGGCAAACAGCCTCAACACCACGCCGCTGACCGGGCGGCAACAGAGCGCGGACGGACGGTGGCGCACGGCAGGGACCACGGACAGCCCTGCGACGTTGATGACATCATTTATCGCGGCGTTGACCGCAGCGGGCTTGCCGGGAACGATTACGGTAACGGGATATTCTCCCAATACCACGTTGGCGTTCCGCGTAACGGATCACCTGTTTACGCCTGAATGCAGCATTGCGATGGCGATAGACCTGCTCGCGGCTGCAACCGGATGGGTGGTGCAGCGCGACATGACCACCGGGACGTTCGTGCTGGTGCAGGTCGGGGGCGATGCCTCCACGCTCAATTCATGGATGACATCCAACAAGCGGGCGTACGTCGGAGGTGCGGAAGCACCCGGCAACACGTTCAGCCCTACGGAGCCGCTTGCGACCCTGTGGTACGGCGATGCGACATATCAACGCAACATGATGCCGAACGCGGTCACGACCACGTTCCCGTATCGAACCGTTGAGGGCAAGACTCGCTACAACAACACGGCGACGGACACAACCACCCTCATGTTCTCTACCGAAAAGGAGTTCGGTTGGGAACAGACGGTCACTACCGGGCGGTCGCGTGCAAGCGTAGGCAAGCGGGTTCTCAAGGAGCCGCGACCGTTGGTGGCGAGCAGCACGCCGGGACTGACCCCGCTTACGCCCGCGACAGCGATCAACGGCACCACGGCCCCGTCATGGAACTACGTCACCTACAACACGCAGGTGGTCAACCTGCTTGTGGCGCGAGCGTCCGTCATGGCCGGGACGGTGGGATGGGCGGGGTGGCCGATGCTCCCTACGGGTTCGTTCCGATGCACGATGCTGCGGTACTCGCTCGCCAAGCGCATGGGCGACCTCATCCCGATGTGCGTGACGGAGTGCGACCGGGAGGATTGGCTGCTCGGTCCTGACGGGACGATGGCGACGGACCCGAAGGACATCACGCTGTCCAAGGGGTTGACGCACGTTCGGAAACTGTGGTCTGGTGCGACCATGACGGACACCGCGCCGCCGAACACGCGCACGTTCCTTGCACGGATCACGGGAAGCACGCCGATATGCGAGGGGTGGAAATGGTCTTACGGCTTTGAGGAAGTAGAGCCGACCCCAAACATTGATTGCCCGTTCGGGGTGGCAATTGCTCCGTTTGACCGCACGGGCGTTGCTCGCAACATGATGGAGGACACCAACGACCCGACTACGGGCTTTATCGCTCCGGGGGTGTCGCAGGCTTCGTACCCCAATGCAACCATTCAGCCGCTTGCCATCGCTTCAGACACGTTGGTGATGATGGTGGAACATTTCCCTGCCATCTCGGATGGCACTACCGGAACGGTCCCGATTCCGCAATACTGGTTTACCGTACCGAATGCGGTGCAGGTGACTTGCATCGAAGGAGCATGACATGGACAAGTGGCAGTTGATCTTTCTGAAGGGCGCGACGTACGAGCAGCGGATTACGCTGACGGGGGTTGCGGACATTGCTTCGGCAACCGAATGGCGCGTGCGCGTGGCGCAGCCCAACGCTGCCGCGTTCCTTGATGCGACTATCACGAACGGGATGATTGTGGATGTGAGTCCCCCGACCACGGGCGTGAAGTTGCTTCGCGTGCCCGCTGCAACCACGGCGACGTTCCCGGTAGGCAATGCCCGCTTTGATTTTGAGGTGAACTGGACGGGCGGCGTTGTGCGTCGTTACTACGAGAACGGCGAGGCGCAGGTAAACCCGAAGGTGGGAACGTGAGCGCGCAGATTACGGTAGTCAACAGCGGGGTGTCCGTGACGGTTGCGCCCACGGGCGTGCTGCTTGCGGTCACGAACCCGTCCGTGATTCTGAATGTCGGTTCGGTGTCATCCATTATCGCGGGCGGTGGGCTGACGGGAGGAACGATTACGACTTCGGGCACGGTGGCGGTGGATTTTGCCCCGGACGGCGGCGGTACGTCCACGCAGGTGCCGATGGCGACGGACACTCGCCTGTCCAACGCCCGGACTCCCACGGCGCACGCAGCAAGCCATCAAGTCGGCGGCACCGACCAGTTGACGCTGGCGCAGTCGCAGGTGACGAACCTAACCACGGACCTCGCGGCGCGTGCTTTGGCAACGCGACGGATTGATGCAGGTACGGGATTGATCGGCGGCGGAAACCTCACCGCAAACCGGACGATTGATGTGGCGTTCGGGACTACGGGATTTACGGTGTGCGTCGGAAACGACGCGCGCCTGTCCGATGCTCGCACCCCTACGGCGCACGCTTCGACTCACGGCAGCGCGGGCAGCGACCCTATCCCGGCGGGTGCGCTCTCGCAGAGCATGGTGGCAAACCTGACAACCGACCTTGCCGCCAAGGTGCCGGATACTCGGCAGGTCATCGCCGGAACGGGCTTGAGCGGCGGCGGCGACTTGTCTGCGAACCGCACGTTGTCGGTGGTGTACGGCGTGACCTCGGGAACGGCGTGTCAAGGCAACGACAGCAGGCTGACGGATGCGCGTACCCCGACAAGCCACGGCAGCACGCACGGAAGCGCGGGCAGCGACCCCATCCCGGCGGGCGGTCTGTCGCAGGCGCAGGTAGCGAACCTGACCACGGACCTTGCAGGCAAGGTGCCAACGACTCGGCAGGTCATTTCCGGCACCGGGCTGACGGGTGGCGGCAATTTGACGGCTGACCGCACCCTTGCGGTGTCGTTTGGCAGCACGGCGACCACGGCGTGCGTCGGCAACGATCCGCGCCTGTCGGACGCTCGCACCCCGACCGGGGCAGCGGGAGGCGACCTGACGGGCACTTACCCGAACCCCACGGTGGCAGCGAACGCGGTGACGTACGCGAAGATGCAGCAGGTCAGCGCGGCTTCTCGTCTGCTCGGGCGCAACTCGGCAAGCGCAGGCAACGTGGAAGAAATCAGCCTTGGAGCGGGGCTGTCCATGTCGGGCACCGTGCTGTCGGCGGCAAACGTCACGACGGTGGCGGTGTATTCGACTCCGGGCACTTACACGGTAGCGCGGCCAAGCAGCACCATGACGGTGTTCCTGTGCGTCGGGGCTGGCGGTGGCGGCGGAAGCGGTCATGCGCACGCTAGCGGCACCCGTGGCGGCGGTGGTGGCGGCGGGGGTGGGGGGGTGAGCATCGCGGAGTACCGAACGAGCGACCTGCCGACTACGTTCAGCGTGACGGTTGGGCAGGGTGGCGCGGGCGGCGCGGGGGTGGTTGCGAACAACAACGGCAACCCCGGCGCGGCGGGCACGGCTTCTACGGTTACGTCAAGCGGGACGAACTACGCGTTTGCTTCGGGCGGCACGGCAGGCGGCGCGGGAACCGCATCAGCAGGCTCGGGCGGCGCAGCGACAACGGCGGGTGACAGCCTGTTCCCCGGCGGTGCGGGCGGCAACGGCGGCACGAACGCTACAGCCCCGGCGGTGTCAAACTCTACGGGTGCGCCGGGTGGCGGTGGCGGCGGCGGAATACAAAGCAGCACCCCTCACAATGGCGCAGCAGGCGCACGGCGGTGCAACATCGGCACGGCAGGCACGGCAGGCGGCGGCAACGGCAGCAACATCGGTGCGCTGTGGGGGTCCGGTGGCGGCGGCTCGCACGGCATCGTCGGCACCAGCGTGAACGGTGGCAACGGCGGCATCGGCTCC
>JBEILM010000109.1:0-13541 GCA_040379205.1 Gemmatimonas sp.
ATGCCGAGCGCCCCGAAGCCCACCAGGCTCAGCACGGGCATGATGGCCAGCGTGAGTCCCACCCCCAGCCACTTGAGCACCCGCCCGGTCACGAACAGCTGCGCGAGAATGGTGAGCGACTGCACCACGGTGTCGATGGTGGCCAGGAATGCCGTGCGCGCCTCGCGATCGGCGTAGCGGGCGCCCACGATTTCGGCCTGCTGGAAGTACAGCACCGTGGAGCCGATGGTGAACATCAGCATGTACACGCAGATGCCCAGCAGGTACGGTGATCCGAGCACGTGGGTGATGCCGGCGAGCGACGAGCCGCCCACGGCGCGGTCTGCCTCATCGCGGGCCCGTGTATCGGGGCGGAAGCTCGGCGGAAAACGCCGTACCGCCTGCACCGCACACTCGAGCAGCACCACCGACATCACCATGAGCACCGGCGTGCCCACCAGCTCCGCCAGCCGCGAGGTGAGAAAGGCACCGGCGAGGGCACCCAGTGTCCCGCCCACGCTGATGAAGCCGAACAGCCGCTTGCTCTGCTCCGGCTGGAAGGTGTCGGCCATGAATCCCCAGAACACCGAGGGGATGAACAGGCTGTAGATGCTGGTGAGGATCCAGAACGCCGGCCCGAGATACGGCTCGATGGACGGCGGCCCGTATCTGATGACCGCCGCGAAGAGCAGCAGGGCGGCGATGAACACCCGGTACACGATGGGGATGAAGCGCCGCACCGGCAGCCGCGCCACCACCGCCGAGAACACGGGGTTCATGACGAGCGTGGTGAGCAACGTGCCGGTGAAGAGCCACGGGAGCTGGCTGGTGCCGGCCGCCACGCCCACCGCATCGCGGACCGCGCGCAGGATGAAATAGCTGGCGAGGGCGAAGAAGAAGTACGTGGCGGCCAGCAGCGTGGCCCGTTCCTCCCCCGGCTCGATGGTGCCAAGGCGATCGAGGAGGCGCTGCACGACGGCGGGGCGTCCGGTCACGAACCCCCGCGGCGCTGCGCGTGCCACGCCGCGAGCACCTCGCGCTCGCGCTCGGGCGAGATGCCGGCCCGCAGTCGTTCCTGCTCGGCCGCCGGCCGGGCGTGGTACCACGTCATGGCATCACGCACCGTGGTGGCAAGCGGCCGGAAGGTGAGTCCCGCCGCCACCGCCTTCTCGATCACCGACGTGCAGAACGCCACCGTGCTCGCGCCGGTATAGCTCCACACCGGCATGTCCCCCCAGGAACGCACCTTGTGCGTGGCGAGGAACGCCTGCGGGACCCACGTGAACTGCGCGTCGTTGGCATAGCAGGCCTTGATGCCGTACAGCAGCTCGCCGATGCCGCACACCGTGCGCGGCCCCACCGCATTGAAGACGCCGCCCGTGCGCTGTTCGGCCAGGCGCACCATCCATTCGGTGAGATCGCGCACGTCGATCCACTGCGCCGGATCGTCGAGCTGTCCGGGGGCGAGGATCTCACCGCCCTTCTCGATGCGCACGGGCCAGTAGGTGAAGCGGTCGGTGAGGTCGCCGGGCCCCACGATGAGGCCGGGGCGCACGATCGTGGCGCCGGCGCCGAATGCCGCCTGCACGAGCTGCTCGCAGCGCACCTTCTTGTTGCCGTACGGCGCGCTCGCCGCGTCGGGACCGTCGAGCGGCGCCGGGTCCTGCGTGGGGTGCGTTTCGTCGGGAAACGACCGCGTGAAATCCTTGTAGGCGGCGGTGCTGCTCACGTACACGTACTGCGCCACGTTGCCCTTCAGCACGGCCGCGGCGTTCACCACCCACTGCGGATTGGTGGTGGGCAGGTCGAACACGACATCCCACGAGCGCCCGGCGAGCGCGGCATGGCCGTCCGGCGCGTTGCGGTCGCCGAGCAACTGCTCTGCCTCGGGAAAGAGCCCCGGCCGCGTGCGACCGCGGTTGAACAGCGTGACGGAGTGGCCGCGCGCGATGGCGTGCGACACGAGGTGGGGCCCGATGTAGCCGGTCCCCCCGAGAACGAGGATCTTCATGCGACGGGTCGGCGTGAGTGAGGCGGTCTGGTCAGCGGCCGGCTTTCGCGTGCCAGGCGGCCAGTACCGCCTGCTCCTTCTCCGGCGCAATGCCGGCCCGCGCCTTCTCCTGCTCGGCGGCGGGGCGGGTCTTGTACCAGTCGAGCGTGGCCTTCGTCGTCTCGGCGAGCGGACGGAAGGTGAGACCGGCGGCGTAGGCCTTCCGGCAGTTCACCTGCATGAAGCCGAGCGTGGGCCCCATGGCCGGCTGCCACACGGGCATCTCGCTCCACGCGCGCACCTGCTGCTCGCGCAGGAACTCGGCGGGCACGAAGGTAAAGCGCGCATCGCTGGTCGTGACCGCCTTGATGCCGTAGAGCATCTCGGCGATGTTCGTCGGCGCCTTGGGGCCGGTGGCGTTGAAGGTGCCGAGCGTGTGGTTTTCGCCGCAGCGTACGATCCACTCGCTGAGGTCGTGCACGTCGACATACTGCACCGGATCGCTCGGCGCGCCCGGGGCGAGGATCTCACCACCGCGGTCGATGCGCACGGGCCAGTAGGAGAAGCGGTCGCTCAGGTCGCCGGGCCCCACGATGAGGCCCGGGCGAACGATGGTGACCTTGTCCTCGCCGAACTGTGCCTTTGCGTCGATCTCGCACTGCACCTTGTTGGGGCCGTAGTTGGCGCCGTCGTTGCTGGCCCACACGGCGGGGGCGCCCGGCGTGTGCAGGGGGCCCTGCTCGTCCATGCCCGGCTTGCTGTAGTCGCTGAACACCGAGATGGTGGAGACGAACACGTACTGGCCTACGCGGCCCTTGAGCGCCTCACCGGCGCCGCGCACCCAGGCGGGATTACGGGTGGGGTTGTCGATCACCACATCCCACGTGCCGCGCTTCAGCGCATCGTGTCCACCGGCCGCGTTACGATCGCCGATGAGCCGCGGGACGTTGGGGAAGAGCGCCTTGTTGGTCTGCCCGCGGTTGAACAGGGTGACCTGATGCTTGCGGTCGAGCGCGTACTGCACCTGGTACGGACCAATGAACCCCGTGCCGCCCAGAATGAGGATGCGCAGCGGCTTCGGCTGCGCCGCGCCCGTTTCGGGACGATGGGCCAGCGGCCGCACGCCGTCGGCGGTGAAGGCGCCGGCGATGGCAGGCAGGCCGAGCCCCGCTGCGCCACCGAGGACGGCCGAGGTCTTGAGGAAGGCACGACGGTTCAGCGACATGACGGGCTCCTTGCAGTGCAGAAGGACGTACGGCGTGAGGCGCCTCACTGCGCCTCGCCTTACGGCGTGACGCGGCGGTCGAGCTGTTCAATGGTCTTCGTGGAGGCGGGGCGTTCCTTGCGGAGACGCGCCGACACCACTTCGGCGCGCGCCAGTACGCGCAGCACGTTCTCGCCCACCAGGCCGCGCAGCTCGGCGTCGGTCCAGCCGCGCTTGACCAGCTCCGCCAGCAGGTCGGGATACTTCGAGACATCCTCAAGCCCCTGCACGGTTTCCGTGATGCCGTCGAAGTCGCCGCCGATGCCCACGTGCGCGGCGCCGGCCACGCGCTTGATGTGGTCGAGGTGGTCGGCGACGTCGGCGATGGTGGCCACGGGCACCGGATGCGACTCGCGCCAGGACGCGATGGCCCGGAACTGGGCGTCGTTGTCGTTGGGGAAGCGCTTCGCGATGGAATCGCGTACCGCGGTGATGGCGTTGCCGAAGTCGGCCACCTTCTGCGAGACGAAGCCCGGCACGAAGGTGACCATGACCACGCCGCCATTCTTCGGCAGGCGGGCGAGGATGGAGTCGGGGACGTTGCGCGGCACGTCGGTGATCGCGCGGGCACTCGAGTGCGAGAAGATGACCGGCGCCTCGGTGGTGGTGAGCGCGGCACTCATCACCGCCGGCGAGACGTGCGAGAGGTCGACCAGCATGCCAAGCCGGTTCATCTCGCGCACGACCTCGTGCCCGAAGGGCGACAGGCCATTGTGGCGCGGCGGTCCGGCGGCGGCGTCGGCCCAGTCGAGCGTGACATTGTGGGTGAGCGTCATGTAGCGCGCGCCCAGGTCGTAGAACGCGCGCAGCGCCCCCAGCGAGTTCTCGATGGCGTGCCCGCCTTCCATGCCCAGCAACGAGCCGATGCGTCCCTGCGCGTAGGCCTTGCGCACATCGGCGGCGGTGAGCGCCGGCGTGAACACGTCGGGGTAGCGGGCGATGACGCGCCTGGCGATGTCGATCTGTTCGAGCTGCACGCGCGCGTAGCCCGAATCGCGGATCTCGCCGGGGATGTACACCGACCAGAACTGCCCACCCACCTGGCCTTTGCGCAGGCGCGCGATGTCGGTCATGCCCCGCGTGGGCCGCCGCAGATTGTAGGCCTCAACGTCGCGCGGCGTTTCCTTCTCCTCGCGCAGCGCCCACGGCAGATCGTTGTGCCCGTCCACGAGCGGCGTGGTCCGCAGCAGCTTCCGCACATGTGCGAGCCTCACCTCGAGCGACGCGCCAGCAAGCGAGGGCGCCGCCTTGGCGGCCGGCGACGCCGGACGGGCCTGCGCCCCCAAGGGCCCCGCCGCAAGCAGCAGCGACAAGGCAATCAGCGCCATCCCCGCTCCCCCCTGCCCCCTGAAACCCTTCCTCCTGAGTCCTGGGGGTTCGGATCTGCCGCCGCCGCGAGACATCAGCACCCCACTCGCTCGAGGTAATGCGGCAGCATCTTCCGCCACCACGGCCAGTCGTGATTCACGTCGTGCCCCCAGAGGTCGAAGATGTGCCCCACACCCTTGCGATCGAGCAGGTCGTGAAACTGGCGCGTGGCGTCGGGCGCTTCGTAAGCGCCCTGCCCCGCCACCAGCGCAATCCGCGAATGGTGCCGCAGCTGGTCGAGCGCCCACCCTTCGGTGTTCGCCACGTACCACATGGGGTTGTTGAAGTAGCAGTTGTCGTCCGAGTAGCCCTTGAAGTAGCTCGGCGCGAGATCGTAGAAGCCGCTCATGCCGATCACGCCGCCGAAGAGGTCGGGGCGGCGGAAGAAGGCGTTGGCGGCATGGAAGCAGCCGAAGCTCGCGCCGGTGGTGATGGCGCGGGCGCCGCCGTCCCCGCAGATGTGGCGGATGAACGGCACCACCTCGTCCTCCACATAGCGGGAGTAGAGCGCCTGGCGCCGCGCCGACTCGCGTACCGGCAGGCCGCGGTCCATCCAGGCCAGGCGGTTGATGCTGTCGATGGAGAAGACGCGGATGCGCCCCTGCTGGAGCTGCGGCTCGATGGCTTTCACGAGCCAGAAGCGCTCGTTCTCCAGGAAATCGGCGGCGGCGGTGGGGAAGAGCAGCACCGGCTGGCCACGCCAGCCGTAGCTCACGATGGGCATCTCGAGGCCGAGTGCCGGGCTGCGCCAGCGATCGATGCGCTTGGGCAGGGCGGGGTCGACGAACTGTGGGGACATCCGGAGAAAGCTCGCGCCACGTCTCGCGGGAGGCCAGTGCATCGGCGACGGACCGGCCGCGCGTGTCTGGCCCGTTACCCGCCCCCCCGTTACCCGGACGCCGTCAGCGCGTGGCCGGCTGCAGCTTCCTGGTGAAGCAGAACTTGCGCCCGATGGACAGCTCCGAGCGCGAGATGCTCCGGTACCGGGCAATCTTCTCGGGGTAGATCTCGATGCTGGTCAGCGTCCACCCCATGCGCAGGAAGAGCGGCTCGGCCAGCGAGATGGCGAACAGCTCCTGATGCCCGCGCTCGCGCGCCAGCTGTTCGGCGGCCACGATCAGCCGCTGCCCCAGCCCCCGCCCCTGCGCGTCGGGGGCCACCGCCAGCGACACCAGCTCCACCAGTGACGGTGAGTACTCGTCGAGCGCCACCTGGCCAAGGATTGAGCCGTCGGTGGCCCGAATAACCTGATAGTCCTGCAGATGGCTGGTGACGAACGCCTCGCTGCGGGTGAGCGTGAGGCCGTCGGGGGCATACAGATTGTTGAGCGCCACGATGGCCGGGATGTCGGTGGCCTCGGCGTGGTGCACCGTCACGTCGCCGACCTGGAAGGGCGGCATGATCCGGTCGGCGACCGGCGCCTCGTGGGCCAAGACGGTCATGCGTGCCGGCTCATCGCGAGGCGTACACGGTGGTCTTGCCGGCCTTGTCGAAGAGCAGCACGTCGTACGGATCCTTGCGCGAGCCCTGTTCCATGCCCGGGGACCCGATCGGCATGCCTGGGACGGCCAGACCGCGGCCGGGGTTCTGCTCGTTGAGCAGGCGGATGATCAGGTCTGCCGGCACGTGCCCTTCGATGGCATAGGCGCCCACCCGAGCCGTGTGGCACGACACGAGCGCGGCCGGCACACCGAACGACGCCTTCACACTGGCCATGTCGCTGGTGTCGCGCACCGTGACGGTGAAACCGGCCCTGCGGACGTGCGCCACCCACTCGGTGCAGCAGCCGCAGTTGGGGTCCTTGTAGACCGTCATGGGAGGCAGGGCGCCGTGCGCCGAGGGCTGGGCGGCTGACTGGGCCGCGAACGGCGATGCGAGGACGACGCCGCCCAACAGGGCCGCCGCCCGCTGGAGGAACACGCGCCGGTCGGTGGGGCCGCCGGCCAGAGAGTCGGGTGACATGCGTCAAAGATAGCAGTCTGCCACAGCCTCGCCGCTGTGCAAGTCGGACCTCTTCGTGACATACTCGACATCAGACTTAGGACCTACAGACTGAACTGACACTCAAGTGACGAGGTGGGGTGCTCGATACCTCAATAGTGTCGGGCCACCCCACGCGACGAGGCGTGTGCCCCAAAGCCGGCGACAAGGTCGGCATGTGCAGTGTAGTTCGACGGGCAGCGTCCGGCCCCCAGTCCCTTCCCTCATGTCTGTTCGATCGACCGTCCTCAGCCGCAGCCGCGAGGATGCCAACCGGCTGCTTGGCACCGTGCTGCTGGCGCATCTGCCCGTGGCCCTGTTCATGGGCTGGCTCTACAAGGCCTGGACTCCGGCCATCGCCATCGGCGTTCCGCTGGCCCTTGGCAGTTTCTGGCTCTCCCGGGCGCGTACGAGCGCGCCGGCGACCCGGTTCCTCATCGGCGTGGCCTTCATGACGTTCTCGGCCCTCTTCATTCATCTGGCCAAGGGGCTGATCGAGCTGCACTTCCACATCTTCGCGTCGCTCGCCTTCCTCCTGTCGTATCGCGACTGGCGGGTGCCGGTGACCGCGGCGGCGTTCATCGCCGTGCACCATGTCGCCTTCCATGTCCTGCAGGGCATGGGGGTGCCGGTGTATGTGCTGAACCACACCGTCGGCGGGCACGCGATCATCGTGGTGCACGCGCTGTTCGTGGTCTTCGAGACGGGCTTGCTGGTCTATCTGTCGCTGGCGCTGGCCCGCGAGGCCGACACGACGCAGGCGGTCTTCGAGTCGCTCGAGGCGATGGGTGAGGGCCGACTGGACGTGGTGCCGGCAGGTGACGGGGTGGCGGCTGCGGTCCGCACGGTGATCGGCGCCGTCGAGACGCTCAACACGCATGCGGAAGAGCTGGGCCGGGCCGTGGCCGAGAAGCGCGCCATGCAGGTGCGTGGCAGCAGCCTGCACGGAGCCTTCGCCAAGGTGTCTGCCCGCATGATCGAAGGGGCCGTCACGGTGGAGACGCTGCGTGTCCACAGTGACAAGGCGCAGGCCAACACGGAGGCGTTCCTTGGCTCGCTGACCGAGGTCATCACGGCGATGCGCGACGGCGACCTGACCCACGCGGTGCGCACCGGCTTTGGGCACGAGTACGACCGCACGGCCGATGACATGAACAGCGCCCTGGCGCAGCTGCGCGACGCGATCAGCGAGCTGCGGGCGTCGTCGGAACAGATCGATCAGGCGTCGACCGAGGTCGCTTCCGGTGCCGACATCATGGCGCAGATGTCCTCCGAACAGGCCGCGACGCTTGAGCAGATCAGCGCCAGCGTGACGGAGCTGGCCGGCCTCGGTGCGGCAACGTCCAACAACGTGCGGGACGCGCGGGACACCACGGCCAGTGCCAACCAGTCCACGTCGGTGGTGGTGCAGCACGTCGAGCGACTGGTGGTGGCCATGGACGGCACCCGCGACGCGGCCCGGGAAACGGCCAAGATCGTGAAGACCATCGACGAGATCGCGTTCCAGACGAACCTGCTGGCGCTGAACGCGTCGGTCGAGGCCGCGCGGGCCGGCGATGCGGGCCGCGGGTTTGCCGTGGTGGCCGACGAGGTCCGCGCGCTGGCCATGCGGTGCGCCGAAGCGGCCCGCACGACCGCCCAGCTCATCGAGCAGGCCGTGCAGCGGGTCGAGGGCGGGGTGTCGATTTCGGCCGAAGTGGGCACCCAGCTCCGCGACGTGTCGACGCGCATCAACTCCGTGCACGCGGTGATGGAGCAGATCGGCCAGGCCGCCAACTCGCAGCAGCAGGGGGTGAGCCAGATTCGGGAGGCGCTGACCTCGCTCAACCTGACGGTGCAGAACGGCGCTGCCAACGCCGAGGAGTCGGCGAGCGCGGCGCAGGAGCTCACCGCGCAGGCCCGGGCGCAGCGGGCGCATAGCGAGCGGTTCAAGGTCGAGGCGGACGCACCGGTGCGACTGAGGCGGGTGGCGTAGCCGGGCTTCGTTGGGCCGCTGGAAGGGCGGTACGGCGCGAGCCAGGGGACGCGAGCTATGGGTCGCGCCTCCTGGCTCGCGCCCTTTCGCTCGCGCCCTTTCGCTCGCGCCGTTCAGCAGCCTCCCGCGGGCAACCTCTTGCCCCTCAACATCTTGGACCGCTCAGTCCATTCCTACCTGCCTATCGGGTTTTCCCCGACGTTTTTCAATCGCCCGCCTGACGGAGACGGGGTGGTCCGCGGCCTAGACTCTGGGCACTGACCGCCAATCCCATCTCCCAGAGGGTATTCGATGACCCCCGCTCCCAGCGCTGCCGCTCCACCGGCGGTGCCGCGCGCGACCGGCGCCATGCTGGACCGCTTCTCCTATGACGACGCCGTCGTCCGCAAATTCCTGTTCGCGACTCTGATCTGGGGCATCGTCGGCATGGTGGCCGGGCTGCTGATCGCCCTGCAGCTCGCCAACCCGATCTTCAACTTCAACAACGAGTACCTGTCCTTCGGCCGCCTCAGGCCGTTGCACACGAACGCGGTGATCTTCGCCTTCGCCGGCAACGCCTTCTTCACCGGCGCCTACTACTCCACCCAGCGGCTGCTCAAGGCCCGGATGTTCTCCGACGCCCTGAGCAATTTTCATTTCTGGGGCTGGCAGGCGATCATCGTGGCGGCCGCGCTCACGCTGCCCTTCGGCTTCACCCAGGCCAAGGAGTACGCCGAGCTCGAGTGGCCGATCGACATCGCGATCGCGGTGGTGTGGGTGGCGTTCGCCGTGAACTTCTTCGGCACGCTCATCAAGCGGCGCGAGCGGCACATCTACGTCGCGATCTGGTTCTACATCGCGTCCATCGTCACCGTCGCCATCCTGCACATCTTCAACAACCTCTCCGTGCCGGCGGGGCTGTTCAAGAGCTACAGCATCTACGCGGGCGTGCAGGATGCGTTCATGCAGTGGTGGTACGGACACAACGCCGTGGCCTTCTTCCTCACCACGCCGTTCCTCGGGCTGATGTACTACTTCATGCCCAAGGCCGCCGAGGGGCCGGTGTTCAGCTACAAGCTGTCCATCCTGCACTTCTGGTCGCTGGTGTTCATGTACATCTGGGCCGGCCCGCACCACCTGCACTACACGGCGCTCCCCGAGTGGGCCTCCACCGTGGGCATGCTCTTCTCGGTCATGCTCTGGGCGCCAAGCTGGGGCGGCATGATCAACGGCCTGCTCACGCTGCGCGGCGCGTGGCACAAGGTGGCGCAGGACCCGATCCTCAAGTTCTTCGTCGTCGGTGTCACCGCCTACGGCATGTCCACCTTCGAAGGCCCGATGCTCTCCATCAAGAGCGTCAACGCCCTCGCCCACTACACCGACTGGATCATCGCCCACGTGCACACGGGCGCGCTGGGCTGGAACGGCTTCATGACGTTCGGCATGGTGTACTGGCTGCTGCCGCGCGTCTTCCAGGCCGAGGTGTTCAGCAAGAAGGCCATGGAGCTGCACTTCTGGATCGCGTCGGTCGGCATCGTGCTCTACGTGGTGGCCATCTACAGCGCCGGCGTGACGCAGGGGCTCATGTGGCGCGCTTTCGACGAGACGGGACGCCTCGCGTATCCCGACTTCGTGGAGACGGTGCTCAAGCTGATGCCCATGTACTGGATGCGGGTGGCCGGTGGCTCGATGTACATCGTCGGCATGTTCATCTTCGCGTGGAACGTCGTGAAGACGTGGCAGAACCGGCCGAAGACGTATCAGGTGGCGGTGGTCGAAGCGGCGCCGCTGTCGCCAACGTTCGTCGATCCGCACCCGGTGATCCCGGCGGCCGGGCTCTGGGCGCGCTTCAACCAGGTGCAGTGGCACCGGGCGTGGGAGCGCGCGCCGATTCTCTTCACCGTGCTCACCACGGTGGCGGTCATCGTCGCCTCGCTCTTCGAGATCCTGCCCACGTTCCTCATCAAGTCCAACGTCCCCACCATCGCGAGCGTCAAGCCGTACACGCCGCTGGAGCTGGCCGGCCGCGACATGTACATCGCCGAGGGGTGCTTCAACTGCCACTCGCAGATGGTCCGCCCCTTCCGCTACGAAACCGAGCGCTTCGGCGAGTACAGCAAGCCGGGCGAGTCGGTGTATGAGCATCCGTTCCTCTGGGGCTCGCGGCGCATCGGGCCGGATCTCGCGCGCGAGGGCGGCAAGTATCCCGACCTGTGGCACGTGCGGCACTTCGAGAACCCGCGCGCCGTGACCGCCAAGTCCATCATGCCGGCCTACGCGCATTTCCTCACCAAGTCGATCGACTTCGAGCAGATCCAGTCGCGGGTCGACGCGATGGCCATGGTGGGGGTACCCTACGGCGACGCCGTGAACAAGGCGCCGGCCATGGCCCGGGAGCAGGCGAGGCAGATCGCGGCCGCCATCAAGGAACAGGGCGGTCCCGATGGCCTCGAGGACAAGCAGATCGTGGCCATGGTGGCCTACATGCAGCGCCTCGGCCGCGACATCAAGGTCACCAGCACCGCCCAGGCGACCCCGAAGCCCGCCACCGGCGCGGCGGGAGGCTCGAACTGATGAAGCTCTCCGACATCATGTCCTACGCGAAGCTCTCGGTGTACACCGAGGTGGCGCTCGTGCTCTTCCTCGGCGTGTTCATCGCCATCACCATCCGCACCTTCCTCCCCTCGCGGCGCAAGGAGCTCGACGCCGCGGCCCGGCTGCCGCTCGAGGACGACACGGTGCTCACGCCTCGCGCCAAGGAGCGCTGAGCCATGGCTGACGACAAGCAGAATCCGCTGCAGGACAAGCTGCTCGACCACACCTACGACGGCATCCAGGAATACGACAACCCGATGCCGCGCTGGTGGCTGCTCACGTTCGCGGGCACGATCATCTTCTCGGCGATCTACCTGGTGAACGTCGGCCCCGTCGGGAATGGCGAGGGACGCATCGCCGACTACGAGAAGTCCGTCAAGGCGTACGCCGAGGCACATCCGGCGCCGGCCGCCGGCAGCGGGCCATCGGCCGACCAGCTGCTCGCGCTGGTGAAGGATGAGGAACAGCTCGAGGAGGGGGAGGAGACGTTCACGGCGTACTGCGCCTCCTGTCACGGCCCCGATGGCGGCGGGCTGATTGGTCCCAACCTTGCCGACGCCTACTGGATCCACGGCGGTACCAT
The DNA here is from genome assembly GCA_040379205.1 of Gemmatimonas sp. Classification (GTDB taxonomy): domain Bacteria; phylum Gemmatimonadota; class Gemmatimonadetes; order Gemmatimonadales; family Gemmatimonadaceae; genus Gemmatimonas. The sequence continues at coordinate 11,714 of JBEILM010000109.1, forward strand.
CACCGACGTGTACAAGACGGTCGCTCAGGGCGTGCTCGAGAAGGGCATGCCTCCCTGGGAGAAGTCCCTCAAGCCCGAGCAGTTGCAGACGGTGGTGGCCTACGTCGCCTCGCTCAAGGGCAGCAGTCCCGCCAATCCGAAGGCGCCACAGGGAGAGCTGGTCACTCCGTGAACACCACGGCCGCCCCTCCTGGGGCGGGGAGGCGCGTCCTCCCCACGCTGAACGAAGACGGCAGCCGCCGCTGGATCCGCCCCAAGCCCTCGCATGGCACGTGGTGGAAGCGGCGGCAGGTGGTCGCGTATGTGCTCATGGCGATCTTCTTCGCCGCCCCGCACATCCGCCTCTTCGGCAAGCCCGTGTTCCTCATGGACCTGCCGCGGCGTGAGTTCACGCTGATGGGCTATACGTTCCTCCCCACCGACACGCTGCTGTTCATGTTCACGCTGGGCAGCGGCGTGATCGGCATCTTCCTCGTCACCGCCCTGTGGGGCCGTGCCTGGTGCGGCTGGGCCTGCCCGCAGACGGTGTACCTCGAGTTCCTCTTCCGCCCCATCGGCCGCTGGTTCGACGGCGGCTACACCGGCTCGCGGAACCTCGACAAGCAGGGTGCCTGGTTCACCCCCAGGCGCCTCGGCAAGTACGTCACGTTCTTCCTGCTGGCCCTGCTGGTGTCGCACACCATGCTGGCGTTCTTCGTGGGCACCGAACAGCTGTACGAGTGGATGCTCAACCCGCCATCTGACCATCCCTCGGCGTTCTTCTTCGTGGTGCTGTTCACGGGCATCGTGTGGTTCAACTTCACGTACTTCCGCGAGCAGACCTGCCTCATCGTCTGCCCCTATGGGCGCTGGCAGTCGGCGCTCATCGACCGGCAGTCGCTGATCGTGGCCTACGACTACCAGCGCGGTGAACCGCGGGCCCACGCCACCAAGACGCGCGACCCCAACGCCGGCGACTGCATCGACTGCGGCGCCTGCGTGCAGACCTGCCCCACCGGCATCGACATCCGCAACGGGCTGCAGATGGAGTGTGTGCACTGCACCCAGTGTATCGATGCCTGCGACGAGATCATGACCAAGGTGGGCAAGCCCACCGGCCTCATCCGCTATTCGTCGCAGGACGAGATCGCCGGCAAGCCGCGCCATCTGCTGCGGCTGCGCACGATCCTGTATCCGGCGGTGCTCGCCATCCTGCTCGGTGGCCTGGCCACCGCCATGCTGCGCAAGCAGCCCGCCGACCTCACGGTGCTGCGCGGCCTCGACGGCCCGTTCGCCACCGAAGCCGACGGGCGCATCTCCAACCAGATCCGCATCAAGCTCACCAACCGGCGCGGCGACCCGATGGCGTACACCATCCTGCTCGACAGCCTCGTGGGCGGTGACGTGGACACCGATGACGTCACCGTGGTCGCGCCCGAGAACCCGCTCAAGGTGGAGGCCGGCGCCACCCGCACCACGAGTGTCTTCGTGCTGCTGCCGGCGCGCGCCTTCCCCACTGGCGACCGCATGATCACCATCACCGTCACCGACGAACGCGGCTACCGGGAATCGGTCCCGTACCGGCTGCTCGGCCCGTCCAACGGTGCTTCCCGGAGTACCCCATGAAGCCCGGTATGGGCTGGCCGCTCGGCATCACCATCATCCTCGGCGCCACCATCGCCGCCAACATCGTCGTCATGCGCATCGCCAACGACGACCCGGCCTTCGCAGTGGAGCCGGACTACTACCGCAAGGCGGTGCAGTACGACTCCACCATGGCCCAGCAGCGGGCGAACATCTCGCTGGGCTGGGGCATCGTGACGGCGCTCGATCCGATCGGCGACGGGAC
>JBEILM010000110.1:0-13393 GCA_040379205.1 Gemmatimonas sp.
CCGTAACCTCCCCACTCAGCTCAAGTACGACCGAACCACCGGGGCGGTGGTGGCCAACGGTGTCGAAGCGCGCCTGATCGAACTCGAGGCGCGTCTGCGCCGCGATACGCAGGCCGATCGCGACGCCGTGTTCGCGGGGCTCAACAACCTCCGCGCCACGGCCATCACGCCGGCCATGGCTCCCTTGGCCGGGACGGCGCCCACCACGCAGGACGCCGCTGTGTCGCAGTTCTTCGAGGAACGCGCCAAGTGGTTGTACCTCACCGGGCACCGCCTGGGTGACCTGCGCCGGCTCATTCGCCAGTACGGTCGCGCCGCAAACACGGTGTTCCCCACCGGCAACCTGCCGGCGCCGCTCGCGGGCGTCTACGGGAACGACGTGAACCTCCCGATCCCGTTCGACGAGCGGAACAACCCGAACTTCACGGGCTGCATTGATCGAAATCCGTAACCGCGACGCTCAGATGACAAACGGCCGCCGGGGTATCCCGGCGGCCGTTTGTCATTCGCTCCCTGCTGAGACGCCAGCGCTGAGTCGGCAGAGTCGAGTGTCTGGAGCGGAGACGGCGATAGCGCATTGAGAAGTGAGCCACCCAAGAGCGTTGAGAGCACCGAGCACTTCATCCGCGCGGCAGTTCCCGGCACGTGCCGGCGGAGGCAACTGCGCGGTATTCTAACTGCTCTTGCGTCGCTCACTGCTCAATGCGCTAGCGCCGTCTCGGTTCTAGCCCCTGTCATCTGCCCACTCGCCTCTGACCACCTGATCAACGACGCCCCGCGGCTGCTCTTCCCAGTTCCACCGCCTTGAAGCCCTGCTCGCCCCACCCGATCACGAAGACACTGAATCCCTGCTTCATGCGCAGCTCGATGTCGGTGGCGCCGGCCGGGTAGCCGCAGGGCACATTGAACTCCTTGCATGCCGCCAGCACCGATTGGATGGCGGCCTCCCACGCCGCTTCGTCGAATTTCCGCTGCCCGTTCGCGTCGGTCGTGGTGAACACACCCCGCAACGTGCCGGCCCCGGGAAACAGTACGCCCACGCCGGGTACGGCCGCGATCTCCCGGATGTGCGCCAGCCCATCCTTGCTCTCCACGATGGTAAACGTCATCAGTTCACCCTTCGGATTGAGGGGCCACAGGTCGGCTCGCTCCCGGTACCCCTGCTCCGACATGCCCCACCGCGCCGGGGCGGTGCCCACGTCGTCGGCACGGGTGCCGCCGTTGGCCTTGAAGCGGACCGCGGCGATCCCCTTCTTGAGTTCGTCGGCATTGAGCACGTCAACGAACACGATGCCCGTGACGCCTTCATTGAGCTGCCTGCCGATGCGGGCCGTGGCCAGGGCCGGGTCCGGGGCGATCTCGGGCGTCTTCACGAAGATCGGGTGGGAGAGCCGAGGCGACGTGCCTTTCTGGAGCGCCCCCCCCGCATCCACCGCTCTGGCAAACTCGGCGAAGGGCGGGAACGACTGGTCGAAGTTGTACTCCATCGTGCCTTCGAAGATGTAGTCGCCCCGCGTGTACGCGAGCGCCTCCCTGGCGAGTTGCGTCATGGACTTGACCGAGTCTGGCGGCAGCGCCGGAGCGCCTGGGCGGGCGCGCCGGTTGGCCGGGGCGTAGAGGCCGAACACCGGCTGCTTCCTGGACAGCAGGTCGATCACCGGATTGAGTCGCGCCTGGGCGACGACCGGTGACGGGAAGGCAGCAAACGACAGGGACAGGGCCGCAATGGCTGACACGGTCCGACAGGGGCGCACGGGGCCTCCAGGGGGTGGGAAGAGCAGGCGGGCGTCGGGGGGTGGGCACTTGGTGGACGGGACGCGCCTATATGGCCCACAACGTCCCAGGGAGCAAGATCGCTGACCCACCCGTCCCGGCGGCCTGGTCGCGGTCGATCCACGGACCGAACGGATTTACCTCTCCCTGCGTAATCCCGATACGCGCTATCCGGGTGTTGCGATCCCTCCTGCACACCCCGCCCGACCACACCCGCCTGAGCCTGGAGGTTCGGGGATGAAGTCGTTGGTTGCTGCTGGTACCGGTTGTCTGGTGTTGCTGGCCATCACGTCGCTCGACCGACCTAAGCAGGAAACGGGAACGCTGTCCGCCTCGGCGCAACCAGCTGGTGCCCGTCCGGCATCGTTCGAGGCGTCCTACGATCTGTCGTTTGTCGATCCCGCCGCGCGTCCGCGTGAGCTGCCGCGCACGCGCCGCGCCGCCGGACATCCCGTGCTGCGCTCGGCCAGCGCACCGATGACGGCGGCGGCGCTCGGCGACGTCGTGAAGAAGACCTGCGCCGGCTGTCACAGCGATCAGCGCCGGCAAGGCAACCTGTCGCTGCAGAATCTCGACCTCGCCACCATCGGGCAAACCGCGCCCGACGTGGCAGAGAAGATGATCAGCAAGCTCCGCACCGGCATGATGCCGCCCCCGGGGCGTGCGAGGCCAGGTGGGGACACGCTGCAGATCCTGATGGAGTCGCTGGAGCGCACGATGGATGCGCGGTACGCGGCCGATCCGAATCCCGGATCGCGCACCTTCCAGCGGCTCAACCGCGCCGAGTACGAGCGGGCCATCAGGGACGTGCTGTCGCTGGACGTGCGGGCCGACGCCTGGCTGCCGCTCGATACCAAGAGCGCCAACTTCGACAACATCGCCGATGTGCAACTGCCGTCGGCCACGCTGCTGGATTCGTACCTCGACGCGGCGAGTGAGATCAGCCGCCTCGCCGTGGGCGATCCCAAGGCGAGCGTATCGACCAGCACGTACAAGATCCCGCGTCTCGCCTCTCAGCTCGATCGCGTGGAGGGGGCGCCGGCCGGAACGCGCGGTGGCTCCTCGGTCACCCACACGTTCCCCGCCGACGGCGAGTACGTGTTCACCGTGACGCTGCACGCGATTCCCACTGGCCAGCTCTTCGCGTCCACGGCGCCGTTCGACGAGAAGATCGAGGTGTCGGTGAATGGGGAGCGCGTTGCCCTGCTGGATATCGATCGTGGCATGTCGCAGGCCGATCCGCAGGGTATGGAGATGCGGACCAAGCCGGTGCCGGTGCGCGCCGGCCCGCAGCGCATCTCAGTGACCTTCCTGCGCACGTTCGAAGGGCCGGTCAACGACAATATCACGCCGCTCGGGCACAGCATCGCCGATACCCAGATCGGCGCCCAGGCCGGCATCACGGTGCAGGCGCACATCCAGAACTTCGCCGTCACCGGCCCGTACAACCCCACCGGCGTATCCGACACGCCGAGCCGCCGCCGCATCTTCAGCTGCCGTCCGCTCGCACCGGCCGAGGCGCGTCCGTGTGCCGAAAGGATCATCGGCCGCCTCGGGGCGCAGGCCTATCGCCGTCCCATGGCCGCCAATGACGTCAAGGCACTGATGACGTTCTACGACGAAGGCGCGAAGGACGGCGGCTTCGAGGTCGGCATCCGCACGGCGGTCGAGGCGCTACTCTCCAGCCCGCATTTCATCTTCCGCATCGAGGAAGTCCCGGCGTCGGCCAAGGGACGCGTGGCGGTGAACGGACTCGACCTGGCGTCGCGTCTCTCGTTCTTCCTCTGGGGCGCGCCTCCCGATTCTCAGCTGGTGGCCCTCGGGCGCAGCGGGCGGCTCCAGGACACCACGGTGCTCATCCAGCAGACGAAGCGCCTGCTGGCCGATCCGCGCAGTGAGGCGCTGGCCACGCGGTTCGCCGCGCAGTGGCTGCGGCTGCAGGACATCGAACTCGTGCACCCGGATGCCAACCAGTATCCCGATTTCCGCGAGCAGCTCGCCGACGACATGCGGCGCGAGACGGAGCTGTTCTTCTACAGCCTCGTGCGAGACAACCGCAGCCTGCTCGACCTGTTCACGGCCAACTACAGCTACGTGAACGAATCGCTCGCTCGGCACTACGACATGCCCGGCGTGGTCGGTGACCAGTTCCGGAAGGTGACCTATCCCGCCGGCTCGCCGCGTCGCGGCATCCTCGGCCACGGCAGCGTGCTGACGCTCACGTCGCACGCCAATCGCACCTCGCCGGTGCTGCGCGGCTAGTGGGTTATGGAAGTGCTCATGGGGTCGCCGCCGCCGCCGCCGCCGCCGGACGTGCCCGACCTCGAGAAGACCGGGGAGGCCAAGGAAGGGCGGATGCTCACGACACGCGAGCGCATGGAGATCCACCGCGCCAACGCCAGCTGCAAGTCGTGCCATCAGTTCATCGACCCCATCGGCCTCGCCCTCGACAACTTCGATGTCATGGGGCGCTGGCGCATCCGTGAGAACGGTGAACCGCTCGACACGCGCGGTGACTTCTACGACGGGACGAAGGTGTCCAGCCCGACGGAGCTGCAGCAGGCCTTGCTCAAGCGGCCGGTGCCGCTCATGCGCTCCTTCACGCAGAACCTGATGGCCTATGCGCTCGGCCGGCGCGTGGAGTACTACGATGCACCCGCCGTTCGGAAGATTGAGGTGGCCGCCCGGGCCAACAATTACCGCATCAACGACTTCATCGTCGGCGTGGTGAAGAGTGACGCCTTCCGCATGCGCAAGGTCGTCGCCAGCACCGACGCGGCACCCACCAATTCCAGTGCACCGGCTGGCAGCCGGGGCCGCTGACTCACGCTCGCACTACACCACACGGAGACGCGTCCATGTATTTCTTGAGCGGAAAGGCGATGCCACGCCGCCAGTTCCTGCAGGGCATGAGTGCCACCATTGCGCTGCCCTATCTCGATGCGATGATCCCGACCGGACGCCGCGTTTTCGGTGACGCCAAGCAGGCGCCGCGCCTGGTGGCCATCGAAATGGTGCACGGTGCCGCCGGCTGCAACGAGTGGGGCGCCAAGCAGCACCTCTGGTCGCCGGCTGCGGCGGGCCGCCAGTTCGACCTCTCGCCCACGGCGCTCCAGTCGCTCGACTCATACCGCGACTACCTCACGATCATCAGCAACACCGACGTCCGCGAAGCCGAGCCCACGTCGCCGAACGAGATTGGCGGCGACCACTTCCGCTCGAGTGCCACCTTCCTGACCCAGGCGCACGCCAAGCAGACGGAGGGCTCCGACGTGCGCGTCGGGACGTCGCTCGACCAGCTCTATGCCAAGCGCTACGGGCAGGACACGCCCATCCCGTCCATGCAGTTGTGCATCGAGAATGTGGACCAGGCAGGCGGGTGTGCGTACGGCTACGCGTGCGTGTACACCGACTCCATCAGCTGGGCGTCGCCCACGGAACCGCTGCCGGTCATTCGCGATCCGCGGGTGGCGTTCGAGAAGCTGTTCGGGGTGGGGGGCACCAGCGCCGAACGGGCGGAGCGTCGCCGTACGCGTCGCAGCATCCTCGACTTCGTGTCCGGGGAGATGTCGTCGCTCAAGGCGGCCCTCGGACCGGAAGACAAGGTGCGCCTCGATCGGTACATGGAGGACATCCGGGAGGTCGAGCGCCGCATCCAGCGCGTCGAAGCCCGCAACATGAGCGGCGAGGTGCGCGAGCTGCCGGAGGCGCCCGCCGGTGTGCCCGATTCATTCGCCGAGCACGTGAAGCTGATGTTCGATATTCAGGCGCTGGCCTTCGCGGCCGACATCACGCGGGTCTTCTCGTTCAAGATGGGGCGCGACGGGTCGAGCCGTACGTATCCGGAAAGCGGCACCGACAAGCCGTTTCATCCGGCCTCGCACCACGGCGGTACCGAGCGTGGCGTGAAGGACTTCAACCTGATCAACAAGTACCACGTGTCGATGCTGCCGTACTTCCTGGACAAGCTCAAGAGCATCCAGGAGGGCGACAGCAACATGCTCGACAAGACGATGATCATCTACGGCTCGCCCATGGGTGACTCGAACCTGCACAACCATCGCCGCTGCCCGCTTATCGTGCTCGGCAAGGCGGAGAATCGCCTCTCCGGCAACCTGCACATCAAGGCGTCGGACGGCACCCCGATGGCGAACGCCATGCTGAGCATGATGCATACGCTGGGCCTCGAGGAGATGCGCGCGTTCGGTGACAGCAACGGTGTGCTGAACCTGAACGCCCATGCCTGATCGCGAGGCATTCGCCCGCGGGGCGTCGACGCGTCGACCTGCGCGCTGGCTGGTGAGCGTGGTGGCTGTGGGCGCCACGCTGCTGCTGGGTGCCGCGCGCGACAACCCCACCGAGGCGCCGGTCGCCGACGCCGTGATGCGGGGCGACACCGCCAAAGTGCGCCAGCTCATCCGGCAGGGGCTCGACGTGAACGCGTCGCAGGCCGATGGCATGTCGGCGCTGCACTGGGCCGCGCAACGTGGTGATGCGGCGTCGGCGCAGATGCTGGTGTACGCTGGCGGCCGCGTGGATGCGCTGACCCGCAACGGTAATTACACCCCGCTGCACCTCGCCGCGCGTGAAGGGCGGGGCAGCGTGGTGCAGGTGCTGCTGGCCAACGGTGCCGATCCCCTGGCCGCGACCTCCACGGGTGGCGCTACCGCGTTGCACTTCGCGGCGGGTCACGGGGATTCGCTGAGTGTGCAGGCGTTGCTCGACAAGGGCACGCCGGTGGACATACGCGAGACCGCGTGGGGGCAGACGCCGCTCATGTGGGCGGCGGCGTACGGGCGGGCGACCGCGATGGCGGTGCTCATCCGGAAGGGAGCCGGGCTCGAGGCGGCGTCGCGCATCGACGACATCCCGAAGCAGGAGCGGGAGATCCGGACACTGCTCACGGCGCGCAGCCGTCGCGTGGCGGCACTGAAGGCCGCCGAGTCGCCGCTCGCGCCGTCGACGGTGACACCGAACATCACGCCGGCCGCGCCTGCTGCCGCGCCTGCTGCCGCGGCTGCTGCCGCGCCTGCTGCCGCGCCTGCTGCCGCGCCTGCTGCCGCGCCTGCTGCCGCCACACCGGCAAATGCGCGACCGGCAACGGGAACGGCGCCCGTCGGACGAGCGGCTGGAGATTCGGCGCGCCCCGCCACCGGCTTCCAGCAGCGCGGGCCGTCGTATGGCGATCTGATCGGCAACAAGGGGGGGCTCACCCCGTTGCTCTTTGCCATTCGCGAGGGGCACGTGGCCGCGGTCGAGCAGCTGCTGGCGGCGGGGGCCAACGTGAATCATGTGAGCGAGGGCGATCACACCAGCCCTCTGCTCATGGCGACCATCAACGGTCGTTTCGATATGGCCAGGATGCTGCTTGGCAAGGGCGCCGATGTGAAGCTGGCCAGTGATGCCGGGGCCACGCCGTTGTACGCCGTGATCAACACGCAGTGGGCGCCCAAGTCGCTCTATCCGCAGCCCACCGCGCAGCTGCAGCAGCAGACCACCCACCTCGAGCTGATGGAGATGCTGCTCAAGGCGGGCGCCGATCCGAACGTGCGCCTCAAGAAGCATCTGTGGTTCATGTCGTACAATTTCGACCTGCTGGGAGTGAACACCGTGGGGGCGACGCCGTTCTGGCGGGCCGCCTACGGTCTCGACGTCCCGGCCATGAAGCTGCTGAAGCAGTACGGTGCCGACCCGTCCGTGCCGACCATCAAACCCATGGGGCGCCTGCCTGGCGACGACGCACCGGAAGAGGGAGCTGCCGGTGGCGCCGATCCGTCGGGCTTGCCGCCGGTGCCCGATGGCGGACCGGGCGTGTATCCCATCCACGCTGCCAGCGGCGTGGGCTATGGCGAAGGCTATGCCGCCAACTCCCATCGGCACGCTCCCGACGCGTGGCTGCCGGCGGTGAAGTACCTGGTGGAGGAGCTCAAGGCCGACGTGAATGCGCGCGACCACAACGGCTACAACCCGCTGCACCACGCGGCGGCACGCGGCGACAACGAGCTGATCGAGTACCTCGTGTCGAAGGGCACCGATGTGAAGGCCATGAGCCGCCGCGGCCAGACGACGGCCGACATGGCCAACGGGCCGGTGCAGCGCATCCCGCCCTTCCTCGAGACCGTCGAGTTGCTGGTCAAGCTCGGCTCGAAGAACAGCAACAAGTGTCGGTCGTGCTGAGCGGCGACTGGCCGTCTGGGCAGCGGACCTGACCAAGCAGAGGCACGGAGCAAAGGAGGGGAGGAGAACAGCATGGCGTTCTCCTCCCCTCCTCATCTCCGTGGCTCTATACAATCAGGTCCTGCGAACCTTGGGTATCACTCAGTCATCGTGACTGAGCTCATACTGCCGCTGCGCATGGACCCGCTCCTGCCCCTGCGCCTTGTCTCGCCGCTTGGCCGCCGCCATCGCGTGGCCGTGCGTCGTCGAGGTCTTGATGGCCGGAAGCGAGAGCTGCTTTTCGATCGCGGTGTTGCCGCACGCCGGGCAGGCGGGTTGCGCGCTCCCGCGCACCAGCGCCTCGAAGGCGTGCTGGCAGGAGGTGCAGACGAAGTCGAACATGGGCATATTGACTATCTCCCCTGAGTTGCCGAAGCCCCCAACCGCTCCTGGAGGACACACGATGCTTCCGACGCGACGCGCCACGAACGCGCGGCTTTCCCTCGCCATCTCAATGCTGGCGGCCGCCCCGCTGTCGGCGCAAGCGGCCGCGGCGCGCCAGCCCATCGTCGGCGAAGGGCAGCGCATCACCCCGACGTTGACCCCCGGCATCCGCGTGGGCAACATGATCTTCGCCTCGGGGCAGCTGGGCACCAGCCCGAATGACACCACGATCGCCGGTCAGACCACCCGGGCACTGGAGAACACCGAAAAGGTGTTCAAGGCCGCCGGTACCACGCTCATCAACGCCGTGAAGTGTACGGTCTTCCTCACCGATGTGAAGGACTTCCAGGGCATGAACCAGGCCTACACCAAGTTCTTCCCGTCCAACCCGCCGGCGCGTTCCACGGTGGTGGTGGCGGCGCTGGTGGTGCCGAACGCCAAGGTGGAGATCGAATGTCAGGGTGTCATTCCCTGACCTGACCCACAGGGAAAACACACGGGGGACGAGGCGTGATGCCCCGTCCCCCGTTGCTTATCCCACGCCCCGACGTCAGCGGCCCGTCGGCCAGACCACACCCTGGCTTCCGCGCGGCACCGCGGCGATGCCGCGGTAGCGGAACTTCTGCACGCGCTTCCCCTCGTAGGTCTCGGTGGTGTAGATGTTGCCCTTCGAGTCGCTGGCAATGCTGTGTACGGCGAAGAACTGGCCGGGCTGGCGGCCGCCGTCACCGAACCAGGTGAGCGTCTCCAGCGACTGGCGGTCCATCACGTAGACCCGCTCGTTCTTGCCGTCGGCCAGGTACAGGTACTTCTGGGCGGCGTCGCGCGAGAACGCGATGTCCCACACCGAGCCGTCGCCGCGCGTGGCCGGGGCCACCCGCACTTCCTTCACGAACTTGCCGGCCTTCTGGAAGACCTGGATGCGGTCGTTGGGGCGGTCGCACACGTACACCAGCCCGTCGTTCGTGGGCTCGGCGCAGTGCACCGGATTGCGAAACTGCTGGGCCAGCGGTGCCGACGGATCGTAGGGGGGCAGGCGGGCATCGTCCGGCTTGTTGCCGTAGGCACCCCAGAAGCGCTTGAGCATGCCCGTCTGCATGTCGATGACCGCGACCCGCTTGTTGCCGTACCCGTCGGCCACGTAGGCCTCACCGGCCTTGGCGTCGAAGGAGATCTTGGCCACGCGGCCGAAGTGCGTGCTGTCGTTGCTGTTGGCGGCCTGCTTCGGCGTACCGAACTGCGCCAGGAACTTGCCGTCGTGCGAGAACTTGAGGATGTGGGAGTCGTTTCCGCCGTTGCCCCCGATCCAGACGTTGTCCTTGTCGTCCACCGACACGCCGTGGTTGGACGACGGCCAGTCGTATCCGACGCCAGGGCCACCCCACGCCTTCACGAGGTTGCCGTCCGGGTCGAACTCCAGGATCGGCGGTGCCGACCGGCAGCACTCTCCCACCGGTGGCGTGGCGTCGGCCCCGGCCTCGGTGCGCTGGTTGAGCGTCGAGTCGCCGCGGTGGATGATGATGACGTGGTCCCGGCTGTCCACTCCGACACCGATGACGGAGCCGAGGATCCAGTGATTGGGGAGCGGCTTCGGCCAGAGCGGGTCGACCTCGAACTTCGGCGCCTGCACCGTCTGACGGCTGTCGGCCTGTAACGACGCCTGGGCCGCCCCCAGGGCAGCCAGCGCCAGCACCAGCATCGACCATCGGGTCGACGGACGAAACCTCGGCATTGCACACTCCGGTCGGGCGGGGACCCGCGAGACGGACCCGTGTACAACGCGGGTCCCGGTGGTAAGTTCGAGCGACTGCGGCCACCGCAGGAGGGAGACGGTGGCGGCACCCATGGCGAGCGCTTGCGCCATGAAGCTACCCGCCCGCTCTCCCCTGTCCAGAGAATCGTTGCGCCTTTCCCGCCTGCTGTGCGCGGCGCTCCTGCTGTCGGGGCTCGCGTCGCCCGCCCAATCCGTGCACGCTCACGAAGTGCCCCGCCACGTCGGGGTGCGCGCCTACGTCGCGCCCCTCGCCGATCGGGTGCGGCTGCTGGTGCAGATTCCCATGAACGCCGTACGCGATGTGGACTTTCCGCTCGTCGCCAACGATGCGCTCGACATGGCGCGCGCCGCTCCGTATCTGCGCGATGCCGCGCGGCTGTGGGTGGCCGATGGGGTGACGCTGCGCGACGGCACGCGCGACCTCGGTGCGGCGCAGGTGGTCGCGGTGCGCGCGGCGCTCCCGTCGGATCGCGCCTTCGAGCAGTACGCCAGTGCCCTGCGCGCCATGCAGGGGGGCGCGCCGCTCGGCGAGGTGGACATCCCGCACGGGCAGCTGTCGTTGGAAGTGCTGCTCGAGGTCCCGCTGGCCGCTCCGGTACGCGATCTCGTGATCGAACCACGCTGGGCGCACCTCGGGGTGCGTACCACCTCGGTCGTGCGCCTCGTGAACGGCGACGGGAGCGAGCGAGCCTACCGCTACGAGGGCGACCCGGGTGCGCTGCGCCTCGATCCTCGCTGGTGGCACGCCGCCGCGCGCTTTGTCCGCGAAGGCATGGGGCACATGCTCGGAGGCATCGATCATGTGCTGTTCGTGCTCTGTCTCGTGTTGCCGTTCCGGCAGCTGCGCCCACTCATCGGCATCGTGACGGCCTTCACCGTGGCGCACTCCATCACGCTCGTGGCGTCGGCGCTGGGCTATGCCCCTGGCGTCGGGTGGTTCGTACCGCTGGTGGAGGTCCTGATCGCGGCATCCATCGTGTACATGGCGCTCGAGAACATCATGGGCCCGCGACTGGAACGCCGCTGGCTGGTGGCCTTCGTGTTCGGCCTCGTGCACGGCTTCGGCTTTTCGGCGGCGCTCGGCGACACCCTGCAGGTCGCCGGGCGTCACCTGCTGGTATCGCTGGCGGCGTTCAACGTGGGTGTCGAACTCGCGCAGGTGGGCGTGCTGCTGCTGGCCGTGCCGTTGCTCGATCGCCTGTTCGCGCGGACGATCCCCGAGCGCGCCGGCATTGTGGTGGCGTCGGCGCTGGTGGCGCATGAAGCCTGGCATTGGATGACGGCACGCGGGGCGGAGCTGCAGGCGCAGCCGTTCAGCTGGCCGGCGTTCGACGCGACGTTCGTGTCGGCGCTGCTGCAGGGGGCGATCGGTGTGCTGTGCCTGGTGGGCGTCGCGTGGCTGTTGCAGGGGCTCATGGCGCGTCTCCAGCGCGGCGGTGCGCGTCCCGAGGTGGGCTCGGTGAGCGTGCTGCTCCTGGCCGTGGGCGCGGCGCTCGTGGCCACCAGCGCCCCGCTCGGCGCGCAGTCGGCCCCGCGCACCACCATGGCGGGTGCCTATACCGCCGAGCAGGCCGTGAAGGGACGTGAGGTCTTCAACGGCTCCTGCCTCGGCTGCCACACCACGGCGTCGCATCAGGGCATGGCCTTTCAGCTCAAGTGGTTCGGCCGCCCGCTGTACGACCTGTACGACTACCTGAGCCAGGCCATGCCGAAGTCCGCGCCCGGCAGCCTCACCGAAGATGAATACGTGTGGGTCACGGCGTACATCCTGCGCCTGAACGGGATGCCGCCGGGCAAGGTCGAGCTGTCGCCGGAACCGGCGTGGCTCAAGGCGGTGCGCGTCGACTCGACGCTGTCGCGCAGCGGCGCCCGCGAAGGGCGCCAGCCCCGCCCACGATGAACACCGAACACCCCGCCCCGAGTCGTTCCGTTCCACCACGCAGCACCAACCAGAGCAGGAGTGGAGTTCCCATGACCAGACGTGGTACCACCAAGTTCGTGGCCCTGGCGACAATCAGCGCCACGATGGCGGGCGTGCTGCTGACGCAGGTCGGCACCTCGCGCGCGCAACCCGGCAAGCCGCTCGTGCGCGGCAACGCGTACGGGGAATGGCGGCACTGGGGCGCCGATCAGTGGAGCACGCGCTATTCGCCGCTCGAGCAGGTCAACGCCTCCAACTTCGATTCGCTGAAGGTGGCGTGGGAGTGGAAGGGCGGGGCCAAGCACGGGCCCGACGAGTACTACCGCACCACGCCGTTGTACGCGAACGGTCGCCTGTTCACGGTGGTGTCCACCAAGCGGCATGTGGTGGCGCTCGATCCCGAGACCGGCAACGAACTCTGGTCGTACAAGGTGGAAGAGGGGATCCGCTGGCAGAAGGCGCCCCGCCAGTTCGCCGGCCGCGGGCTGTCCTACTGGACCAACGGCACGCAGGAGCGCGTGCTGGTGACCACGCCGGGCTATCACCTCATCTCGCTCGACGCGAAGACGGGGAAGCCCGATCCCGCCTTCGGCAAGCAGGGAACGCTCGACCTCATGGAGGGGCTGGGCTACCCCATGGTGAAGCTGGCGGTGGACGATTCGGGGCCGCTCATCATCTCCGATGCGGCGCCCTATCGCGAGGCGAAGCCGGGAGAAGGCTGGGATCCGGTGAAGAAGATCGGCGCCGACGGCAGTGTCGGGATTCCGAGCCAGATCGCGGCGAGCTCGCCCGGCATGGTGGTGGGCAATGTGCTCATCGTGGGCAACTCGTCCATCCACGGCTACTACCCCATTCGCGCGTCAAACCCCATCGGCACCATTCGCGCCTTCGACATTCCCACCGGCAAGCTGCTCTGGAAGTTCAATCTCGTGCCGCAGCCGGGTGAGTTCGGCGCCGAAACGTGGAAGAACGGCTCGAAGCAGGGCACGAAGGGGGTGGGCAAGACCGATGCGTGGGCGCCCTACGCGGCCGACGAGCAGCTTGGCCTCGTGTACATCCCCGTGGGCATGCCGCTCATGGACGAATACGGCGGCCACCGGCCGGGCGACAACCTGTTCGGCAACTCGCTCGTCGCGCTCGACGTGAAGTCAGGCAAGCGCAAGTGGCACTTTCAGATGGTGCATCACGACATCTGGGACTACGACACGCCGATGGCGCCGAACCTGATGGACGTCACGATCGACGGTCGGCCGCGCAAGGTGGTCGCCCAACCCACCAAGCAGGGGTGGCTCTACGTGTTCGATCGCGCGACCGGCGCGCCCATC
>JBEILM010000111.1:0-13235 GCA_040379205.1 Gemmatimonas sp.
GGGGTGGGGGGGGGCCGGGGGGGGGGGGGGGGTGGCCCGGCCCGGTTTATGGCGGGCTTTTACGCCCGCGCCCGCTAGCTCGCGCCGTCTAGCTCGCGCAGTTCCGCCGTTTCCCAGCCCCCAGGCCCTACCGCACGCTCACCTGCCTGATCATCCCGTGTGCCAGGTGCGGCTTGCCATCCTTGGCATCGGGCGTGAAGCACATGAAACCATACTCACCAGGCGCCACGTCGACCTCGAGATAGACCGTCGCCCCGGGCAGGATGTCGGTGATGCCGCCCATCGGCATGCCCGGGGGCGCGCCCTTCGGGTTTTCGGCGAACATCGCCATGTCCATCGGCGTCTTGCCTGACACCAGCCTCGCGAAGAAGAACTCGTGCGGCTGCCGGCCGGTGTTGGTCACGGCGACGATGTGTTTCCCCGCCGTGAGCGGTTTCGAGAAGTCGAACCCGTAGTCATTCAGCGCGAGCGTGACCGTGGGCCTGGGCGCAGCAGCGGTACGCGACGACGGTGTGACGGTGAAGTCCTTGATCATCCCCTTCATCACATGCGGCGGCCCGCCGGGGCTTGGAATCACGCACAACGCGACGTACTTCCCGGCCTCGAGCGTGCTGGTGAACAGCGTGGCGGTAGCCGATGCGTTCGGGCCACCCACCGGCTTCAGCCATGCGGGCGGAGGGCCGCCGGCCTTGAACCACACCATCACGTCAGCCGATGACTTGCCCGCCTCGACCCTGACGAGATACACGTGATGCAGTTCGTTGCCCTTGTTGGTAAGGCGCAACGTCGTGAGGCCGGCGGGAATGCTGGCCGGCATGTCGAAGGCGTAGTCGGAGGCCACGATATCGACGACATTGACACCGGCGATGGTCGATGCGGGCAACGCAGGACCGGGAGCCTGGGGACGGCTGGCAGCGAGAGGACTCTGCGCCATGACCGGCATCGCTGCCGCGGCGAACGCCACGCCCGCAGCGATGCATGCACGACGGGGAACGGTGAACATGGGATCCTCGGGGAGTGTTGCGACGGCGGTGCACCGTTCGTGTCTCACGAGGTGCATTACCGCTGTCGGAAGCTATCCGCATGGTGCGCGAACGCCACTCAGCGATACCCCTGCACCGTCACCCGGCGAAGCTCATCCACGGTCTCCACCGACAGCACGAGTCCGGCAACGGTGGTGGGTGCAATGCGGCTCAACTGGCGGTGGCCGATGGTCGTGCCAGCGGCCAGGCGCTCGCCGCTGCCAAGGGCGTCGAGGGTCCACCGGGCGACACGCTGCCCTTGCGCGATCTCCTCGCGCAGATCCACGACGGACACCATCTGCGGCGCGGAAAAGCGCACCGTACGCACGCCGCGACGCGGCTGCACCGCGCGCCACGTCGTTGCGGCGGCACGCACCGGCGTGGCGAACAGCGCATCGAGCGCGGCGCGCATGCCGGCCAGACGCTCCACGTCCACCGCGTGCATGACCCCGTCCCGCATAGGCGGCACGTTGAGCAGCAGCTTCGAATTTCGGCCCACGCTCGTGAAGTACAGTTCCACGAGATTCTCCACGGTGCGGACCTGCGCGTCCTCCGCCGGGTGATGGAACCAGCCGGGGCGAATGGACACGTCGGTTTCGCCGGGGCGCCACACGGTGCCGTCGGCGTGGCCTTCCTGCAGCGCCTGGATCACGTCGTCGCCGCTGGCGCCGATGTACGGCACCGACTCCGGCCGGATGGTGCTCCAATGTGTCTCGCCGGCCACCCCGCGCTCGTTACCGATCCAGCGCACGTCGGGACCTGCATCGGAGAAGATCACCGCCTGCGGCTGCAGCCGACGCACGAGCGCCCAGGTACGGGGCCAGTCGTACACCTGCCGTTTACCATTCGGGCCCTCGCCATTCGCCCCATCGAACCACACTTCGTGCAGCGGGCCGTAGCGGGTGAGCGGCTCGGTGAGCTGGGCGATGTACACGTCGTTGTAGCGGGCCGAATCGCCGTACGTCGGATGATTCCGGTCCCACGGCGAGCAATACAATCCCGGTTTGAGTCCCTCGGCGCGGCACGCCTCCACGAACTTGCGCACCACGTCGCCCTGGCCGTTGCGCCACGGACTCGAGGCCACGGAATGCTGCGTGGTGGCCGTGGGCCAGAGACAGAAGCCGTCGTGGTGCTTGGCGGTGAGGATCATACTCCTGGCGCCGGCCGCCTTCGCCGCGCGCACCCACTGCATGGCATCGAACCGCTCCGGATTGAAGAGCGTCGGCGATTCGGTACCGTCGCCCCACTCGCGATCGGTGAAGCTGTTGATGCCGAAGTGCACGAACAGCGCGAGCTCATCGCGCTGCCACGCCAGTTGCGCCGGCGTGGGGCGAGGCCGAGGTGGTGCTCCCCCCACGTCCGCGCGCAACGCGTCCGCTGCCGCGAGCGACCATGGTGTGGCCAGCGCGCCCACCGTGCCGGCGCCGACCAGGCCAAGGAACTGCCGACGGGAATATCCCGCCGGGCACATGCGATCACGGTGATCGTCGCCTGGCCGCGCGGTCATCGGACCAGGCTGGCGCTGAGGAAGCTTTCCACGTCCGCTTCGCTCATGTCACGCCACCTGGGCGTGACGTTGTCCAGCTTCCCCTGCTTCATCCACGTCTCGAGTGTGCCCACCTGGTCGTAGAGCTGCTCGAAGTCATCCACGATGAACAGCAGCGGCCGATAGTGGTCGATCTCGAAGTGCTGGTTGATGACCCACTCGCGCTGGAGCGGATGGCGCTGCACGGCAGAACTGGTGACGCTGTGCACGATCTCGCCGTAGCTGGAGAGCAACCCCGAGCCGTACACGGTGATCTCGTCGCGCGTGCGGCCGCGCATGAGCCCGAACTCCGCGGTGAACCAGAAGTAGCGCTGCAGGGCGTTCTGGATGCTCGACAACCGGCGTCGCTGTTCGGCGCGGTCGGTCATGCCACTCACCATCTCGGCATCCAGATGGGCACAGGCCCCGAAGTACACCAGCGTTTCCGCGAACGCCGGATCGGTGTGCATGGGCACATGGCCGGCGATATCGTGAAAGATGTCCGGTTCCGGCAGGTCGTCGAGCGACGCCCCGGCACGGATGGTGATGGTGGTCGGGAACTCCCGGCGGCTCAGACAGTCGAAGAAACTGAACGCGGGTACGAATCCGCGTACGGCCTTGGCGCGGAATCCGGTGCGGGGGGCCATGAAGCGATTCACGTCCTCGAGCCGCGACACGCGGGTGGCTTCGAAGCAGAGCGAGTCGAGTCCATCGAGGAAGCGCCGGTTGGCATGCCGGTGCCAGAGCTCCTGCATGCGCGCATTCAGCCGCTGCCACGTGTCGTGGTTTTCGGCCGAGTACAGGTCGTACGGCTGCTCGATGTACATCTCGCCATTGGCGACCGCCTGCTCGATGTAGGGCGCCTTGGTGGTGATGAGCCCCATGCCGGCGAACAGCTCTTGTGGTGCGGTCAATTGTCGTGCCTCGGAGAAGGCGGGTCCGTCGCGCGCCGCATCCGGCGCTCTGCTCAGTGTAATCCGGTGCCGCCAGAGGGTGATCCAGGCGGCGATACCGTAATTGTACCACGCCGCTTGGATAGGCCGTGGTGCCCACGATCGTCCAGGTCGAGCGGGGGACAGTCTCGTCGAAAAGCGGGCGGCCGGTCCCCAGCAGTTCGGGCACCACCGAGAGCGTCAGCGCGTCCACGACGCCCTCGCGCAGCCCCTGCCGTACCGCCGCGCCGCCATCGAGATACACGTGGCGCACAGCCTGGGCGCCAGGCTCGGTGAGCAGGGGAGTCAATCCGCCGGCGTGCGCCCGGGCGGTCGCCGGCCCAGGCGGCAGCGGCCGGTGCGTGAGCACCACCACCGGCCGGTCGCCGAATGGCCAGGGTCCGTCGAACCCCATCACGGTGTCGCAGGTGTTCCGACCGAGGATCACGGCGTCGATCTCGGCCATGAACGCCGCGTACCCGTAGTCCTCCGGAGGCTGCTGGTATGGGGCGAGAAAATCGAGCGCGCCCTCGGCCTCCGCGATGCAAAGGTCGAGGCTGACACCGAGATAGACGGAAACGAGCGGACGCATGGCAGTGGGAGCAGGGTGTACGCGTTGTCGACCGTGAGACGTACTCGCGGAGCCCGCTCTCTGTCACCTCCTCGCCGACTCCTTTCCGGTGTCGCCGCTGGGCTGGGCGCCGCCACGGCTGCCGTCCCGGGGTACGGCGTCGCGATCAGCCCGTGCTTGACCCGCGACGCGGGCCTTCTCACATTCCACACCAGCGCGCCGCTGGGGCGCCACCGGTCCGCGGCAAGGGAGCCTGCTCCCACCCAGGCAGTGCGGAGTCCTTACGAGCCCTTCTTCCTGGCCATTCGTAAGCGGACGGCTGGCCGTTTCGGAAGGAGTGTGCCCCGTGGCGCGACCGCTATCCCCCCGCAGTACCCTCGACGTGCACAAGCAGGAGGCCAAGCGTTGGCTTGCCGCCCTGCGCCGTGGCGAGGCCGACGCCAAACAGCGACTCGATCGCGCCTGGCCCGACGCCCCGTCCGTGCCCGCGCTGCGTGACGTGCAGTATGCCCTGGCCCGTGAGTATGGGCTGGTCGATTGGCGCGCCTTGCGTGGCGCCATCGACGACTTCGCCCTCGACCGCGCGACCCACGCCGAGCGCGTGGACGCCATCCTGCGCCATGGCTGGGGCGGTGACCATGTGCGCGCACGCCGCATCACCGAACGTTTCCCCGATGTGCGCCACGACAGCGTGTTCACTGCCGCCGCCTGCGGCGAGCTCGACGCACTGCACCGCCAACTCGCACGTGATCCCGGATGCGCCCGGCGTACCAGCGGTCCCCACGGCTGGACGGCGCTCGCCCATGTGGCCTACGGCCGGCTCGACGCCGAGCACGCGGTGACCATGGCCCGCCTGCTGCTCGAGGCCGGGGCCGACCCGCATTTCCGCTTCGACGACGGCTGGGGAAACGCCTTCACCCTGATCACGGGCGCCATCGGCCAGGGCGAGGGGGCGAAGCCCACGCACCCGCAGGCCGAGGCGCTGGTTTCCCTGTTCCTCGAGCACGGCGCCGACCCGTACGACACGCAGGCGCTCTACAACACGTCCATCGTGAGCGATGACATCACGTGGACCGAGCGTCTCTGGTCGGCGTGCGCGCAGCAGGGCCGCACCGCCGAGTGGTCCGAGGTGAATGGCCGCGGACTCGGGGGCCGCATCAAGGTCGGCACGCTCAACTACCTGCTCGGCAACGCTGTCTCCAGCAATCATCTCGGGCGGGCCGCCTGGCTGCTCGCGCACGGCGCTGACGCGACCACCCGGCACGCCTACTCGCAGCACCCCGTGCACACGGAGGCGCGCCTCGCCGGCTTCCCGCACATGGTCGCGCTGCTCGAGCGTCACGGCGCCCAGCCGGAGCCGCTCGCGGGGGAGCGGGCGCTGATGGCTGCGCTCATGGCCGGAAGCAACGACGAGGTGCGATCGCGTCTGGCCGCCGAACCGGCGTTGCGGCGCAGCCCGCACGCGCTGCACGCGGCCGCGGCGCATGGCCACGCCAGCGCCGTGCAGTTGCTGCTGTCGCTCGGCGTGTCTGCCGACCTGACCGATCATGAGGGGACGACGGCCCTGCACCGCGCCGTGCTGGGTGGCGCGGTGTCCGTCATCGATGTGCTGCTCGCCGCCGGCGCCAACGTGGACATGCGGGAGCACAAGTGGCGGGCAACACCCATGGGCTGGGCCTGCCATCTGGGGCGTGTGCCAGCAGCGGAACGGCTGGCGCCCCGCACACGCGACGTGCGCGCCCTCGCCCGCAGCGGACGGGTGGCGCGATTGGACGCCGTGCTTGCCAGCGACCCATCGCTGGCCAACGACCGGCTGGCGGACGCAGAGGAGCCGACGCCGCTGTTCTGCCTGCCGGACGACGAGGAGGAGGCGACCGCGGTGGCGCAGGTGCTGATCGCCCACGGCGCCGACACAAGCATTCGTGATCCGCGCGGCCAGACGGCCGACCAGGTGGCGCTGGCGCGCGGACTCGACGACGCCGCCGAAGTCATTCGCAGCCCACGGTGAACAGGGTGGCACGCCGGCTCTTCCGACGGCGTGCCACGACGTGGCCCTCCTCCCGCACGCCATAGGGAAGACCGCGCGTGCCGTTGCCGATGCTGGAATGGGACCAAGGCCCATTCCGATTTCGCTAAAGTACCGCCGACGCGTGCCGATATCTCAGCACTGACGACAGAGGTGCCGGCCGTTTGCCGGCGACCGTTTACCCTGAGGAGAGATCTCAACGATGAAATCGCCAGCGGCACCCCATTCTACCCTGTCCATTTAGAGTCGTCTGGGTTTGGCCTTCACCGCGGTCATCACGCTGATCGTGGTGCTTTCCGTTGTCAGCATCCAGCGTGTGCGCGGCATCAGCGCGAACCTGACTGAAGTAAATGAGGTCAACAGCGTCAAGCAGCGGTACGCCATCAATTTCCGCGGCAGTGTGCACGACCGGGCCATCTCCCTGCGGGACGTGGTGCTCGATGCCACCCTGGACGAAGTGGCGCGTGAAGTCGCCGATATCGAGCGGCTCACCTCCAACTACGCCAAGTCCGCCGGTCCGCTCGACGAGATGATGCAGCGGGCCGATTATGTGACCGCCGGCGAGAAGGAGATCCTCGACAGCATCAAGACCACCGAGCAGATCACCGTGCCGCTGATCGACCGGGTGGTTCGCCTGCGTCGGGAAGGCCGAAACGCCGAGGCGCAGCAGGTGCTCGTGGCGGAGGCGCGACCGCAGTTCGTCAACTGGCTCCGCCAGATCAACCTGTACATCGACCTGCAGGAAGCGAAGAACAAGACGATCGGTGCGCAGACCACCGAGCTCGCGTCCACCTTCACGATGTTCATGACGGTGCTCGCGTTCCTGGCCATTGCCGTCGGTGCCCTTGCCGCCTGGTGGGCCATCAACAGCCTGCGCCCGTTGCAGGAGCTGACCGGCCGCATGGGCTTGCTCGCCTCCGGGGACCTCGCGGTCGACGTACCCAGCACGGCGCGTGGCGACGAGATCGGCGAGATTGCCCGGGCGGTGGCCGTCTTCAAGGCGAACGGACTCGAGCGCATCCGCATGGAGCGCGAAGCCCGGGAGCAGCAGGCCGCAGCGGATGCCGCGCTTGCGGCCAAGGATCAGGCGTTCCTTGCCGAGCAGCAGCGGGTCATGCAGGCCATGGCGTCGGCGCTCTCCGACCTCGCGGCGGGCGATCTCACCGTGCGGGCCGACACGAATGTCGCCGAGGGCTACCAGCCCCTGATGCGCGACTTCAACCGGGCGGTGGAGCGTCTGGCCACGCAGCTCGAGCAGGTGCAGGCGGCGGCCGAGCAGGTTGCCTCGGCGGGTTCGGAGATCACGGCCGGCAGCGAGTCGCTGGCGCGAGGGGCCAGCGAACAGGCGGCCGGCCTCGAAGCGGTCGGCAGCAAGGTCGAGCACGTGGCGAGCATGGCGGCGCAGAGTGCGGACAACGCTTCCGAGGCCCAGCGACTGGCGGTGGCGGCGCGCCATCACAGCGAAGAAGGCACCGTGCGCATGCAGCGCCTGACGCAGGCCGTCACGGAGATTCGGCAAGCCAGCATCGACACCTCGAAGATTCTCAAGACGATCGAGGAGATCGCCTTCCAGACGAATCTGCTGGCGTTGAATGCGGCGGTCGAAGCCGCGCGCGCCGGTGATGCGGGCCGCGGTTTCGCGGTGGTCGCCGAGGAAGTCCGTACGCTCGCCATCCGTTCGTCGGAAGCGTCGAAGACCACGGCCGCGCTCATCGAGAAGAGCATGGCGAGCGCCGAACAGGGCGTGGCGCTGAATGCCGAGGTGCTGGAGAGCCTCGAGCAGATCGCCCGTCAGGTCGCCCGGTCGGCGGAGGTGACTGAAGAGATCACCCGGGCCGCCCGCGAGCAGGCGAGCGGCGTGTCGCAGATCAACGAGTCGATTGCCCAGATCAATGGGGTGACGCAGCAGGTGGCCGCGAATGCCGAGGAATCGGCGAGCGCAGCCAACGAGCTCGAAAGTCAGGCACAGGTGCTGCACGAGGCGGTGTCGCAGTTCAACCTCGGTAACACACGCGGCGGTCGGACGCTGCGTCGCCCGTCGGCGGCAAGTCGGAGCGTGCCGTCCCGGTCCGCTTCGTCGCGCCCCGCGTTCACCAGTCGGGCGGCCGCGACCACGGCGACGGGCTGGCAGGATGCAGAGGCCGTCGGTGACGAGGTGGCCGCCCTGTTCTGATCGACGGGTCGATCACCGGCAGAGACGCAGTGCGGGGCGGGGGCACAGCACGTGCTCCCGCCCCGTGCGTTGTGTATGGGTGCGGCTCAACCACGGTGCCCGGCCTGCACCGCAGCGATCGCGGCCGCCGTGCCCCGCTCCGCCGCCAGCACCGCTCCCACGAGATAGCCGGGTTCGAGCGGGCTCACTTCGCTGCCCCCGGGCGTGAGGTAGCGCTCCCATGGTCCCGTCACCCAACGCGCCTCGCCTCCCGCGGGATGGCCACCGGGCACCTGGTCAGCGGACGTGGCCGTACACGGGTCCGCGGCCCAGTCCTTGAGCAGGGTGGCCACGGGCCGTCGTGCTTCCTCGCCGAACAGCCGGCCGAGCTGCTCGACACAGGCTCGCGTCAGGACCGCCTCGCCAACCGCAGCGCGCGGTTCCGCGTCAACGACCACGAACCCGAACAGCACCGCCTGCCCCGACGCCGTCGTCGCGTCGTGGATCTCCGCCATCGGCCCCCCCAATGCTCTGTGCCGTGCCACTCAGCCCCGCCTCGCGCCAGAAGGGCCAATCGTACAGCGCAACGAACTTGGCGTGCGGCGCCATCCAGGTGGGCGTGTCGCGCCAACGCGCCACCGTCTCCCCGGCGAGCGCGGGGTCGAACGTCACCATCGCGTTCAGCAGCCGCGGCGGCAGCGCGGCGATGACATGACTCGCCACGAGCGACTCACCGCCAGTGACCACGCCGGACGATGCAGTGAGCGTCACGGTGACGTGGTGGACGCCACCGTGCAGCGCGGTCACGACGGCACCGAGACGGATGTTCGCGCCTGGCAGGTCGGCCACCAGCGCACGTACAAGCGCCGCGCTGCCGCCGGCCAGTCAGAACGACAACGCCTCCTGGAGTCCGCCGTGATGACGCTGCCCTCCTTCACCATACAGGTGATCGAAGAGCACATCGCCGTCGGTGTCCTGCGCGACGGACGAGAGTCCCAACTCGTCCACGAGGGCCGCCAGCCGGGGCTGCGTGCGCGGCCAGAACCACGACGGCCCGAGGTCGAAGCCGTCGTCGGCCGGTGCGCCCGTGGCATCGACCGAAAGGATACGCCCTTCGGGGCGATCGCGCGCCTCGAGCTGCACGAAGGGCACCTGTCGTTGCCGCAGGCGGCGGGCGGCACACAGACCGGCAATACCGCCGCCGATGATGACGATGGGGGGCATGGTGCGTGTGGCAGGCATGCCGTGGATTCTAGCGACGCGGGACGCGCGAGCGTGGGGCACGCTGAGCGGACGCGTGATACATGTAATGCTGGCTCAGCCCGGCGTGGATGATCGGCCACCCGTTTGCAAGAACGCGACGAAATCTTCCGGCAACCTCGCCGCCCGCACGCCGGCCACGGTCGCCTCGATGTCGTACGGCACGCGGACGTGCTCAACAGCGATTGCTGCTTCCCCGAACGACACGCGCACGTAACCCGCTCGCCAGTCCCCGTCCTTCGGGCGCCCCACACTGCCGGTGTTCACGAAGTGGACGCCATCGACGACCCGATGCCACGGCTTGTGAGTGTGCCCGAACGCCAGCATGTCGCCGCTCTTGAGCCCTACGCTCGCCGCCATCCTGCGGCAGAAGTCATCGGAGCGGTCTTCGGTGAAGTACACCGTGTTGAGCGTGGGCGTCCCATGCACCAGCACGAGACGCGGCCCCGACGCATGGCCGCCGAGCGGGCGCAGATCGAGCGAGAACGGCAGCCCCGCGAGGAAGCGCTTCGTAGTCGCAGTCACGGCGTCGCGTGTGAACTCGTAGCTGAGATGCGCGAGCTCTTCCTGCCGCACACTCTCTGACTTGCACCCGCAGTGCTTGTAGTCGGTGGCAACGGTGGAGTCGTAGTTCCCGGCGATGCCGGCAATGGCACGGGCGCGCAGCCGTTCCACCACCTCGTTCGGCGTGCCGGAGTACCCCACCAGGTCGCCCAGGTGATACACGGCGTCCGCGTCACCGCGGGCGTCGATGTCGGCGAGCACCGCATCGAGCGCCTGCACGTTCGCGTGGATGTCGGAGATGAGGGCGTAGCGCATGATTGGAAGAGATCTCGAGGCGATCATGACGTCAGATGGTACGAACGGCGGACACCGAGGCATTCGTTGAGTGGGGGAAGAATCGCCGGCGGGCCCACAGCGACGCATACACGAGCCCAACGAGCGCCGGTACCTCGATGAGCGGCCCGACCACCGCCGCCAGCGCCTCGCCGGAGCCGATTCCAAAGGTGGCGACCGCCACCGCGATGGCCAGCTCGAAGTTGTTGCCCGCCGCCGTGAACGAGAGCGACGCGGTGCTCTCGTAATCGAATCCCATCCGCCGCGCGAACCAGAACGCGAAGCCGAACATCATCGCGAAGTACACGAGCAGCGGCACCGAAATGCGCAGCACGTCGAGCGGCAGCTCGAGAATGCGGTTACCCTGCATCGCGAACATCAGCACGATGGTGTACAGCAGGCCGAGGAGCGCCGTGGGGCCGAACTTCGGCATGAACGTGCCGTCGTACCACGCGATCCCCTTCGCCCGCACCAGCAGCGTGCGGGTGAGGAACCCGGCCACCAGCGGAACGCCAAGGAAGATCAGCACGCTGCGCGCGATCTCGCCCATGGTCACGTTCAGCACCGCGCTCTCGGCCCCGAACCATCCCGGAATGACCGTCAGGAAGAGCCAGCCGAGCACCGAGTACGTGAGAATCTGAAAGACCGAGTTGAGCGCCACCAGCACGGCCGCGAGCTCGCCGGAGCCACAAGCAAGACTGTTCCAGATGAGCACCATGGCGATGCAGCGGGCGAGACCGATCAGCACCAGCCCGTTGCGGTACGCCGGCAGATCCGGCAGGAACACCCACGCGAGGGCGAGCATGAGCAGCGGCCCAACCACCCAGTTCAGTAGCAGCGATGTCCCCAGCAAGCGCGTCTCGCGCACGTGCCGCCCGATGGTCTCGTAGCGCACCTTGGCGAGTACGGGATACATCATCCACAGCAAGCCCACCGCGATGGGCACTGAGACGCCAGCGACCTGCACGCGGTCGAGCGTAGCGCCCAAGACGGGATACACGCGCCCCAGCAGGATCCCCAGTGCCATGGCCACGAAGATCCACAGCGGGAGCAGGCGGTCGATGGTCGACAGCCGTCCGGTGATCGAATCGGCCGCAGCGGCTGGTAACCTTTCGTGGTTCGCGACCACGGTCATTGGGCCACGCTCCCGGGCGTCGACAGTGTCTTGCGCATCGTGACGGCCGACGCCGGGCAGGCGCTCGTGAACTCCACCGTGCTCGCAATGGCGGCCGGGACCTCATCGCGCGTGATGCGCGTGAAGCCGAAGCGCGGGAAGTAGTGTTCAGCTGTCATGGTGAGCAGGTAGAGGGCCGCGATCCCACGCCCCTCCGCATGCGCCACCGCGCGCGCCACGAGCGCGTGGCCGAGGCCCCGCCGTTGCCAGTCACTGCGCACGGCGACGGAGCGCAGCAACGCATGCTCACTACACACCTCAATGCCGACCACGGCGATCACCTCGTCGCCATCCTCCGCCAGCAGAAACTGCGTCGGGTCGACAGCGAACATCTCTGCCACCCCCGCGGTGGGTAGCGATTGCTCGATCAGCAGCGCCTCGACCGCGGCGGCGTCCCCCCGGGCGCCTGGTCGTAACGCGGGCGTCATGCCCCCGCCGGTTTGGTCGCGCGTACGAACGCCGCCATGAACTTGCCGTCGATCTCGGCGAGGTTCGCGTCGACATCGATGCCCGCGTCCTGCAGGAACACGCGCGCGTCCTCGCTCTTGTACAGGCGCGTCGGCTCGATGTCGATGTCGGTGAAGCCGTTCTCCGCGAGCAGGGTACGGAACTCATTCTCCTCGAGCGCGCCCGCCACGCAGCCAACCCACAACTCCATCGAGCGACGCACATCGGCCGGCACCTCGCCGCGCACCACCACATCACTCACCGCGAAGCGGCCGCCCGGCTTGAGCACGCGAAAGGCCTCGGCCAGCACGCGACGCTTGTCGCCCGACAGGTTGATCACGCAGTTGGAGATGATCACGTCCACGCTGCCCGACGGCAGCGGGATCTCCTCGATACGCCCGCGGAGGAACTCCACGTTGGTCACGCCCGCTTCGGCCGCGTTGCGCTTCGCGAGCGCCAGCATGTCGTCGGTCATGTCGAGGCCGTACGCCTTGCCCGTGGGGCCCACCCGGCGCGCGGAGAGCAGCACGTCGATGCCACCGCCGGAGCCGAGGTCGAGCACCACCTCACCCTCGCGCAGCTCGGCCAGCGCGGTGGGGTTGCCGCACCCCAGCGACGCGAGCACCGCCGCATTCGGCAGCACGTCGGTCTCGCCATTCACGTACAGGTTGGACGTGATCGGATCGACCGCGCCGTTGAAGGCGGCGCCGCCGCAGCAGGAGTTCACCGGCCCGCAGCAGCCGCCGGCGGCCGACTCGTTGACCTCGAGGACGCGGCGCGCGGCCTCGCCGTACTTTTCGCGAACGAGGGTGCTGACATCGGGGGTGGTGGTCGACATGGTTGCTCCGATCTGGGCGTGGATGTTCAGCAATATTTCTTGATGCATCTGACTCAAGAGCGGGCGCCCGCGGGCGCCCGTGCGTAAGCCGCGCTGGCTGGCGATCAGCCGCAGCAGCGGCCGAACACCTTGAGCGAGCGTGTGGAGCCCGTGCCTTCGGTGCCGAGCACCCGCACGAGATCGTGCACCTCCGCGAGCGCCTCGGCGTTGATGCGGTAATACGACCAGCGCCCTTCCTTGCGGTCGCTCACGAGGCCGGCCTCGCGGAGCACCTTGAGGTGGAAGGACAACCGCGACTGTGCCGCGTCGAGCGCATCCTGCAGGTCGCACACGCACCGTTCACCGTCGCGAAGCATGGCCAGCACCGCCAGGCGCGTCTCGTCGGAGAGCGCATGGAAGAGCTGAGCGGAGCGGGCGAGGTCGAGGGCGGTCGATGTCGGCACAGGGAGAA
>JBEILM010000112.1:0-12709 GCA_040379205.1 Gemmatimonas sp.
ATCATTCAGATCCTCGTACCCGAGCGCGAGCCCGTACCCGCGCGGCCGCACGAGCGCCTCGACCGGATGCGTGACGCGCGTGGGATCGCGGTCCTTCGTCACGCAGGCGGCACACCGGGCCAGCAGGCCGGTCGCACGGTCCGCTCGAACTCAGAGCTCACGGCTCGCTCGTTCCACCCGTGGCAGATTACCGGCGCGGTGTCGCTCCGCCGCAACACGCGGGCCGAGTGGGATTGTCTTCGGTCGGCCAAGATGTTCGGGCGTATCGTAGATGCACGATCTCCATGCAGCGTCCCCCTTCATCCGCCGCGATACATCGCTTGCTGCCATCGTCGGCAAGTGATCATCACAGGTTTGCCCACATATCCGAGAGTGACGAATGAAGACCATTCGACTTGCACGCTCCCTGATCCTGCTCGCCTCTGCCGCGCTCGCGCCGGCGACGGCGTCGGCTCAGGTCGCATGGACGGACTGGCTGACCCTCAACGCGCCTGCCGGCACGGCGTCCGGAACCATGGGAGGCGTTACAGTCAATTATGTATCCGCCGGGCCCTTGTCGGCGGCGTATACGGACTGCACTGCCTGGCCGGCAGCGGACCGCTGGGCCGTCGGCAATGCGTACACGAACGGCACCGTCAGCAACCGACCGATTTGCGACCAGTTGGGGATTTCGGATGCCGTCACGGCCACGGTGACCTTCTCGTCTCCCGTCAGCAATCTCTACATGGCCATGCTGAGCGTAGGCCGGGGAGGCACTCCGGTGACTTATACCTTCAACCAGAGTTTCGTCGTGGACAGCTGGGGATTCGGTTTTGCCGGGTCTGACTGGAATACTGGCTTCGGCGTTACGTCGGGCAACAGTTTCACGGGAGAAGAGTTCCATGGCGTGCTGAGATTCACCTCGCCGGTCACCACGCTGACGTTCACCACGAATGTCCCGGAGCACTGGCAGGGCTTCACCTTCGGCGCCGCGCCCGTGCCTGAGCCGGCATCGGCGTCGCTCACGTTGGTCGGCGCCGCGTTGCTGGGTGCCGGTGCGCTGTCGCGTCGTCGTACGTCTGTTGCAGTGCGCGCGTAGGCGTTTCGGACCCCTTGGGCTGCTGGGAAGGGGGGTCGCCGTAACGCGGTGCATGAGACGGGGGCGAAGTGGCGGCAAGCCGTGCAGACAGGCCGTGGGCAGCTGGATCCCGCCTCGAGCATAGAGCGCGATGGCCGACCTCGCGAGCGGGGCGACCTCGAAGAGCTGCTGCAGGCGCAACGCCCATCGGCGGCGGGCGTCGCCTTCAACCGCCTGCCGCCGGGGCGGTTCGCATACCAGCTGTGGTAGCGCGTGGTGACCTGGACGCGGCGGCTCATTGGCAAGAGATTTCCGGGAGGCGGCCTGGAGCGGACTGGAGCGAGCCGCGCGTGGGCACCGTGGCGCAGCGATCGGGCCGTGTTCCCGGGAAACACGCAGTGGGCGGAGTGGCCCTACGTACGGCGCGTGCGGGAGCGACCCCTAGGCCGCCGTGGTCCGACCGCCGGACACGCCTCCTCGCGTGCACGTCTCGCGCGGGTCACGTTGCCGGCGCCGAGCCTGGAAACAACTCGGCGCCCCCACCGTATCAGGTGGGGGCGCCGGTTTGTTCACCACCGCAGAGTGCTCAGGCGCGGACCGCGCCGATTACCGGGTCAAGCCCTCTCGCGGCGACGGACGGCCAACAGGCCGGCAAGCCCGGCGACCATTAGCGCTGCGGACGCCGGCTCCGGGACCGTTCCCGTGGGGAGCGGCACGCAGGCCGTTCCCTGTGAGTTGTCGCAGTTGCCGTAGAAGAACCCGAACCGCTGCTGCTCCGGGTTGGTCCCCCCCGCCGTACCGAACGCCAGATTACCGGTGATCGTGAAGTCGCTCGCGGCGTTCACGCCGGAGAAAGCGAAGTAGCTGTCGGTGCCCGTGGAGGTGACGCTCCCGAGTGCGGGGATTGCGAGCCCGTTGAACTGGACGTTGCTCAGCCCGACGAACTCGCTGACGCCGAATCCCTTCACATTGAACATGATGGCGTGGAAGGTGTTGCCGGTGCTGGTGAGCGCGTAGCTGGAGGCACCGAACGGGTTCCAGCTGAGCGTCATGGATCCACCACCGGTGCTGGCGCTGTAGGTGATGGAGAACGGCTGGTATCCGGCACCGTGGAACCCCGACGCCTCGGCCGATGATTGGCAGGCGTTCCCCGGCCGGCAATCGGTGAGGAGGGTCCGAGTGCCGAAGAGCACCTCTTTGTCTATGCCCTCCCGCCGGATTCGGAAGCCGCCGCCCGCATTAGGCGTACCGGAGGTGAAGCCCTGTGCCTCGAGCGCGCTGGACGCCACGAGCAGGGAAGCGAGAAGGAGTGGGAGTCGCAGGCGCATGGTTGGGAGGGATGGGGTGAGCTGACAGCCGTAACAACTGCCGGGACAGCAATGTTCGTGCCGGCCGCGTCATCGCCCAACTGGGAACTCGGCGCCGCCGGATCGCCTTACGGGCGTTCACCTTAGAACCGGCTGTCTGCGCGCAGGGCGCGCAACACTGCCGCTCCCCTGTCGCGGCCATGCCGCAGTGTGCTTCGCGATCGCCACGGTGGCGGAGGCAGAGGCGGGGGAATGCTCGGTCCATGCAACTGGTGCAGTCCGGCCCACCTGAACGATCAGTGGAAGCGCCCCATGCCGACGGGCGCGGCGTGCAGACTCAAGCACGGGTCGCCGAAACGACGGGGTGCCGCCCCCGATGGGGCAGCACCCCGTGCTGCGGTATGGGAATCTCAATCGGGGTGGGGCGACTATCCGTCCCGCGTCCCGCGCCCCGCGTGATCGCCGACCTCAACGGCGGCGCACCCGGGGCACCTGTAGACATGAGTGTCACCGCGATGGTATCCACAGCCCTCACGCTGCACACCTGTGCAGAGTTTCCCTGGCAGTACCACGGCGTACCCCCACCCCTGTCGCGTCTTCCGTTGCCAATGATACGCTCGCTTGTCCCTTGCATACACGTGGGGACCACCCGCAACTGGTCGCCAAGCGTGACGGTTGCCCTGAATCTGCCGTGCCCCAGCGACGGGGGAGCCGCGCCGTCGCCGCTCAGACGTCCCTCCGATTGACACTCACCGGCCTCGGCTCGTACGGTTCATCGATTGGGTCGCTCCTGCGCGACGCGAGTCTCCCTCGCGTTCCCCCTTGGATCAGGTGGTGTTCACTCGCTGCGGTGGAGCGGTAATCCCCCCACTTGTAGTGGGCGCCAGAGGTGGAGCAATGCTTCAAGGGCCAGCTTCATCGCCGGCGTGATACCACCCAAGGCCGTATTGGGCCGATCGTTGTTGTACGTCCAGAGCCAATGAGTCGCTGCCGCCTGGACCTGTTCGATGGAATTGAACAGGGTTTGCGCGAGCCAGTCGTAGCGCACGGTCCGATTGTAGCGTTCGATGTAGGCGTGCATTTGTGGTTTCCCTGGCTGGATGAAGTCGAGCTGAATGTCTCGCCCCTTCGCCCACTGTGTCACGGTTTCGCTCAGGTCCGCCTCGATGATCAGGCCTTCGCGATTGAAGTCGTCGAGGACGTTGAACAGCCGGAAGCTGCGACCGTCGGACAGCTGGTCGTGCATGAGGTCCCTGGACCACAACTTGTCGGGTCCGTCGGGTACGGCCAACGGCTGTGGCGTCTCCCGCACGAGCCGCTGCCGCGGCTTGATCCGCAGGTTCGGCTCGAGCGCCCGATAGACGCGGTACACCCGTTTGTGATTCCAGGCGAACTGCTTCACGTTCCGCAGGCAGGGGAAGCACAAGCCGAAGCCCCAGGTGCGATACGTCGTCGTGAGGCGCACCAGCCAGTCCGCGACGTCGGCATCCTCGTCGACGCGGCGGCCCTGGTGCCGGTAGCAGGTCTCACTGCTGCCGAATGTTCGGCAGGTGTGCTGGATGGTGGTGCGCTTGGTCTCAACCGCGTGCCGGGCCAGCGCGCAACGCTGCGTTGGCCTCACCATTTCTTGCGAGGGACTCCCGCAGCAGGTCCGCGCTCAGTTGCGCGTCGACATAAAGTCTCTTGAGGCGCCGATTCTCCTCCTCGAGCTCCTTCATCCGCGTCATCAACGAGACATCCATGCCCCCGAACTTGGCGTGCCACTTGTAGAATTAGCCGAGCTGATACCGTGCGTCCGGCAGAGCTCAGGCACCGGGATGCCGCCCTCCGCCTCGTTCAGGACCGCGATGATCTGGCTATCGGTAAACCGTGATGTCTTCATGGGAACCTCCTCGGATCAGTGTACGAAAACGTTCCACTTTGGGCGACCGTGCTACTCTGGGGGGATTACCGCTCGGGACGTTCCCCGTGTTGCGAGCCATCGTCCGGACTTGACCAGGCAGGCGGTCGCTTGCCGTCGTCGTGCGCAAGGTGCCCCCCTCGGCCCCGACGTGATGACGTTCCCCGTCGCCGCCACGGCCGTTGTGCCGGGTGCGGATGAGCCTCGTCGGTACGAGAGTCTTCGGACAGACCGCCGCGATCATCGGCGATACGCCTTCTCGGTCGTCGCTGACGGAAGTCTCGCGGTCGTGCCTCGTGCACCGAGGTCCCGCCGGCACCTCTTACCCGCGCTCGACGGTGCCGAGCCCCCACGCTGCTTGTGGTCACCTCACCCATCCCGTAACTTCTCGTGGTTTGCCACGGCGCGTCGCGCCCGCAGCGTTCCCCTTGCGCTCGTGTTTTGACATGAATTCTCCACTCCGCGCCCTGCCGATCGTCGGTGTGCTGCTTGCCGTCGCCGCTCCAGTGCTCACCGCCCAGACCATCACCGTGCAGGCGCGGCCGGCTACCGCCACTATCTGGCGTCACAAGATTCAGGACAACTCACTGGAGAAGGTGGCGGACCCCGGACAACCGTACCGTCTCAAGATCGAGAAGAACGATCCCAACACCGTTGTCGTACGGCAGGACGGCTTTCGCGATGTCCGGCGGAGCTTCCCGAAAGACGCGGAGAAGTACAACACGAAGGAACCATACAGCATCTTCCTCACGCGCCGTGTGGTGGAACTCACGGTGCTGCCGTACGACGCCACGATCTTCGTGAATGGTGAGGCGCGCGGGCAGCGTTCGCATGAACTCGAGGTGGAGGAAGGCACGGCACAAACCGTTGAGATCCGGCGAACGGGTTTGGCGCCCGTCACGCGCGTGTATCGCTGGGACAAGGGCAGCAGCGAGTATCCGCCGGCGCGAGAGCGCATCGAGCTGAGCGATCGTCGCGTGCTGCTCACGGCCTCGCAGTCCGGTGCGGAGTTCTTCAAGAACGACGCCAAGCTCGGAGACAACGATGCTGACGTGGTCATCCCACGCGGTTCCTGCGTCATCGTTCGGGCGCAGAAGCCCGGGTTTGCTGCTGCAGAGCGCCAGTACTGCAACAAGGAAGGGATGCCCGATCCGCCGGTATCCGATCGGCTCGTCCTCGCCGGACGGGTGGTGAGCGTGAACGCCGCCACTGATGCGAAGATCTTCGTGAACAACAAGCAGGCGGGCGTTGGCAGCTATCCGGTGAAGGTGCCGGACGGTCAGTGCGTCCTGGTGCGCGTGGAGCAGCCCGCGTTCCTGCCGTGGGAACGCGAGTACTGTGCACAGGACAACGCCCCCGTGCCGCCGATCGAGCAGCTCGTGCAGCTCAAGGCCGACGAGTCGTTCTCCGCATCGGTGGCGAGCGACCAGGCCAATGTCAACGTGACGTTCGAGGTAAACACCGCCCTCACCGACCTGATGGCGTGGAAACGCATCTCGTCCATCGTGCTGTCGCACTTCGACGTTCTGGAGAACTCCGACAGCGAGACTGGCTACCTTCGCACGGCCTGGCAGATCAAGACATATGGTGACAACAACGAGGTCGTCATCCGTACGCGCGTGATCGTGAAGCGTGCCAGCGAATCGCCGCTGCGGTACACCATGAAGATCGTCAGCGAGCGCAACAAGATGGCCGGCGTGTCGGTGAAGGAAGACGAGAACTTCGTGCCCTGGGACCGGCTGCTCAACACATACAAGGACGTGATCGGCGAGATGCAGGCGCGCCTCAAGTAGTGGCAAGGGGAAGCCCGGTGGGTGTGGCATCCCGTAGCGCCCGTCGTACCGCGGTGCGCCCACCGCCTGCACCACCTCCCCCGTCGCCACGAGGACGTGCTCGGCCCTCCGGGGTTCATGGATCATCCGCGTGAGCCCCGCCACCGTTTGTCCGAGATTCGCACGTATGGAATGGCCAGCGGTCGGCTTGCAGTGACGAGCACGCGATGACTCCCGTTCGCGCCGGCGAGTGCTCTCCGCCATGGCGCATGCTTCCCCACCACGCGTGGTATGGGTCTTCCTACGCTCGCCCTGCTCGTGCCACGCTTGCGTACCATGCTTGCGCACCACTCGGGCGTGGAGTCCGGCGTCCGTGTCCGTGACCCATCGCACGTTCGTGGCAGGCACCGGCGGTCGACAAGCGCGTGGTGAACCGAGAGCGCCGTCGGTGCCGGGCGCTGCGGTGTGATCGGGTACGCGTCATGGCCGGCATGTGGCGGCCATCGATTGCGTGCACACGGCTTGGCGACACGCCCGGGGGCGCCCGCCCAACGAATCAGGCGTTGCCCGTCGTCGTCCATCATGTCGTCACGCCGCGCATCCCACTCGAGGGACCGGCGCGGGCCACCACTCCACGCACACCGAGCGGTCACGGGACGCAGTCGCGGCTGCCGCCGGATCGTGCACGACCGCGCTGTTGGCGTCGCGCCTCTTGGCATGCCAGGATGCGCGCACCGCCGCAACAGCAAGCAACGGCAGGCAACGGCAGGCAACGGCAGGCAACGGCAGGCAACGGCAGGCAACGGCAGGCAACGGCGGGCAACGGCGGGCAACGGCGGGCAACGGCACCGTCGGCTTGACCGACAGCGTACCGAACATTTCGCGGGACAGCACCGGTTGCGATGCGATGCTGTCCCGCGCGCTATCAGGTTGCCGGGGGCGTTACCCCCTCACGCCCGAACCATGCACACCGGGCGCGACGTCTGGGGGAGCGCCGGGGCGGCGATCCGGCGCAGCGGTGGGATCTCGTGCGCGTGACCCGGGGGCGGGGAGCACGGTCACGGTCACGTCGCTCGGTCCGAGCGCTGATGGCCGCTCCCTGCGGGTGGCGCCCCACGCCATCGTGTCCGTGATGTAACGGGCAGCAGAGTGTGCCGGCCCCGCACGGTCACCACCGGCCGATTTCGACGGTCACCGAACGCCCCGGCCCGACCAGTATCGCACTGCCGTCGACCCGCTGCTCGTTGGTGAGGTTCTCCGTGCGCAGGCGCCAGCGCCAGCCCCGGATCGGTGGGCCGGCGAAGCTCGCGTGCCATCGGGTGAGGGGCGCCACGAGGCGGAGGTCATTGCCACACGCTGCCGTCCGGCCACCGGCGCAGTCCCAGGCCAACGACGACCACGAGCCGATCGTCTGCTGGGCGATGGTGAGGTCGCCGCCGTGCAGACGCGTGGTCCAGGCGAGGGCCCATGACAACTGGGGGGCTTCCAGCGGAACCGCGCCCACTTCGAGCGAACCGCGGTAGCTGGAGTCGAGCGTCACCACGCGCGACCGCGCAAGACTGCCGGTTGCCCGCCATTGCCCCCACCGGGTCGTTAGCACGCCATCCGCGTCCACCCCACGGGCCTCGACCGAACCCACCGTGCGAAACTGGACGACCCGGCGAACGAACCCCTCCCCCATTTCGGATTGTCCGGTGGGCACGAGTTGAACGAAGCCGTCGGTACGCTGGTGGAACACCGTCACCGCCAGCTGTCCGGCCTCCCCCGCGCTCCCGTCCACTCCCGCCTCCAGTGCCCGCTGCCGTTCGCCCTGCAACCCCGGATTGGCCCGCTGGGCGTACTGCGACGTGGTCCGCGCTGCGCTCATGCCCGGCGACGGAGCTCGGGCACTCGCCCCGAACGCAGCCCGACCGCGCCACATCATGCGGCCGATGGCCGGCATCGGCACCTCGATGCCGGCTGAGGGGAGCCACAGCGGTAGCGATCGTACGCCGAGCGCATCGTTCCATTCCCCACGCAGGCTCGCCGACCAGTGCACCCGCCGGAGGTCGCCCCGGAGGCTCACCGCACCACCGGCCAGCGATTGCGTGGTGGCACTGTCGCCCAGCGAGTTGGCGAGCCCCGAGGTATCGGGCGCGTGACGGGTCAGGTGCGAGGCGTCGGCGACCAGCTGGAGGGTGAGCCCCGAACGAGGCAGCGGCACCTCCCCGCGGTACCGTGCCGTCCATCGGGTCACCGGGCCACGCCACGCCACGCGGATGCTGTCCTGCAGGGACAGGCGTCGGGCGTCGGCGGTGGCCTCACGGTCGGACCGCGCTACCGCGAGCTGCAGGGCGTGCCCGCCGTGCCCGGGGTCCCAGCGCATCGCGAGTCCCGCGTGCGCGTCCCGTACCTCCTCTTCGTCGAGCGCCGTGATGCTCGCGGCACCGGGCCGCGTGGCCGGCGCCGACTCGCTCCAACGCGGATCGATCGACAGGATCTGTCGCCCGCCCGCGGCGCGCGCGTTGAGATCCACCCGCCAGCGCGGTGTGGTGGCCATCGCCGACCACGACCCGCCGGCCGTGGTCATGGGCCGGTCACCCACCGGCACACCGGTACGCACTGCAAACCCCGTGGCGCCCAGTGAGTAGCGCACCGCCGTGGAGTCGGTGCGGTCTCCGGCGGCTGGCCGCGCCGTACGGGTCCAGGCACCGCCCGCGCCGACATCGGTGCTCAGCAGGGCCCCGCGTTGCAGTCGGGAACCGGCCGCGCCGACTCGCAGCGAATGCGGCAACGCGCGCGAACCGCCGTCGGCGGCGCGCGCGCCCTGCAGGGCACGGGTCGTGAAGTGCAGTATGCCGTCCAGCGCATCCGTTCCGTACCGTGAGGCGCCCGCGGCGCCGGGCTGCCACTGCACGCGCGCCACGCCGCGCAGATCCAGCCCGAGCACCGACGCCGGGTCGGCCACCTCGATGCCGTCGACGAAGACTTTCACCCCCGGACCGCCGTCCCCTCCCCGACCACGCACGCTCGCAATGCGCAGCGCGCCGCCGCCGCGATCCCACGCCGTCAGCCCCGGCAGGGTCGAGCGCAGCACCTCGCCGAGCGACGAGGCGCCGCTTGCCAGCAGACTGTCGCCATCGAGTGTCACGACGCGGGAACCGACACCGGCCAGGACACCCAGCAGGGAAGGTGACGCGGCGTCGGCGTCCGCCTGCACCCGCTGTGCCGGCAGAGGCTGGGCCGCCTGGGCATCAGCCGCCCGGTCGTCAGCCTGAGGCATCGGGGCCAAGATGAGCAGGTTGTCTCGGACAATCACGCGCACGGCGGTTCCCGCAAGGATGACCGCGAGTGCGGCGCGCGCCTCGAAGGTGTCACACACCACCGACACCGCGCGCTGCGGCAGCTGCTCGGGGCTGTACGACAGGCGCCAGCCCGCGCGCTCGGCAACCTGCCGCACGGCCTGGGCGAGCGGCACGCGCACGAGACGCCACGCCCCGCGCGATTCGGCGGCCGCACCGGGCCGACAGACGTCGGAGCGCACGGCCGGTGGCTGCGCCACCGCCGCGGCGCTCGCATGCGCGACCGCGGCGGCGGGGCTCCCCACGCCGGCCAGCAGCGCGAGCACCAACGGGTGCCTCACCTGGTCCGCTCGCTCAGCCTCCACCCGAGCGCCGTGGGGCGGAGCTGTCCGCCGATGGTGGTGGCCAGCACGTCGACCATCGCGTCGGGCGACTCCCCATCGAACGTGACCGTCACGCGACGACGCGCCATCGAGGCGTCCACCTCGATGGTCCGCCCACTCCAGCGGCTGAGGCGACCGACCACATCGCCGAGGGGCTCGTTGTCGAACACCAGCTGGCCACCTGTCCAGGCGATCGCTCGGCGCACCGCGTCGGCCCCGATCGGGGCCACCAGTCCCGCCGCCGTTGCCAGGCCCCCCGCACCGGCGCGCACCGTGTCACGGCGCGCTCCCACCACCACCGCGCCCTCGACCACGGCGACCAGCGTGGCCTCGCTGCGCTCCCGAACCGCGAACGCGGTGCTGACATCCTCCACCAGCACGTCCCCCACCCGTACCCGAAAAGGCATCGCGCCCGGTGTCACGGTGAACAGCGCCTCGCCCGTCAGCTCGAGCTGCCGATGGGCGCGCCCGAAGTCGGCGGCGCCGCGAAGCGTACTCCCCGGTGCGAGTGTCACCCGCGAGCCATCGGCCAGCGTCACCGACACGGGCGCGTCTCCCCCCTTCGCGACCAGCCGCAACGCGTCCGTGGAGCGCGACGCCGGGGCGAGTGCCGATTGGCGCCACCACCCGACCCCGATCAGTACGCCAACCAGCGCCGCCGCGGCAAGGACACGCTGGCGGGTCCGGATACCCCCGCGTGATGTCCGCGCCGGGCGCGGGGCGTGCGCCTCCCGCGCGCGGGCCTCGGCAAATCGCCGCATCGCGGCGTCGGTGTCCCACGCCACGGGCCCGGTGCCGCCCAGTTGGTTCACGGCCGTCCAAACGTGCTCCGCCTCCGCGAGCAGCGCGGCGCCATCGGGGGTCGACGACAGCCACCTGCGCATACGCGCCGCGTCGTCGGCGTCGAGCCCGCCCGCTACCAAGCGCGTGGCTTGCACCCAGCGCAGATCGTCGTCGGGGGGGAGGTCGGACATCGACATCGGGGGAGAGACGGAGGGTGGTGCAGCGGAACGCGCCGGCAGTCGCGACCGCACCGAGGCACAGAACGCCATCTGACACATAACAACACGCGTGTTCATTTGTACCCTGACACGATATCCTTGGCCCGCATGCATCCACTCGATCGCTTCCCTGCGCGGTCCTCCACGCCGGACGATTCCGCCTCGCGCGACGCGTTCGACCACGTTGTTCGCACGCACTATCCGCGGCTCGCCTCGGCGGTGCACCAGATCGTGCGGGACCGGGTGGCCGCCGAGGACATCGTGCAGGACGCACTCCTCGCTACGTGGCGCAACCGCGCGGCGGTCGACATACCCGACGGCTTGCCGGCCTATCTGTACCAGGCCTGCCGCAATCGCGCCCTCAACCACGTGCGGGACCGACGGCGGCAGGATGGTACCATCACGAGCGATCCGGAACGGGCGGCGCAGGTGGCCAGTCGCACCGAGGGAGTGGACGACGACGTGATCGCCACCGAGTTGCAGCACGCCTTGCAGCAGGCGCTGGCCCGCCTCGCCCCCGGGGCCCGCGAAGTCTTTCTGCTCAGTCGGGCGCGCGGCCTCACGTACAATGAGATCGCCACGGTCCTCGAGGTGTCCGTGAAGACGGTGGAGACCCAGATGAGCCGCGCCTTGCGTGTGCTGCGCGAGCAGCTGCGGCCCTGGCGCGATTAGCGACGGCTCACCTTGCGGTCAGGGGACATTGGCCCCGTGGTGTAGTTACTGGTAGCCGTCAGCGCTGACGACATCGCGCAGCCAGGTACGCTGCACATCATCACCCTTCAGTGGAGCACGACATGTTCTCTTTTCTCCGGACGCAGCGACGGGGTGCCGCGATCGGCACGGTGTCCGCCCTGCTCGTGGTGGGGGCCACCGCCTGCACCGACGCGTCGCCGCTGGCACCGGCCGGCGACACCGATGCATCGCTCGCGGCACAGGTGGCAACCAACGACAGTTTGATCCGAAGCGCATCGGCGGCCACCCGTCGCGACAGCGCCGGCCCGGGCACCGCGTCCGGCGGGCCCGCGGCCGGCTCGGCCTTCGCGTTGCCCGCGTCGCTGGCGCTCAGCGCGGCGCAACAGCAGCAGATCAACGCCCTGCGGGCGACCTTCGAACAGCAGACGGCGAAGGACGCCGCCGACTATAACGCCATCCTCGTGGAGGCACGCGCGGCGCGCGCGGCCGGCGCCTCGGCTGCCAGCATCGACGCCATCATGGCCAAGGGATCGGCCATCGCCCAGCGGCTCGAGGCGGCGGCGGCCGCGCTGCAGAAGGCCATCGACGCGGTGCTCACGCCGGCGCAGCGCGAGTGGCTGGCCCGCTGCGCGTCGCCGCTCAGTCTCACCGCGGCCCAGGCGCAGCAGATCGCCGATCTCGAACGGGCCTTCGAGCTGGCGATGACCGCCGATCTGAAGGCCATCTCCGATGCGCTCGACAAGATCCTCGCCCTGCGCGCAGCCAGCCCGGGCAGCAGCGCTGTGGAATCACAGATTCGCGGGATTCTCGACGCGGTCACCCCCGCACGCGAACGGGTGCGCGCGGCGCAGCAGAAGCTGTCCACCGACATCGCCACGATCACCGGGACGTCGTCGTGTGGGGGCTGACCGCCCACGCGTGACTCGGCGCGGTCGTTGACGCTCCATCGGGCGGGAGGGGTGCCCCGTCCCGCCCGATGGGGCGTCCGCGGAAGCCATGTCCCGCTCACGCCGACATGCCGATGCCGTTCCGCGAGATCACGGAGGGCCGACGCGCGAACCCCCACACGACACGCCGAGTCAGCCGCGTGGGTCGTGGACGACGCCGATGAAGAGCACCGTGCCGGTGAAGCGCTCACGGATCATGAACACGAACGGACGGTCGAACTCGTAGATCGGGGGTAAGCTTACCGGCATGATGCCGACGGCCGTCGCGCCGCCGGCCCGTGCACCACGCTCGGTCACTGCGATCGATACGCCGTGCTGCACGAAGC
The DNA here is from genome assembly GCA_040379205.1 of Gemmatimonas sp. Taxonomy (GTDB): domain Bacteria; phylum Gemmatimonadota; class Gemmatimonadetes; order Gemmatimonadales; family Gemmatimonadaceae; genus Gemmatimonas. The sequence goes on from JBEILM010000112.1 coordinate 12,668, forward strand.
CGAACGCTGGCGTCACTGGTCGTCGAGGTGACGGAGGCCACC
>JBEILM010000113.1:0-12648 GCA_040379205.1 Gemmatimonas sp.
ATTCCGCAGGGCGTGGATCCGATGGGCTACCTTGCCGACACGGCGGAGCAGTTGGCCGCGTCCGGCAACCCGACCGACCGTGCCCGCCTGATGTCGCTGTACAGGATCATCTCCGAACTCCAGACCCGGTAACAAATGACGTCATTCCAGTCCGCGTTTGATCGAATCAAGAATGCCGCATCGACCGCTGGGCTGGACACGCAGGCTCCTGCTGCCCCGTCTGGCGACGCTTTCGCACGCATTGCCAAGGCCGCGGCGTCCGTGGAGCCGGGGGCGGCACCGGGCGGGGCCGCTGGCGAGCAGGACATTATGCGCACAGCAGCGCAGCAGTACGAGGGCGACCTGCTTGTCCCGGAGGCTGCCGCCAAGACTGCCCGTTACTTCATGTTCGGCCTCAACCCACGCGAAATCGAGCGCGGCTTTTGGCAGAGCATCGAGCAGACCGCGCAGGCGGTCGCCACCCCCGGCCTGCGTGCGCAGTTCATCGAGTCGGTGCTGAACCCGCTGTTCGCGGTCGCCGCCCCGTGGGCGCTTCCGACCGCCCCGATGATGGGCAGGCTTGGCGCGATGGCTACGGAGCCTGCCGGGTCTGGCCTGACCGTGGACGACCTGCGGACGGAGCAGATCGCCGCCCGTGGTGCCGCTATGGGACGGATGGCAGGGGCGCAGGAAGGCGTCATGGGCGACATTTCCCGCGCCTTGGGCCAGACGGCCCCCCAGATGCTCGGAGTCGCTGCGGCGGTCGCTACGGGCGGCGGAGCGGCCCCCATCGTGGCGGCGAACCTGATGGGCAACGCCAACATCCCGCTGTCTGCGTGGACGGCGGGCCAGTTGGAGTATTTCGACGAGATCGACCAGAAGCGGGCGGAAGAGGCACTGTCCGGCCAGCCCATGTCCACCTACAGCCTCGACGAGATGCGGAAGCGGGCGACCATTTCCGCCGTTGCGGAGGCAGGGCCGGAGATCATCGGCGGTGCCGTGGCCGGGAAGGTCATCGGCGGAGCCGCCAAGGCCATCATCAAGACCCGTGCGGGCCGCGCCACGGTCGCCGCGCTGTCGGAGCGTGGGCGACCGTTGGCGGAGGCCGTGCTGGCGTCGCGGGCTGGACAGGCTGGCGCGGAGGCGTTCGCCCGTGCGTCGGACGGCACGCTGAAGTTCCGGAACGGGTTCTTCGGTCAGGCCGGAAAGATCATTGCCGCATCTGCCGTTGAGGAGGGCGCGGAGGAACTTGGCTCCGCCATCATCCAAGCACCGTTCAACGAGGCTCCGCTGTCGGACGACCTGAAGAACGGCCTCTACAGCGCGTTCATCGGCAGCGTCGCCGGAGGCGTCGGTGGCGTCGGCGCGGTCGGTGGCGCGGTCGCTGCGCGTGGCATCCAGAATCGCCGCGATGCGTTCCGCCCGGAGACGAACCGGGAGATCCGGCTGCGTCAGGCGCACACGGACGCGATGAAGGCGCGGACGAACTGGTCTGCCGACCTCGACGAGTCGCAGCAGGCCCGCGTGTCCATCGCGCTGAACTCGCTGGACGGCATGGCGCAGGAGGAGCGTGGAATCTTCCTTCGAGAACTGGCCGATCGGCGACAGGACATTGCAAACGACGTGGAGGCTGCGCTTGCGCTTCGGCAGCAGTTGAACGACGCTCTCGCCGGGGCGCGTGCCGCGCAGCAGCAGTTCGAGTCCGGTGCGCCTGAACGCGCCGCGAAGGACACGCTCGTCAAGGAGACGGAGGCCGCGCTCGCCAAGGCCAACGCGGACTTCGAGGCCGCTCGCGAGATGCTTGCCGAGGCGGAACTTGCCACCGAGGCGACCCGGTCGGCGGTTCTGCGCGAGGAGCGTCAGGCGCAGGTCGAGGAGGCGCGTCGCGAGGTTGATGCTGTGAAGCAGCGTGCCGATGCTGCCATGTCGGAAGCGACCGTCGCCGAAGGCTTGGAGATCGCACCCGGCATGCGGATCAATCCTGCCGAGCAGGTCGCGCTTCTTGAGCAGCAGATCGCCGACATCGACGCCGAGATGCAGATGTCGGTGCACGACAAGATGATCGCGGACGCGACGTACAACGCCGTGCGCGAGAAGGTCGCCGACATGCCGATGGACTATGTCCAGCGCACGCCGCAGGAAGTCCTGTCGGAGATCGGATCGGATCAGGGCACGACTCTTGAGCCGATCGCCGCTCCCAAGAACGGGGCGCGAGTCACCCGCGAGATGCAGGCGCTTGGCCTTGAGGTGCAGTGGTTCCGTGGCAAGGGCAAGAAGTTCTCCAGCCCCGGCTTCTTCTCGATGGCGTCGCGCAACACGGTGTTCCTCAACGCCGACTACGCGAGCGGCGACATCCGCGCCACGGCGATGGAGGAATTGTTTCACCAGATCCAGATGTTCCGTCCGGAGATCGCGCAGGCGTATTCCACAGCGGTCGGCGTCGCCCCGATCTACGAGCAGGGCATCAGGTATTCGCAGCGTGCGGCGGAGACTTCCGCCAAGGCCCGTCTCGACGAGGCCGCGTTGCAGCAGGCTGGCGCGGCGATCGCAGAGGTCGGCGGCGAGCAGGCCGCTGTCCCGGAATCCGTGCGTCGCGCTGGCGCGGCCCGGTTGCAGCAGGAAGGCGAGGCGAACCTGTTCGCTCGTACCTCAGGACGCCTGACCCGTGGCGGCGCGTTGCAGCCGTTCGTGCGGTTCGCCGCCCGTCGCGGCCTGATGGGGCGCGAGGTGTATGCGGCGATGTCCGTCATCGACGCCGTGTCACGCGCTGCCGCAATCGAGCGCGTCGCCGGGAAAAAGCCGTCTCCGACGTTGTCTCCTCTGGCCCGCACTCTGCTGTGGGCGGAGGACGCGGACATCCAACTCGACCGCGACATCGCTGACGCGGAGCGTCCGGAGCAGCCGACTGCCAAGGCCGCGCAGGCTCCTGCGGCTGGCGTGTCGATGGCCCGCGTGTCTCCCAAGACGGTTGCATTCGACAAAAACACGAATGCTTTACTGGTTGCTCCGAATCATGCTGTGCGCCTAACACGGCTTCCGTCTTACGGGCCGGGTGTTGATCCACTAATTTCCGTGGTTCCCGAGCGCGGAACGCATGTGTTTGCTTTGCTTCCAAACAAGTGGATAGAAACTTTCTACAGCCTGACTAATAAGGATCCAGCCAAAGTTGTTCAGTACGGAATGGAAGCGGTGGAGATTAAACCGGGAACACTTGTTGCAGACATGGCTTTGGCGAATCGGTACTTTCGGAGCCAAAATCCCAATGATGCAGCGGCATATGCGGAATCTGTCAAGCCCATTGAAGTGGCTGATGTTTCGTCATATCGAATGCCTGAACTGCTAATTCCTCCCGCCAGCCCCGGCATCTCGATGGCCCGCGCCTCCGACGCCGAGTACCTCGCCGCCGTCGAGCGCGGCGACATGCCCGCTGTGCAGCGCATGGTGGATGCAGCGGCGAAGGCGGCTGGCTATGTAATCAAGGCATTCCACGGGAGTGCAAGTAAGCCATTTTGGGTATTTGATCCGGCTCGTCGCGGCGAACGGACTGGCTCTAACTCCGCACTTCTTGGGTTCTTTGCATCTTCGGAACGTCAGGTGGCGACCGAGTATCAACTGACGGAACGAGAACGACGCACGTTCAATCAGCCGACACAACTTGGATATGGATTGCAGGCTGCGGAAGACGAGCAGCAGCGTGCGTATGACATTGAGACATCCGCAATTCAGGACGCGGAACAAGGCGGATGGTTGCCGCAGATTACGAAGACAGATCAGTTTGGACAGCCATATACCTACGATGACGGTTTTGTGTACGACACGGAAACCGAGGCGATTGATGCCGCAGAGACGGAGAAAGAGTCGGAAATAGCCAAGGCGACAGAGCGCGTCGAAAATGAACTTGCAAGGTTTCAAGACGAGGAGCGCGAACTTCGCGCCGGAAGGACTCTCCATGACTTGTGGGTTCGACTGGACAACCCGCTTGTCTACGACTTCCGTGGCGGCGATTTCCGCGACAAGAGTTATTCGGAATTGGTGCAAGAGGCCGTCGATAATGGTCACGATGGCGTGATTATGAAGAACACGATTGATTCAATTGACACTCGCACGCCGAGCGATGTCATTGTGTTCTTTCACTCCAACCAAGCAAAGTTGGCCGACCCCGTCACCCGCGACGAGGCAGGCAACATCATCCCTCTATCGAAGCGTTTCGACGTCTCCCGCCCGGAGATTTCATTCGCACGCCCAGAGGAAGACGCCGAGATCCAGTCGTTGCGCGAGCAGGTCGCCGAATTGAAGCGGCAGATCCGCGACGTGCAGAACGTCACCGCCGCGCAGCGCGTCAACGCCATGCGCGAGGTGCGCGTCCTTGAGCGGCGCATCGTCACCGCCGAGCGGCTTGCCGAGCAGAAGACATTGCAGGCGACCCGTGCGAAGGCTCGCGTCGAACTTGAGAAGCAGGCTCGCGACGAGGACAAGGTCGCGGCTGACGCCGCGATCGCGAAGATGGAGACTCGCCTCGACGCGGCCATCGCGTCTGTCAAGTCCATGCGTGCAGACATCGCGTCGCTTCGCCGCACTGCCCGCAACACTGAGCAAGAGATCGCCGACGCGGAGGCGACTGCGCAGCGTGCGATCGACTGGGCCTACGCAATCGGGCGGAACGCCGGACGGATGGCCGGGGAGATCCGTGGGCAGCAGGTCAAGCAGCGCGAAGTGAAGGCGCTGACCAAGCGGCTGGAGTTCGTCGAGCCGCGTCTTCAGCAGGCCCGCGAGGCTATTCGCGAGGCACGCAAGGACATCAAGGCCGACGCCGCTGCGGCGCAGCGGGCGATCGACTTCGCCTACGGCATGGGCTTGGCAAAGGGGCGATTGCAGGGCGTGATGGAGGGACGCCGTCAGGTGCTTCTCCGCATGGCGAAGCGCGAGGACGCGCTCCAGAACCAGATGTTCAACCTGCGCCGGATGATGCAGGCGCGTGCAGACCAAGCCGAGGAGGTTCGCGATGCGGCACAGTCGATCGCGAGGGATGCCGCGTCCACGCTCCCGGTGGCGTTGCGCGGGCCGCTTGCCGTCCGCATCGCGGGCGTCAAGACTCTTGCGCAGGCCAATCGAATTGCGGTTGAGGCGGTCAAGTTGGCCGCGAACTCCGAGGTGGACAAGTCGGTTGATGCGATTCGGTCGCTTCGCAAGGCCATGAAGAAGCGCGGGATGCGCATTTCGACCCGCACCCGCATCGAGCAGATGCTCAATCAGGCGGAGGCTGGTCTTCGCACCGCGTCCGGGCGCAAGATCCGTGCCGCCGTCACCCCTGCGAAGGGGCCAAAGGCGGTCATGGCTGGCCCTGCGCTCGTCAACGCCGTGGACATCTACGCCGCCGTCGTCGATGCCGCCACGCTCGTCGAGCAGGCCGCGCTGCTCCACGCGGCGGACAGGCAGGCGTTCCTCCAGATGCGTGCTGCGCGTATCGCACGGTACGACGCGCTGCGTCAGGGTCTTGCGCAGGCCATGTCCGGTCGCCCGACGCTCCCGGAGCGCGAACGCGGCGACCAGCCTCCCCGTGTGTCGATGTCTCGCATGGTTGCCCGTGCGAACAGCGATATCTACACGCTGATGCTGGAACTTGAGGGCACGGAGGCGGGCGTCATCAATGAGTTGCTGTCGGCTGCGCAGGCTGGCAAGGGCGAAGCATCCTTGGAGCACGCCGCGATCCTTCGGCAGTTGGAATCCGCGTTGCAGGCCGCTGGCTACGCGAGCATCGACGATTATGCGCTCGCCAACGGACTGCTCGGCGAGGCTTCCGCGCAGTTGCGAGACGTGACGCTCGGAGGACAGACGGTCACGTTGCCAGTCGGGACGATCATGTCCGTCGCGGCAATGGATGACGAGACGCTTGCGCTGTTCCCGGACGTGCCGACCGCAGGAAGCCAGCGGATCAAGTTCGGCAGGGCGCGAACGACAAAGTCATATGCGCCTACCAAGGGCGAGATCCGTGCGCTTCTCGCCGGGTTGTCGCAGGGCGAACGCGACCTGATCGCGTCGATGAAGAACATCCTTGAAACGCAGATCCGCGACCGGGTGATGGACGCGGTGTACAACGTCGAGGGCGACCAGCCCCCGGTCGTGCCGAATTACTGGCCGCGCATTCGCGAGGCCGCGAAGAAGGGCGACGCGAAGGAGGTTCTTCAGGTCGCGGGCGCGTTGGTTCGCGGTGCGCTCACCAGCGTCGGATTCGCGCAGGCGCGTACCGGAGGAACGGAGGCACTGCTGTACTCCGATGCGTTCCAGACATGGGAACGCCACGTTCAGGTGGCGCTCGACATGATCCACATGGCGCAGCCGTACCGTGACGCCGTTACCGTGCTGTCTGACGACGAGGTCGTCCGGCTGATGGACATGCAGATGGGCGAGGGAACCGCAGACCGCGTCCTCGCCATCTTCGCGAACGGCGTCGGGGCGACCGCGAGGGACAACGTGACGATCGTTGACAAGTTGTCGAACAACGTCACCGGAGCGACCATCGCGATGCGCCCGCGAACGCTCGCCAAGGTCGTCATCGGCGGACAGATTCGACTGGCAAGCGAGATCCCGGCGGAGTATTGGGCAAGGGGAGTCGGAAGGGCTTCTCGACAGACCACCAACCCGTTCGCGTGGAACGCCCGGATCGAGGAGATCCATTCCGTCAACGGTTACTTCACCCGTCGCCACCAGTTGCACATGCGCACGATCGTCAGCGGCGCATTGTCCGATTCCGACCGCGTCAGGATCACCACGGCGTATTCGGCGGCCATCGACTCCATTCGTGCCGCCGGGAACAACGTCGCTGCCGCGAACATGACCGACGCTCTTGGCCGACTCAAGGATGCGGCGAACGGGGCGAACATGATGATCGCGAGCGCGGTCGATGCGCTCCGGTACATGGACGAGCAGATCATGCTGGCGGCTGTCGAGGCTCGTCTCGCGGAGGTGGACGACGAAGGTCTTCTGACCGGGCAGGACGCGCTTCGCGAGGCGGCGCTCCGCGCCGAACGCGACTTCCGGCGCACGCAGAACGCGAGCGACGAGTTCGACGAGTCTGCGTTCGTCGCCTACCAGCGCGTGCTGGGGACTGGCGGCGCGGCACGAATGCTGTTCGTGTTCTCCAGCGACCCGCTGAAGGCACGTAACCAGATCCGTCGTGCGTACCTGTCCGGAAACCGTCGTCTTGCGACCACTGCGGCAATCACCGGAAACATGGCCGCCAACACCGTCATCACGACGGCCTCGATCGCGACGTCTGCCTACGCCATCTCGCTCATCGCCGGACTTCTTGGCGGGGACGAGCCGACCGAAGAAGAAGACAAGGAGTTCAAGAAGGCTGTCGAGGGCGTCCCGCTGAACATCGCACGCGAACTTCTCGCCTCGACGCTCGGTTTCGTCGGAATCACGATGGGATGGACGATCGACGCATACCAGTACCGACGCGATCCGGCGGCCCTGATCGTCGGTCGCCCAGCAAGCCAAGCGATTCGCGAGATCACGAAGGATCAGGACATTACCCTCAAGGTCAGCGGCGCATTGCTCGCCATGTCGCAGTACATCGGAGTCCCGATCTACGGCCTGTTCGACTTCGTGCGGAAGTTGTTCGACGATGGCAAGACGACGTCCGGTGGTCGCAAGCCTGCGGAGCCGAAGACGGAGCGGCAGAAGATCCTCGACAGGATCGAGCGCAGGCGCAGGGAGATCGAGAAGTTGCGGCAGGGCGGCTAGGCTGGCCGTCCGCGCCGCCGCTGCGCTGCGCTCGCCATTGGCTTCGCTGCGCGGCGGCATCGGAGCAGGGGAAGTACGGCAGACGCACCGCAGCCATATGGGCGGAGTCAGCAGGTCGCACCCGCCGTGGGTTGCAGCAGGCATGGTGGGCGCAGAGGCAACGTGACCCTTGTGCGGGTCACGCCGACAGCAGGCACGGAGCCGCGCGTCGTGACGAGCCACGAATCTCCCCATTTCGCTGTGGTCAGCAGCCGCTACGTTCGTGGACGAGCGCACCGTGAGGTGGCGCGGGCTAGGGTCACCAAAGGCCCGCGTCTTGACCGTCATCCCCAACAGAGCCGGGACGTAATGCTTCGCGTGATGAGGGTTCCCTGCTCGGGGATGCCCGTTCGTGATGCGGCTACGCGACTACCACTCGAATGTCGAAGACCCGGGGCGAAGAGGGGAGCGGGTGCCGTGCAACCCTCCTCGCGCCCGAGTCTCCAAATTGGCCGAGCAGTGGCACCCGCTCGTAGGGGCAGAATCTAGACGGTCGATGCTTGACAGTCAAGAACAATCCGGTATATTTCGTCCGCCCAGCGCGGTTCTCTGACGAGATGCCCCGCATGTTGCGGTCGTATGCGCCGTGACTGGGCCTTATCTGCCCCCGGAAGCAGCCCCCGTCGCCTTCGCGGCACGGGGGCTGTTTGTTTCGGGCCGCGACCGGTTTAGCGTGGCCGCATGGAACTTCCGTGGTCAGTCACTTCAGTCGCCCGCAACATCCACCACGTTCAAATCGTGGCGAACAGTGCCACTGACCACTGGTGGTTCCTCCTGTCCGGTGACCGTCACCATGACAACCCGCACGCCGACCATGACTTGGAGCGGCAGCATCTCGACGAGGTGGTCGAGAGGAAGGGAGGATGGATTGATGTTGGGGATCTCTTCTGTGCGATGGAAGGTCGCGCTGACCCGCGACGCTCTCGCAAGGGTGTGCGCGAGGAGCACGCGCTTGCGCCGGATTATTTCGACTCTCTCGTCCGGCACGCCGCAGACTTCTACTCACCCTACGCAAAGAACTGCGTCGTCATCGGGCGAGGAAACCACGAAGCGTCCGTCCTGAAGAACAACGAAACCGACCTGACGGAACGGCTTTGCGAGCGGATGTCCATGCAGTCGGGCCACAAGGTGTCGCCCGGAGGCTACGGCGGGTGGGTGAAGTTCGTGGTCGCGCTCAACACGCACCGTTACAGCCTGAATTTGAAGTACTTCCACGGCAGTGGCGGTGCTGCCCTGATGTCGTTCGACACCCTGAAGGTGCGCCGTCAGGCGGCGGTCGTTCCGGACGCGGACGTCATCGTGCAGGGTCACGTCCACAAGCAGTGGGTGATGCCGCTCGCCCGTGAACGGCTCGTCGCAGACAAGGGCGGGATGCGCGTCGAGCACGACGTCCAGTACCACGTTCGCGTCGGGACGTACAAGGACGAATTCGGCGACGGGCACGGCGGATTCCACGTCGAGCAGGGCAGGACGCCCGAGATCATCGGCGCGGTGTGGATGCGCCTGTCGCTGCACAAGGAACGGTTCCACAACGAGACTCGCTACAGCCTGCGGCCCGAGTTCTTCCCCATCCACTGACCGTCAGGAGGTCGGATGCGCGTCAAACTGAACGGCAAGTGGTGGAACCTCCGCTTCGTCCCGCAGTTGCGCGACTACGGGGACATGGTCGATCCCGGCAAGGCTTCAGGCAGGCGCATCAGAATCTGGACATGGCAGGCCGACGAGGAACTTCTCGACACCATCGTCCACGAAGCACTGCACTGCATCGAGCCTGACTGGACGGAGGAGAAGGTGACCGAGGCGGCGAAGGAACTTGCCCGCCTGCTCTGGCGTCTTGGCTATCGTCGGCAACCCGACTGAAAAAATCTTTGGAATCCGGTGGAGCAACGGCCTTGACATGGTCGATAGTGTTGTTACCATTCCCGCGCCGTGCACGCCGCACGGCCTCACACTGGAGACAACATGGAACTGCTGAAGAACATCCCGGAGGCGGAGTACCACAGTTGGAACTTGATGAGCGCGTCCGCGCTCAAGACGCTCGACCGCTCCACGCCGCTGCACCTGCTGGCGGAGCGCGAGAACCGCGTCGATACCCCTGCGTTCCGCGTCGGACGCGCCCTGCACAGCCTGCTGCTGACCCCGGAGGCATACGAACTCGACTTCGTCACCGCCCCGGACTGCGACCGCAGAACCACTGCTGGCAAGGCTGAATTCGCCAAGTTCCTCGAAGTCGCGGAGGGCCGCACCGTCCTTACCCGCGATGAATCGAATCTCGTCGAGGAGATGCGCGGCGGGGTGATGGCGCACGCGGCTGCGCGATCGCTGATCGAGAAGTGCACCGCGACCGAACTCACGCTGCGCGGCGACTTCATGGGCGTTCCGGCGAAGGCGCGGATCGACGGGTGGATCGAGGACTACGGGACGATCATCGACATCAAGACCCACGGCGGACTCGCATCCCCGCAGGAATTCAGCAAGGCCGCGTGGAACTTCGGGTACTGGACGCAGTTCGCCCTGTACCGGGAGATGATGCGGTCGGCTGGTCACGACGTCACCGCCGTCGTGCTGATCGTCGTCGAGAAGGCCGCGCCGCACGCCTGCATGTGCGCAGGGCTGAACATCGACTGCCTCGACCAAGCGACGGCTCGCCTGCCGGAACTGGTCGATCTCTACCGCAAGTACATGGACGAACCCGGAAAGGGTTGGTCTGATGACGTGATGGAAATTCGCATCCCGAACTGGGCGCAGGCCGACCTGCTCGCCCCCACTGGAGACTGACCGATGAACGTCGCAAAGACCGAACAGATCAACGAACTCGCATCCGCGCTCGCCAAGGCGAACATGGAGATCCGCAACGCGGAACTCGACCGCGTCAACCCGCACTTCAAGAACCGCTACGCCACGCTCGGCAGCATCCTCAACGCCGTGCGCATCCCGCTCGCGAAGCAGGGACTCGCCGCCGTGCAGACGGTGCGCATGGAGCAGGGCTGCGTCTACGTCACCACCATCCTGACTCACTCGTCCGGCCAGTGGATCGAGGAATCCGCCGGATTCCCGCTGCCGGACAAGAGCACTGTGCAGCAGATGGGGTCGTGCATCACCTACCTGCGCCGCTACACGCTCGCCGCCATCTGCGGCATCGTCGGCGACGAGGACGATGACGGGGAAGGCGACCGTGGCACGCGCACGACCGCCCCGGCGCAGCGCAGCGAGGCTCCCCGGCGCGAGGCTCCGCGCAGCGAGGCTCCGCGCCAAGAGGCGAAGGCCGCGCCCGCCGTCGTGGACGGCGAGTGGACGGAGATCACCGTCAAGTACGTCGATGAGGGCGTGGCGGGCAAGAACCAGACGCCCTACGTCAAGTTCAAGGACGGTAACGGGGACAACTACTTCGTGTGGGACGAGGCTCTGCACGATCTCGCCGCGTCGTGCAAGGGCAAGACCGTGTGGTGCATCCTCGAAGCGTCGAAGAAGGAAGGCGCACCGCCCCGCATCGTGCAGATCCGCACGTCGAACCCGGCTGCGCCGAAGGATGCCGACGATGTCCCGTTCTGATTACGCTGCGGACGGTCGCCAGCCCCGCCGGACGAGGCGGCAGGAGACGCGGTGGGACACGCAGGACGCGGCATGGGAGTCGATCCAACCGCGTGCCGGGAGCATCGCCGCGAAGGTTCTTGAGGCCATCACGAACGAGCCGATGACCTGCGACGAGGTCGAGCAGCGGCTTGGACTGACGCACCAGACTTGCAGCGCGGCGATCCACCACCTGATGAAGGACGGAGCGGTGGTCGCCGATGGTGTGCGACCGACCCGCTCCGGGCGCACCGCCCGCGTGTGGCGCAAGTCGGACGGCAACCTGTTCAGCGGAGTGAGCGCATGAAGATCAACCCTCGCGTCTACTGCCCGGTCACCGGGTACACCTGCAACTACGCATACAAGACCGGGTGCAGATGCGTCGCCTGCACGGACTTCCTGCGGATGCGCTGCTACAGGCTCATCGAACGCAAGGCGAAGCAGGTCGCGATGCCCAGAGGGCCGAAGCGGTGCGCCTTCCCGAAACTGAAGCCGTACACGGGATACCAGTACGGATGCCGCTGCCCGAAGTGCAGGGCTGGCAACGCCGCGCAGACGAAGAAGTTCCGCATCAAGCGCATTCTCAAGGAGGAGGGCGGAAATGGAACGTGACTACGGAGACGAACACCGGACGAGGAGCGACTTCGACCGCGAGAACCCGCACGTCGAATGCGATTGCCGCAAGAGAGATGGTCGTGAAACATGGTGTTGGTTCCACAAGCAGATGTGGGAGGAAGAAGTCGATGACTGACATTGACCACGCCGCGATCCTGCGACAGCACGCCGACACGCGCAGGCGCGGCCACAGCGTGAACCCGGAGGTGCTGCGCGCCGCCGCCGACGAGATCGAACGGCTGCGCGAAGAACTAACGGCATCGCATGAATCGCACGGGAATGAGGTTGGTGCGCTGACGGAGCGGCTAGCACTTGCGATCCATGAGCGCGACGAGGCGAGGCGGATGCTATGCGAGGAGTGGGCAAAGCAGGATGGTCTGCCTTTGGATTGGCAGGGCAGGCGTGGCGCAGAGGGCATGGCAGAGTTTGTCAAATGGGACTGCTTCAAGGAGAACAACAATGACTGACACCACCAACAACTTCGACCCCATCCCCCGACTTCAGCAGATTGCCGCAACCAGTAGGGAGAGAGGTGCATACACCTTCGATGCCCCTGCTACCGCTGCGTATTACATCGAATGCGCCATCAAGGAGATCGAGCGTCTGCACCGCGACTACTCATGCATCTGCAATGAGATGCGCCGCATGATGAACGAGCGCGACGAGGCGAGGCAGCGAATGAACTCCATCCTTACCGAG
>JBEILM010000114.1:0-12535 GCA_040379205.1 Gemmatimonas sp.
CAGGGTCGCCGCCGCGCAGCCGGCGCCCGAGCCGTCCGGGACCTGGCGGCGGTGGCGGCGGTGGCGGCGGTGGTCGCGGCGGCAGCGGCCGTGGCGGGAGCAGCGGCGGCAGCAGCGGCGGGAGCCGAAGCGGCGGCCGCAGCGGTGGTGAGGCCCCTCGGCGCGACGATAGCCCGTACAAGTGAGCGGGCCGCGGTATCCGGTCCCGGCTGCGCAGCACCGCGTCGAACAGATCATCGACCGCAGCCGGTTCCTGTGCACCATCGCCTGCGTCTCGTCAGTCGACGACGCGCAGGCGTTCGTGCGTCGGGTGAGCGCCGAGTTCGCCGATGCCACGCACAACTGCTGGGCGTACGTCGTGGGTGCGCCGGGGAGCACGGATCGCATCGGCTTGAGCGACGATGGTGAGCCGCACGGCACCGCCGGCCGCCCCATGCTCACGGTGCTGCTGCACAGCGGCATCGGAGAAATCGCCGCCGTGGTCACCCGCTACTACGGCGGTATCAAGCTCGGCACCGGCGGCCTGGTGAAAGCGTACAGTGGCGCGGTGCAGGAGGCGCTGGCGTCACTGCCCACCGCTCAGCGCGTCGATACGGTCACGGTGCGCTTCGAGGTGGCATATCCCTCCGTGGGCGCCGTGCAGCAGCTGCTGCCCACCGTCGACGCCGAAGTCGTCGAGCAGCGCTTCGAGGTCAATGCTGCATTCACGCTGCGCCTCCCACGCGACGAGGAGCCACGGTTGCGCGACGCGATCCAGAACCTCACGCGCGGGGCGGCCAACTACGCGCTCGTCGACTGACACCGGCGCGGCGGCCGGTATGCTGAAAAGCCCACACGGAGAAAACAAGAAAAGGAGAAAGGGAGGGACTCGCAGCACTGCCCATTCTCCCGTTCTCCCTTTCTCCTTTGGTCAGTTCACCGAAGCCACGACCGCGACCATCGCCACGACCGCGACAATCAGCTCAACCCCTCAATCGTCCCGTCCGGCCGCAGCCGCATCCCCTCCGCCGCGGGCTTCTTCGCCAGCCCCGGCATCGTCATGATGTCGCCGCACTTGGCCACCACGAAACCGGCGCCAGCGCTGCCGTACACCTCGTTCACGGTGATGCGGAAGCCCGTGGGGACGTTCAACCGCGACGCATCGTCCGTCAACGAGTATTGCGTCTTCGCCATGCACACCGGCGTCTCCCCCATGCCGTTGGCCTCCAGCCAGTCGATGGCTTTCTCGGCGGCCGGGGCGAAGTCGACCCCATCGGCGCCGTACACCTTCTGCGCCACCGTGCGGATCTTCTCGCGGATGGGACGCTCGCTGTCGTACAGCGGGCGGAACTCGGCGCGCCGCGCCTCCAGCAGCGCCAGCACCTCGCGCGCCAGCGCTTCGCCGCCGGCGCCGCCCTCGGCCCACACATTCGTCAGCGCCACCGGCACACCCAGCGACGCCACGTAGTCGGCTACCATCTGCAACTCGGCGTCGGTGTCGGAGAGCCGCCGGTTGATGGCCACCACCACCGGCACCCCGAACTGCTGCACGTTGCGCACATGATGCGCCACATGCGGCAGGCCGCGTTCCAGCGCCTCGAGGTTCTCACCGTCGAGGGCCGCTTTGGGAACGCCTCCCTGCATCTTGAGCGAGCGGACGGTGGCCACCAGTACCGCCGCTTCAGGGGTGAGCCCCCCGGCGCGGCACTTGATGTCGAAGAACTTCTCGGCACCCAGGTCGCTGCCGAAACCGGCCTCGGTGACCACGATGTCGCCCAGCGCGAGCCCGGCGCGCGTGGCCACCAGCGAGTTGCAGCCGTGGGCGATGTTGCCGAATGGCCCCGCATGCAGGATGGCCGGGCCGCCTTCGAGCGTCTGCACGAGATTGGGGCGCAACGCGTCCTTGAGCAGCAACGTCATGGCCCCGGTGGCGCCGAGGTCGCGCGCGCGAATGGGTGTCTTCTCCCTGCCACCCGTGGTGCCCACGATGATGTTGCCGAGCCGCTGCTCCAGATCCTCGGCGTCGGCGGCCAGCGCCACGATGGCCATGATCTCGCTGGCGGGGATGATCACCCAGCGCTCCTCGCGCATGGTGCCGTTGCCGGCGCCCACCCCGATGATCGCACTGCGCAGCGCCCGGTCGTTCATGTCGATCGTACGCGGCCACGTGATCGCCTTGGGGTTGAGCCCCAGCGCGTTGCCATGGTAGAGATGATTGTCCAGTATCGCCGACAGCAGCGCGTGCGCGCTGGCGATGGCGTGGAAGTCGCCGGTGAAGTGCAGGTTGATGTCGTCCATTGGCAGCACCTGCGAGAAGCCCCCGCCCGCTGCGCCGCCCTTCACGCCGAACACCGGCCCCAGGCTCGGTTCACGCATGCACAGCACGGCGTTGTGTCCCAGCCGGCGGAACGCCTGCGACAGCCCCACGCTTACGGTGCTCTTGCCTTCGCCGGCCGGCGTCGGGTTGATGGCGGTGACCAGGACCAGCCGCCCCCGGGCCGGCGCTGCCGCGAGCGACAACGGGAGTTTCGCCTTGTACTTGCCGTACAGGTCGATGTCGTCTTCACTGAGCCCGAGGCCGGCCGCGACCTCGCGAATGGGGCGCATGGTCGCCCGCTGGGCGATTTCGATATCGGTGGGGACCGCAGAGGGGGTAGCCGTCATGGCGGGGGGCGGGGTGCGAGTGCAAGTTGGGGGATGTCCTGCTTTCACGCCCCATGATCATAGCAGTCTTCGGCGCTTCCGGCCGCCTCGGACACCAGTTCATCGATGCTGCCACGGTGGCCGGCCACACCCTGCGCCTGCACTATCGGGCCAAGCCGTCGGCGCTGGTCCCGGAGCACAGCACGGTGATCGTGGGGTCGCTGGCCGATCCGACGGCCGTGCGCGAGGTCTTGCGCGGGGCCGATGCCGCGGTGGTGTTTCTCGGGCACAAGGACGACGCGCGCGTACCGTACATTGCGGCCGCCACGAAGCTGATCGTGAACGCCATGAGGACGCTGGCCATGTCGCGGCTGCTCGTGGTCACGGGAGCCACCGTCGGCGAGGCGTCGGGGAATCTCGGGCTCGCGATGAAGATCACGGGTGCCTTTGCCCGTCGCTCCGCGCACGACGGCATGATGGAGGATCGCGACGAGCAGGAACGCCTCGTGAGGAACAGCCGCCTCGACGGGTGGACCGTGGTGAAGCCATCCAGACTCACGGAGGGCCCCCGGTCCGACGCGGTGCGCATGGCTCCCACACTTCCGGTGGGGATGGGCAGCAAAGTCTCCCGGGCGTCGCTCGCGAAGGTGCTGGTGCAGGAACTCGAGGCGCCGCAGTACATCCACCAGTCCGTGTTCGTCGCCGAGCGCTGAGCGTCGAGGCCTCGTCCTGATGCTGCCGTACGATACGCTCCTCACCTTCGGCGCCGGGGTCCTGTTCTGCGGCTGGATGCTCTGGGACCTTCGCAAGGAGAACAAGAAGGCGGAAGCGCGCAAGCAGGCGGCACTCGCCGCCGCTGCCAGCTTCGGCCCGCCCGCGCCGCCCATCCGGGTGGCCACGGCGCCGCGCCTGCCGTCGGCGCCCCCCGTTGTTGTTCGTCCGCCCCGCCCCTCGGGCGGCGCGCCCCGCATGCCCACCCTGCCTTCAGCCGTACACATGACCGACGTTCGCAAGCTCGCATGGGACGACATGGCCGTCGAGGAACTCACGCCCCAGATCGGTCGCCGTCTCATCTACTCGCAGCAGCAGATGCTCGCCCACGTGTACCTCAAGCAGGGCGCCATCGTGCCCGCCCACGATCACGTGAACGAGCAGTTCACCTACGTGCTCTCCGGGGCGCTTCGCTTCTGGATCGGGGAGCATGCCGATAACCCCGGCAGCACGTATGTCGACGTGCGGGCCGGTGAAGTACTCGTCATTCCGAGCCACGTGCGCCACCGCGCCGAGGCGCTCGAGGACACGCTCGACGTGGATATCTTCAACCCACCGCGTCAGGACTGGATCGATAAGTCCGACGACTACCTGCGCACTGGTACTCCCATGGGGAATGTGCCGGGCGGTCCGGCATCACAGGGCGACGGCGACGGGGGCAACGGCTGATGGATCTCGGACTGCGCGGCAAGGTGGCGCTGGTGTGCGGCGCCAGCCGTGGCATCGCCTACGCGACCGCCGAGGAGTTCGCGCGTGAGGGCTGCGATCTCGTGATCTGCTCGCGCGACGCGGTGGCGCTGAATGCGGCGCGGGCCAGGCTCGAGGCCCACGGCGTTCGCGTGACCGCAATCGTCGCCGACCTCGCCACATCCGACGGGCTGCACCACGTGGTGGAGGGCACCAAGGCGCGTCATGCCCACGTGGACATTCTGGTCTGCAACACCGGTGGCCCGCCGACGGGTGCCCCGATGGCGCACGAGTGGGACGCGTGGCAGCAGGCGAGTGACCTGCTGCTCAAAACGGTGGTCGAGCTGACACGCGCCTTCGTGCCCGGCATGCAGACGTGCGGCTGGGGGCGCGTGGTGGCCATTACGTCACTGGCGGTCAAGCGTCCGCAGCCCTCGCTGGTGCTCAGCAACAGCCTGCGCGCCGCCGTCACGGGGTACCTGCGCACGCTCGCCGACGAGGTGGGCAAGGACGGCGTGACGGTCAACACGGTGCTCCCCGGTTTCACCGCCACCGAACGGCTCGACGAGCTGGCCACCGCCACCTCGGCCCGCACTGGGCAGGAGCGTGACACGGTCTTCGAGGCGTGGGCTGCGGAATCGCCGCTCAAGCGCCTCGGACGCCCCGAGGAGCTGGCCGCCGTGATAGCTTTCCTGTGCTCCGAACGGGCCGGGTTCATGACCGGGCAGGCCGTGCTGGTCGACGGCGGCGCCGTGAAGTCCCTGCTCTGATCGTCTTCGTTCTCCCCTCCAGCAGCAATCGCCATGAGCCGCATCACCGAGACGCAGTGGATCTGGCGCGACGGCCACTTCATTCCGTGGGCCGACGCCACCGTCCATGTGCTCAGCCACTCCATGCAGTTCGGATCGTCCGCCTTCGAGGGGATTCGCTGCTACAGCACCCCGAAGGGCCCGGCGATCTTCCGCCTGCGTGAGCATCTCGAGCGGCTCCTGCACTCGTGCAAGATCTACCGCATGGACGTGCCGTACTCCATCGACCAGCTGGTCGAGGCGTCGCGCGATCTCATCGCCCGCAACGGCGTTGAGTCGTGCTACCTGCGCCCGATGGTCGTGCGCGGTTATGGCACGGCGGGCATGGTGCCCATCGGCGCGCCCATCGAGGTGTACCTCCCATGCTGGCCGTGGGGTGCCTACCTCGGCGACGAAGCGCTGGAGAAGGGGGTGGACGCGTGCATCTCGTCGTGGCACCGCGTGCAGCCCAACACGATTCCCGCGATGGCCAAGATCGCCGGCAATTACCTCAGCGGGCAGCTCATCAAGATGGAAGCGCTCGCCAACGGCTACGCCGAAGGCATCGCGCTGTCGCCGAGCGGCATGGTGAGCGAAGGGTCGGGGCAGAACGTGTTCATGGTGTCCAACGGCACCATCATCACCACCCCGCTCGACGGCAGCATCCTGGGCGGCATTACGCGTGCCACCATCATGCAGTTGGCGGCCGACGCGGGGATTCCGGTGCGTGAGATGCACATCCCGCGCGAGATGCTGTACATGGCCGACGAGGTGTTCTTCACCGGCACCGCCGCCGAGCTCACGCCGGTGCGCAGCATCGACCGCATCACCGTCGGCGCCGGGTCGGTGGGACCGATCACCAAGCAGCTGCAGCAGCAGTACCTCGGCATCGCCAAGGGCGAGATCGAGGACCGCCACGGCTGGCTGACGTACGTGAAGTGAGCGGTGTCGCAGCGGAGGCGCGCCGATGGCGCTGACCTCCACGATGTACGCCCTGCAGGTCGAGCTGGCCCATGTCGACCGCGGGGTGTACGCCTCGCTCGACTTCCGCATGGCCATGCATCCGTCGGAGTCGCCGGAGTACTTCGTGGCCCGGATGCTGGCCTACTGCGTGGAGTACGCCGAGGGGATCGGGTTCTCCAAGGGCGTCTCCGACCCCGAGGACCCCACGGTCAGCGTTCGGGACCTGACGGGCACCATTACCACCTGGATCGAGATCGGCGCGCCCGACGCTGCGCGCCTGCATAAGGCCAGCAAGGCGGCACCACGGGTGGTCGTGTACACCCACCGCGATCCCACGGCTTGGCTGCGCCAGCTCGCGGGCGAGCGCATCCACAAGGTGGACCAGATCGAGTGTTACGTGCTCGACCGGGAGCTGATCGCCGAGCTCGTTGCCCGTCTGGACCGCCGGCTGCGCTTCGAGCTGTCGGTGACCGACGGCACGCTCTTCCTGAACGTCGGGTCGAGTACGCTCACGGGCACGGTCGAGCGGATTCCGCTGGCTGGTTGACGCTCCCGGGTCCGCACTGAATCATCTACGTATGCCGGTCAGCGACAACTATCGGTCCTTCATTCTCGAACAGCTCGGGCGCGTGCTGCACGACGTGCGCGGGCGCCGCATGTTCGGCGGTCTTGGGGTGTACAGCGGCACCACCTTCTTCGCCCTCGTCGACGACGATGTGCTGTACTTCAAGGTCGACGAGCAGTCGCGGCCGCGCTTCGAGGCGCGGGGGATGCGCCCCTTCCGTCCGTTCGGCGAAGGGGGCGAGGTGATGCAGTACTACGAAGTGCCTGCCGAAGTGATCGAGGACCCGGAGGCCCTCGAGGCATGGGGCGCGGAAGCGGTGGCGGTGGGGCGCCGGGCGAAGGCGCGTCGCGTCAAGCGTACTGCATGATGCGCACCGCGTGATATCCTTGCGGCGCCGCCTGCAGCCGGTGGCGATGGCGGGGCTGCTGAGCAGCGCAGCGGCCTGTGCGGCGGTATCGCGCCCCCCGGCCACGATCGCCTCGCTACAGGGCGACGCGGTGGCGCTGGCGGCGCGCGACCGCGCCGTGCGCGACTCGGTCATTGCGCGCCTCGTGCGTCGCGTGGCGCAGCGCGGTGACCGCACACTCGACGTGCTCATGCTCTCGGGCGGCGGCCAGAACGGGGCCTTCGGGGCCGGATTCCTGCGTGGCTGGCGCTCGCGCAGCGACCAGCCCATGCCGCGCTTCGATCTGGTGACCGGCATCAGTACCGGCGCGCTGCAGGCCCCGTACGCGCTGCTCGGCACGACGGCGGCCATCGACACCGTGAGTGCGCTGTATGCGCGTGCGGCCACCAGCATCGCCCCCACCTTCGACTGGTGGTTCTGGCTGCGCCGAACCGGGGGCCTCGTCAACACGAAGCGCTTCGACCGCACCCTCGAGCAGAGCATCGACGGGCGCTTCCGTGACGAGCTGCGCGCTGCCTTCGCCGAAGACCGGCAGATCCTGTTCGCCTCCACCGACTTCGATCTCGGCATCGGCCGGCTCTGGTCGCTGGGCGACGAACTCGACACCACAGCGGCTGGCCTGCAGCGGTCGCGGCGGCTGCTCAAGGCAGCCACCGCCATTCCGGGGGTGTTTCCGCCGGTGGTGATCGACGGGCACGTGCACGCCGACGGCGGCGTGGTGGAGAACGTGCTGCCCGGGCTGGAGTTCACCGACTATGCGCGGCTCGGGCAGGCGCTGGCGGCGCGCGGACTGGGCGACGTGACCGTGCGCGTGTTCGTGCTCATGAACATCTGGACGCACGGCGAGCCGCGCGTGATCGACCCGTCCAACCGTTCGGCCATCAGTACGCGCTCCACGGGGCTGCTCTTCTACCTGCACCAGCCCAGTACCCTCGACCGGCTGCAGAACCTGGCCCGCGCCGTCAGCGCCGAGGTGCCCGGTGTACGTATGGAACTGCGGGTGGCCGCGTTGCCCAGCGGCGAGTCCACCAGTCCCGGCGCCGAGAAGCTGTTCGAGCGCCGGTTCATGCAGCGGCTCGATTCAATCGGCTTTGTCAAGGCGCGCGGCAGTGCGCCGTGGGATGTCGTGCCGAGCGCCTTCCGTCGTCCCGAACGCTGAGTGTCCGTGTTGCCTGATACGTCCGAGGCGCCGCTGGTGGTGGTGCGCCCGCATCCGTTGTGCGCCGAAACGCCGCTGTCTGCGTTGCAGTCCGCCATCACGCCGGCGGCCAGTGTGTACGTGCGCAGCAACTTTCCCACGCCGGCGCTCGATGAGGCGCACCGCGTGGCTGTACGCGGCGCGCTGTCGTCGCCGTACACGATCGGCCTGCGTGAGCTGGCCGCCATGCCGCAGCGTACGGTGGTGGCCACCATGGAGTGTGCCGGAAACTGGCGTCTGGGCATGGCCCCCGTGCCCACCGGCGAGCCCTGGCAGTACGGCGCCGTGAGCACCACGGTGTGGACGGGGGTGCCGCTGCATCTGCTGCTCGGGCGCGCCGGCGTGGCCGCCGATGCCGTGGAGGTGCTGGCCATCGGTGCCGACGCGGGTCTGCCTGATGATGCCGAGGGTGACGTGACGTTCGCACGGGCGTTGCCGTTGCCGGTGGCGCTGCACCCCGACACGCTGGTGGCAACGCACATGGACGGCGCGCCACTCACCCCCGATCACGGCGCCCCGGTGCGCCTGCTGGTGCCCGGGTGGTACGGCATGGCCAACGTGAAGTGGCTGGCGGCGCTCGAGGTGCACACGGTGCCGTTCACCGGTTACTTCCAGCGGCGGCGCTATGTGTACGACACCGCCGATGGCGTGACACCGGTGGCCGAGGCGCGCGTGAAGTCGATGATCACGGTGCCGGAGCCCGATGGCCGATGCGGGCGCGAAGCGACCGTGCGCGGCTGGGCGTGGTCTGGGCAGGGGGCAATCACGCGCGTGGAGCTGTCGGTGAACGACGGGCCATGGCAGGAGACGCAGCTTGGGCCCGCCATGTCGGCCTATGCCTGGACGCCGTTCGAACTGGCGCTGCTGCTGCCGGAGGGCGCGGTGTCGCTGCGCAGCCGGGCGACGGATGCCGCGGGAAACATCCAGCCGGAGCGCATGGTGTGGAACCGGCTGGGGTACGGGAACAACGCGGTGCGGTCGATCGTGGTGCGCGTGAACTAGCCCCGCTTCCGCTGCGGCGGCGGCGCCGCCGGCACGTCCATGGTATTGGGCATGTGCGCCGTGCCGCCGTGGCACATCACGCAGGTGGTCTTGGGGCGCGGGTCGTCGAGCTCCTTCACCTTCGCGATGTACTTCGCGTCGATGTCCCGCTGCATGCGCTCCATCTGGCGGGCAATGACCTTGTTCTTCCGCTCGTCGCTGGCGTAGTCCTTGTCGTCCAGGTGGCAGTTGGTGCACGTCATGCCCAGTCCGCGCCCGTACTGCTCGTCCATCATGGTAAGGAACTCGCGCACCGGCATGCTCTTGTGGAGCTTCACGTTCTTGAACACGACGCCCGCCGGCTCGTTCTCGCGCCCCTGCAGCGTGGCCATCAGCTCGGCGATGGCCTGCTTGCGCACCGTGTCCTGCTTCATGGGGCTCACCGGCTGACGGCGCTGGGCCGGCGCCGCGGCCGGCGCACCCGGCGGCGCCGCGATGGGGCGCGCCTCGGCCACGGGGGCTTCCTGCTGGGTGCGGGCGCAGGCCGCCGTGGTGGCGGCGGCTACGAGGGCGAAGGTGACCAACGAACGCATGCGCGTCTCCGGGACCGGTGAGATGGTGCCCGCAAAGTGCAGCGTTCAGCGCTTCTTGGCCAGAATGGTCCCTCGGCAGGTGATGGCGCCGCAGTAGCAGGGAAAGCGCTTCTTGGCCGCCGGCGTGTGCCGCTCCTCGAGCACGTAGGCGTAGTCGTACACCAGCTCTTCGCCCACTTCGATGTCGTGAAGGGCCTCGATCCAGATGCGGCCGTCGTCGATCACGGCATCGCAATTGGGGGCGCACGAGTGGTTCAGGAACCGTGCCTCGTTGCCGTTCACGGCCGCGTCCACGACCACGGCGTCGTCGATGGCGAACAGGTAGGTGTGGTGCCGCTCCCCTGTCACATCGGGATAGCGCGCTTCGGCCTCGGCTGGGGTGAGGCGCTCGCCCGCGTATTCGATGATGCGGGTGCCGGCGGCGATCGGGCGGGTGGCAAAGCCGCCGAACCCCTGGATTCCGGAGCGGCAGACCTCGAAGGGGAGGTCGATTTGTGGGAAACTCATGCCGGAATTTCACCGCAGAGCCCAGCAGGTGGGTAGATTTCCGGGCTACAGGAGAAACCTCATGACCAAAACGGACGCGCGCTCGTCTGCCGCGCCGATCCGCGCGGGCACCGAGAGCGACCTGGACGAAGCCACCAACGGCTTTGCCACCCTCGGCGTCGACCCGCGCATTGCCGAGGCGCTGTCGGCGCTCGGCTACGAAGAACCCACGCCCGTACAGCGGGCCGCCATTCCGCCCCTGCTCGAAGGCCGCGACGTGCTGGCCCAGGCGGCCACCGGGACCGGCAAAACGGCGGCGTTCTCGCTGCCCCTGCTCACGCGCATCGGGGCCGGGCACCGCAACGCCAACGGGCCGTCGGTGCTCATGCTCACCCCCACCCGCGAGCTGGCCATGCAGGTGGCCGAGGCGGTGCATCGCTATGGCAAGCCGCTGGGGCTGCAGGCGTTGGCCGTGTATGGCGGGGCCAGCATGGAGATGCAGGTGCGGGCCCTCAAGCGCGGCGTGGACGTGGTGATCGCCACGCCCGGCCGCGCGCTCGACCATATCAGGCGCTCCACGCTCAAGCTGGGCGGGCTCCAGGCGGTGGTGCTCGACGAAGCCGACGAAATGCTCGACATGGGCTTCGCCGACGAGCTCGAGGCCATTCTCGAGGCCACGCCGTCCACGCGGCAGACCGCGCTCTTCTCGGCCACGTTGCCGTCGCGCATTGCCAGCATTGCCCGCACGCACCTGCAGGACCCCGTGCATGTCACGGTGGAGCGCGAAGTGGTGGCCGAGGGCGAGGTGGCCCGGGTGCGCCAGGTGGCGTACATCGTGTCGCGGGCGCACAAGATGCAGGCGCTGGCGCGGGTGCTGGACATCGAGCAGCCTACCAGTGCGATCGTGTTCTGCCGCACGCGCACCGAGGTGGACGAGCTCAGCGAGACCATGACGGCGCGCGGGCTGCGTGCCGAGTCGCTGCATGGTGGGCTGTCGCAGGACCAGCGCGACCGCGTGATGCAGAAGTTCCGCGCCAAGAAGGTGGACCTGCTCATTGCCACCGACGTGGCGGCGCGCGGGCTCGATGTGAAGCATGTGTCGCACGTGGTGAACTTCGACGTGCCGGCCGACGCCGAAACGTACGTGCATCGTATTGGGCGCACGGGGCGGGCGGGGCGCGAGGGCGTGGCCATCACGCTGGCTGAGCCGCGCGAGAACCGGTTGCTGCGCAATATCGAGCGGCAGACCAGCCAGAAGATCGAGATCGCGCAGGTGCCCACCGTGGCCGACCTGCGGGCGCACCGGCAGGAGCTGGTGAAGGCCACGCTGCGTGAGGCGGTGGTGGAGGGTGGCCTCGAGAGCTACCACGGCATGGTCGAGGCGTTGGCTGGCGAGTTCGACATCATGGATGTGGCCGCCGCGGCGGTGAAGTTGGTGGCGGCGCGTGGTGACGGCGAGGAGCAGGAGATTCCGGCGGTGCCCCCCCGCGCTGAGCGGCCGGGGAGTGAGCGGTTCGAGCGTCCGTCCCGCTTCGATCGTGGCGGTGCGCGCGAGGAGTCGCGTGGTGGTGAGTCACGTGGAGGCGACGCGCGTGGGCCACGCGGTGAGGGCAAGCCCGAAAAGGGCGGCAAGCGGGCCAGGAAGGAGGCGGCGTGGACTGCGGCCAAGCTGTGGATCGGGGCCGGCCGCAAGCTCAAGATGCGGCCCGGCGACCTGGTGGGCGCGATTGCGAACGAGGCCGGACTGGACTCGTCGCACATCGGGGCCATTCAGATTGCCGACAACTTCAGCACGGTCGAAGTGCCCGAGGCGTTGGCGGAGGAAGTGATCGACGCGCTGAAGCGGACGAAGATCAAGGGGCTGAAGGTGCAGGTGCGCCGAGATCGGATGGGGCGGTAGGGATTCGGAAAGTGCCGGCGGCTGGTGCAGCGCCGGCACTTGTTGTTCATGGCGGTGCGTGCGGACGGGCGCGCCAGCGGGCACAGCGGGCTGTCCCTGCCCTCTTGCGGGGCTCTTCACGCGATTGAATGTTAGGCTGCATTCTCTGCAGTCTAATCCGGTTGGCGCGCCGCCCGTTGCTTTTCTGTAATTGCTTTGTTGGCAACGTGATGTGCAGCTGCGCCCGTCCCGGGTGTCGGCGGGATAGACTGCGGAAACCCGCAGTAGAACGCGTGGTCTGCAGGGATCGCCTGCAGGCTAATTCGCGTTATGCGAGCCGGCCAGCATTGACATTTGTCACGTGACGCGTTACTCTCTGGAGTGATCAAGACCTTTGCTGACGGGCAGACCGAGGAGCTGTTCCGAACCGGCAAGGCCAAGAAGGGGCCCGCCGAGGTGGCGCGGCGCGCGCTCCGGAAGCTCGAAGCCGTCCACGCGGCGCTCCAGGTCACGGACCTGCGCGTGCCGCCGGGAAATCGGCTCCATGCGCTCAAGGGAGACCGCGTCGGGCAGCACGCCATTGCGGTCAATGACCA
>JBEILM010000115.1:0-12389 GCA_040379205.1 Gemmatimonas sp.
GCCAGCGAGGCATCGGTGAGGCAATCGAGCAGGCGGGCGGTGCTGCTCGACTCGTACTCCCACTGGGCGAAGAAATCGGCGAGGGTGTGGTACATGGTGGCTCGGGTGAGAGTGGCTCGGTTCCGCGAATGCAATACAGCATTGTGCACGCCGCCCGAGCGGGCGGCAAGCGCCGGCGATCCTCTGGCCAATCGTGGTACGGGCACCGCCTTGGAGCGAACACGGCAATTCGTGACGGGCTTCTGAGCACGGGAAAATCGTGACGTGCCGTTGCACGGTGGTGTCGTGGTGAACATCGCGGCGTGACCTGACGCCGGTACGCTGCGTGTCGATGGCTGCTCCCTCCACCGCCGACCTCCCATGCCTCGACTGCTTCCGCTGACCGTGGCGCGACGCCGCGCCCTTCGCCCATTCCTGTCTGCGATGCTCTGCTTCGCGGCCACACTCCTCCCGCTCGTATCGGCGTCCGCGCAAGGCACCGATGCAAGCATTCGTGGCCTCGTGACCGACAGCGCCGGTGGCCCCGTGGCCAACGTCATCATCGAGATTCGCAACACGGCCACCGGCTTCCTCTCCACCGTGCGGACGGGTGACCGTGGTCGGTACGTGGCGACACAGTTGCCGCTCGGCGGACCGTATCGTGTCACCGCACGGGCGGTCGGATTCCGCACCGGAGCGCGCGAGGGGATCATGCTCAACATCGGCAGTGTGGCGAGTGCGGACTTCCGCCTCGTGCCGGGCGCCGTGCAGCTGTCCGAGGTCGCGGTGTCGGCCGAGCCGCCGCGCGTGGTCGAGCGGAACGGTGCGGTCACCCGCATCGGCGAGCAGCAGGTGAGGGAGCTGCCGAATCAGAATCGCCGTTTTCAGGACCTCACCAAGCTCTCGCCGCTCGCCGGAAACGGCACGAGCCTCGGCGGCGCACGTCCCATGAGCACCGATGTCCGCATCGACGGCGTCGGGGCCCAGATGAACAACACCGGCCAGACGTTCGCCGGGCCGCTCACCATGACCATGGAGGCGATCCGGGAGTTCGAGATCGCGACCAACGAGTACGACGTCAGCAAAGGACGGCAAGGCGGCGGTCTGATCAACGCCGTCACCAAGGCCGGCACCAACCGGTGGGAAGGCTCCATCTTCTCCTACTATCGCGATCGGAACCTGACCACCGAGGACTATCGCGGCGTACCCGCGCAGAACTTCACGGTCCGTCAACAGGGGTTCAGCGTGGGCGGCCCGATCCTCAAGGACAAGCTCACGTTCTTCGGCGTATACGATCGCTCCGACCAGTCGCTGCCGCTGGAGATCATGAATGTGCGCAACACCAGCGATGAGATCGAGCTCGGCATCGCCCGCGACTCATTGACCCGCCTCACGTCCATCCTCGCGAACAAGTACGGATTGGACACCACCCAGCAGCAGACCGGCGTGTTCAGCCGCAAGCCGCTCAGCCAGGCTTTCTTCGGGCGCGTGGACTGGCAGCTTGGCAGCAATCATCGCCTCACCCTGCGCAACAACACGACGCTGTTCTCCGATCCGCAGGAAATCGGTCCCGATCAGTCGCTGCACTTCGCCGAGAGTCGTGGCGCTGCAGAGGTGAACAGCACCGGCACGCTGGCGTCACTGCGCTCGACGTTCGGCAGCAGTCTGGTGAACGAGTTCAAGGTGCAGGCGCTCCAGTTCACGCGTGAACGCATCCCGCGCAACGAGCTGCCGCGCGGCTTCGTGCGCATTGCCTCGCGCCTGCCGGACAACTCGAACCGGACGGTGCTGGTGCAGTTCGGCGGGAACCGGCTGGCCCCGGAGAATTACCGGGAGCGTCAGTATCAGCTGGCGAACACGCTCTTCTGGAATCGTGGCAACCAGACAGTGACGTTCGGGACGGACAACATCGTCACGAACATCCGCCGCTTCCTGCCGGTGGAGCAGCGCGGACTCTTCGAGTTCGACAACCTCGCGCAGCTCGATGCCATGACGCCCGCCCGCTACAGCCGCCAGGTTCCCCTGCGCGACGGCGGGACCACGGCGGCATTCACGGTGGCCGACCTGTCGGCGTTCGCGCAATCGGAGTGGCACATCGGCCGTGGGCTCACGGCGTCGGCCGGGCTCCGTCTCGATGGCGTGCAGTTTCTCACGGCGGCCGCGTACAACCCACTCGTGGAGCAGCGGCTGGGCGTGCGCACCGACGAGAAGCCGTCCAATTGGATCGTGTCGCCGCGCGCTCAGGCGGTGTGGGACGTACAGGGCAACGGCCGCCACGTCTTCCGCGTGGGCGGTGGGCGCTTCAGCAGCCAGCCGCCGTACAACGTGCAGGTGAACCATATCCTGCAGAGCGGCCTGGAGGCCGTGGACATCATCCAAGTCGGCAACCAGGTGCCGCGTCCCGACTTCGTGCGCTATCGCAGCGACCTGGGCGCGGTCCCCGGAGTTCCACCTGGCGTGTCGCCATCGGCCATCCCGGCCTACGTGAACTACTTCTCCGGCGACTTCCGCGTGCCGACCACGTGGAAACTCAGCGGCGGATACGAACGGCGCCTGTGGCGTCTCCAGCTTGGCGCCTTCGCGTACTGGGCGCGTACCCAGGACAACTTCCAGTACTTCGACCGCAACATGGTGGCCGATCCGTACTTCACCATTGAGGGCGGGCGTGGCGTGTTCGTGCCGGCGTCGACGATCACCAGCGCCGGCCGCACCAACAACGCCGATACCCGAGTGCATCGCGATCTTGGCCGCGTGCTCGAGCTCGTCGGAGAGTCCACCCTCGAGCAGCGTTCGCTCGTCTTGCAGGGAGCGTTCAGTCTCCCGCGTCAATCGTCGATCTCGCTGTCGTATACCCGGAATGACACCAGGGACAACTCCAGCTTCAATTGCTGCGTCGCCATCACGAGCACCTTCTCGCAGAACACCGGTGACCCGCGTCGCCTCGGGGATGCGTGGGGGCAGTCGGACGACGCGTTCCGCGACAAGCTCGTGGCGGCATTTCTGCTCCCGCGCGTTTGGGGTTTTCGTGTGACCGGCAGCTACGTGGGGATTTCCGGGCGCCCCTTCTCGCTCGTGATCAACGGTGACGTGAACGGCGATGGGACACTGAACAACGACCTGGCGTTCGTGTTCGATCCGAACGATCCCGCCACACCCGCCGATATCGCCGCGGGGATGCGTCGTGTGCTCGACAACCCGAACAATCGCGCGCGCGACTACATCCGCAGCAGTCTGGGACGTATCGCGGCGCGCAACGGCGGCTCGTCACCGTTTCGCGGCCGCACGGACCTGCGCGTGGCGCGCGACTTCGGCACGCTGCGCGGACAGGCAGTGGAGGTCACCCTCGACATCTTCAACATCGAGAACCTGCTCAACCCCGCGTGGGGCGGTGAGTACAACCTGGGCGCCGCGCAGCAGCTCTATGCCGTCAGCGGCTTCAATCAGGCCACGCGGCGCTACACGTATCGCGTGAACGAGAACGTGGGAACGGCGGTGAAGAGCGGGACGCCGTACCAGATCCAGCTTGGCGCACGGTACCGCTTCTGATGCGCCGATTCTCTGCGGATCGGTACCGCCTCGCGAGGCGGACGGGGGCAGCGCTGGGGCTGCTACTTGGTGCCGGCGGCCTCGCGACCGCCGCGGCGCCAGTGCGTCGGGCGGCTCCCAGGCTGCAGCTTCTGGTTGTGGTATTCGACGGGCTGCGCCCCGATCAGG
This sequence comes from Gemmatimonas sp., assembly GCA_040379205.1. Taxonomy (GTDB): domain Bacteria; phylum Gemmatimonadota; class Gemmatimonadetes; order Gemmatimonadales; family Gemmatimonadaceae; genus Gemmatimonas. Next base: position 3,694 of record JBEILM010000115.1, read on the forward strand.
TGACTCCGGGGCTCACGCCGCGCCTGCATCACCTCGCCGTCACCGGGGTGCGATCGTGGCAGCACCATGCGCTTTTCCCCACGGTCACGCGTGTCAACGCCAGTGCCCTGGCCACCGGTACGGGTCCTGGTGGACATGGCATCCTCGACAACACGATCTACCTGCCTGCGGTGGATTCGGCGCGGGTCCTCAATACCGGCGAGGCGCCGGATATGCAGCGAGCCGACTCCGTGCTTGATGGCGGGCTGCTCACCGCGCCCACGGTTGCCGCACGCCTCACGGCGGCAGGGTTGCGCCTCATGGTCGCGAGCGCCGGGTCGTCCGGCTCGGCATACCTGTTCGCTGGTGGCGGCACCACGCCGGTGGTGAACGCGGAGCTGGTGCGACCGGCAGCGCTGGCGCCGCTGGTCGCTCGGGTGCTTGGTGCGCCTCCCGCCGACGCATCGCCGAATCTGGGACGCAATGCGTGGGCGGTGGATGCCCTGCTGCGGGTGGGTGTCGATTCGCTGGATGTGGATGTGGGGTATCTCTGGCTGTCCGATCCCGATCACACGGCCCACGGAGCGGGGATCGGCAGTGACATGGCCGATTCCTCTATCCGGGCGGCCGATCGGGAGTTCGGCCGGTTGATCGACGGGCTGGCCGCGCGCGGCCGCCGCGAGGTGAACGTGATCGTCGTGTCGGACCACGGGTTTTCCAGCCACACCGGGGATACGAAGTCGTTGCGGCAGCGGCTCGGGACCCTGGCGAACAATGTCGTGATCGCGGGCAGCGCAATTCATGTGCGGCAGGGCGGCGCGCGCGTGCGCGATTCGGTGGTAAGGCTGCTGCAGGCCTGGCCGGAGGCGGGTGCCATCTTCACGGCACCGGGCGCCTCGCGAGACGAAGGGATCGTGCGAGGCACGCTGTCCACGGCGGCCATCGGATGGCAGCACGCGCGGTCGGCGGATGTTCTGTGGTCGGCGGACTGGTCGCACGAAGTCAACGCCGTGGGATACTCGGGGAGTACGCGCCAATCCGGCGTGGCCGGCCATGGCACGTCAAGCCCGCACGATATCCGGGCCACCTTCGTGGCGCACGGACCCGCCTTCAGGAAAGCGGCAGAGGCGCCACTGCCCAGCAGCAACGCCGACATCGTCCCCACGGTGCTGCATGTCCTCGGTCAACCGTCGCACGCACCGGGGATTACCGGGCGGCCCTTACTGGAACTGCTGACGACAGCGCCCCGCACGCGTGGCGAGGCCCGCCGCGACAGCGTGGCCGTCGCAGCGGAGGGGTACCGCACCGTGCTCTTCCGGACGCGCGTTGCCGATACCTGGTACGTGGATTCCACGAGGACAACCCGGTGGTCCCCGCGCTGACCGTTATGACCTGAGCGCCCGAACGGTACGGACTGGCGCCGACGCGCTCTCCTCAATATTCCTCCGGCGTGTGCCTTGCCAGTGATTCACATGCCGGAGGACCTGTGTCGAACAACGGAAGCCGGATGCGACGAGTCGTGCGGGTGTTGCTGGTGGTGGGCGCCGTCGCCGTGCTGGGCGGTATGGCTGCCCTCCGCCTCGACGACCCCACGCCGAGTTTTGCCGCGCGCCGCGGGCAAGTGGCCGAGGTCGTACGCGACGCGCCCACCGACAGTGCGGGCCATCGCCTCGAGGCCGTCACGGTGCGGTCGAACAGCGGGATGGCCGTGTCGATGCTGGTGAAGCGGCCGGTCGACGAACGCCCCGCGCCCCTCGTGCTCATCCTCGGCGGGCACGCCACCGGCCGGGACGCGGCCCGCCTCATCCCCGACACGCGTGGGCGGGTAATCGTGGCGCTGTCGTATCCCTACGCCGGCCCGCACCGCATGAAGGGGTTGGAGGTGCTGGCCTGGGCGCCGGACATCCGTCAGGCGTTGCACGACACGCCCCCCGCCATTCAGCTGGCGCTGGACTGGCTGTTGCAGCAGCCATGGGTGAACGCCGGTGAAGTGCACGGGGTGGGCGCCAGTCTCGGTACGCCCTTCATGACGGTCGCCGCCGCGCTGGACCCGCGCATTACGCACGTGTGGAGCGTGCACGGGGCCGGGCGCTCGCGGGACCTGCTCGCGCACAACGCGAAGGCCTCCATGCCAGCGCTGTTCGCGCCGCTGGCCGGCTCGCTCGCCGATGTCATCGTGGGCGGGCCGTATCTCACGCCCGAGAAGTGGGTGGCCCGCATCGCGCCACGGCCGTTCACGATGATCAATGCCGAGGCCGACGAAAAGCTCCCGCGCCCGGCGGTCGAAGCGCTCTATGCTGCTGCTGGCGAACCGCGCACACTGCTCTGGCTGCCGGGCCAGCATGTGCGACCCAACCGCCCGGAGATCGTGCGGGCGCTCGTCACCACCGTGCTCGAGCGCATGGAGCAGGGCGACCCATCACGCCCGACGGCCGACAACTGACGTTGCCGGCCGCCGGGGACGTCGGACGCGCGTTACCGGGCGCGCCGCTGAATACCGCTGAGGCGACTCAGGCGTGCGAGGCCCAGGTCGTTTCGCCCTTCGTGTACGGAATGCAGGGCTGGAATTCGCCCGGCGTCTCCTTGTAGCGCATGGCCTTGGTGTAGCCGATCTCCGACGTGAAGAAGCCGAGCAGGGCGAGCTCCTTCATCATGCGGAAGTAGTGCGTCGGCTGGTCGGGCTTCTTGCTCTTCTGGAAGTCGTACTGCTCCTTGTCGAGCGCCTCGATCACCGCCAGCCGTTGCGCCGGCGTGGCCTGCATGAAGCCTGCCTGGTGGGCCGCCTTGCACGCCTCGTCGATCGAGCCCATGCCCGTGCGGAAGATGGCCTGGTCTTCGGGGGTGTAGCAGTCGGTCACCATGAGCGCCATGAAGGGGCCGGTGGCCGCCGCCTTGGCGCCGGGTGACTTCTCGGTGGTGGGGAGCATGGTATCGGCCACTTCGTCGAGGAACGCCTGATCCTCGACGGTGAAGGTGCCGATCGTCGCTGGTCCGCTTCCGGCAGCGGCACCTTCCGCGGCGGGGGTGCGGTCGCCGGCGCAGGCGGTGAGCAGCGAACTGCCCCCCACGAACGCCACGCCGCCCAGCAGCAGGCTCACGCGCCGGATGGCTTCGCGACGGGCGATGCCGGCGGCTGCGCCGGTGGTGATGCCTGCGAGCTTCTCGAAATCGGTCATCGGTGGCGGCTCCTTACAGGTCGCGACGCTTGAGCGCATTCACGGCGAAGTCCGCCGCGCGCGCCGTCAGCGCCATGTAGGTGAGCGACGGGTTCACCGCCGCCGCCGACGTCATGCCCGACCCGTCGGTGACGAACACGTTAAGGGCGTCCCACACCTGGTTGTTGCCGTTGAGCACCGAGGTCTTGGGGTCGCGGCCCATGCGTGCCGTGCCCATCTCGTGAATGCCCATGCCGGGCGCGTAGCCCCCGTCATAGGTGCGCACGTCCTTCACGCCGCTGCTCTCCAGCATCTCGGCCATCTCGGCGGTCATGTCCTTGCGCATCATCTGCTCGTTCTCGCCGATCTCGCAATCGAACTTGAGGACGGGGAGTCCCCACTTGTCCTTCACGGTCTCGTCGATGGTGATCTTGTTCGAGTGGGCCGGGAGCATTTCCCCGAACGCCGTGGCGCCGATGCTCCAGTCGCCCGGCTGCGCCATCTCGTCCTTGAAGGCGCTGCCCACGCCAAGTTCGGCCACGGCGCGGCCCCAGTCGGAACGGCTGGCGCCGCCCTGGTAGCCGAAGCCGCGCAGGTACGGGCGCTTGTCACCGAACAGGTTCTGCCAGCGCGGGATGTAGAAACCCGTGGGGCGACGGCCGTAGTAGTACTGGTCGTCGAAGCCCTCGAGGCGGCCACTGGCGCCGAGGCGGAAGTGGTGGTCCATGAGGTTGTGCCCCAGTTCCCCGCTGCTGCTGCCGAGCCCGCCCGGCCAGATGTCGCGCGCCGAGCGCATGAGCAGCCACGTGCTGTTGAGCGTGGAGGCGCAGAGGAAGAAGATCTTCGCCTTGTACTCGGTGGCCTCGTTGGTGACCGCATCCACCACGCGCACACCCGAGACCTTCTTGCTGTCCTTGTCGTACACCAGTTCGTGCACGATGGAGTTGGGCTTGAGCGTGAGGTTGCCGGTGGCCATGGCCGGCGGCAGGGTGGACGACTGCGTGCTGAAGTAGCCGCCGAGCGGGCAGCCGAGCCAGCAGGCGTTGCGGGTCTGGCACTGACCGCGGCCGGGGAGCGGCTGCGTGATGTTGGCGCTGCGGCCGATGATGAGGTGCCGCTTGCCGCCGTAGTTCTTCTTGATCTGCTCGGCGACATGCTGCTCGCCGCAGTTGAGCGCGAAGCCGGGCAGGAACTCGCTGTCGGGGAGCTGGGGCAGGTTCTCGCGTGTGCCCTGGATGCCGGCGTGCTTCTCCACGTAGGAGTACCAGGGCGCGATGTCCTTGTAGCGGATGGGCCAGTCGACGGCGATGCCTTCCTTGGCGTTGGCCTCGAAGTCGTAGTCGCTCCAGCGGTAGCTCTGGCGCCCCCACATGAGGGAGCGGCCGCCCACCTGGTAGCCACGGTACCAGTCGAACCGCTTGACCTCGGTGTAGGGCGAGTCCTTGTCGTTGGCCCAGTAGTCGAGGTTGGTCTCGTTGAGCGGGTAGTCGCGCTTGAGCACCGGATAGTCGGCGATCATCTGCTGCGTACGCCGCCCACGGTGCGGGTACTCCCAGGGCCCCTTGGTGGCGTTGGTGTAGCCCTTGATGTGCTCGACGTTGCGGCCGCGTTCGAGCAGCAGGACCTTGAGCCCCTTTTCGGTCAGCTCCTTTGCGGCCCAGCCGCCGGAGATGCCGGAGCCGACGACAATGGCGTCGTACTCCGTGGATTGCGCAGGCTGCACTACTCCTCCTGGTCGCGGCCCCGGGTCGGAGAGGGGCCGATCGATGGGTCGGCCGGCGTGGGGTGGGACGAGCGCGCCGACGTTTTCAGAAAACTGTCGATGGGAACGGGGGGGCGCGAGGGGCGGATGCGGGTTGGGTGGGGGCGTCGCGAGTCTGCCGCCTTGACGGGCGACGTCGGAGCGGCAGGTTCGGACCATGCCAACCACCTTACGCTCCCGATTGGTCGCGTCCGTAGCGGCCGCGTTGCTGCTGCTCACGAGCGCCTGCGCCTCGGTGCGCGCGCCTCGCGAGGTGCAGTTCATCCAGCCCGATGGCCCCCCGGTCAATCCCTTCTCGCCGGCCGTGCGGGTGGGGGACCTGGTGTTCGTGTCGGGCACATTGGGCACGACGCCCGACGGCACGCTGGTGCCCGGTGGCATTCAGGCCGAGACGCGGCAGGTGCTCGAGAACATCAAGGGCACCCTTGCCGCTGCCGGGCTGGGCATGGACCGGATCGTGAAGTGCACGGCGTTCATTGCCGACCTCAAGGAGTGGCCGGCGATGAACGAGGTGTACCGGAGCTATTTCCCGAACGGGAAGTACCCGGCGCGGGCGGCGGTGCAGGCGACGCTGCTGTTCGGGGCGCGGGTGGAGCTGGAGTGTGTGGCGGCGGGGCGGTAGGCTGCGCGTAGTCCGCGTCGCGCAGGATGCCCGCGGTGTCGACAGCCGGCCTGATGGTCGGCAGCGTGGATTGCGATGGCTTATCGATAGGCGTATCGTACAACAATACGCTTATCGATGAGGTTCGCATGTCCGTGGTGACCGTGTCCCCGAAGTTTCAGGTCGTGATTCCGCGCGAGATTCGCGAGGCGCTCGGTCTGCAGCCGGGCCAGCAGGTGCAGGCGCTGCGCTACCAGAATCGTGTCGAGTTCATCCCCGTACGGCCGATGAAGCTGGCGCGGGGATTCCTGAAGGGCATCGACACCGAAGTCCCCCGCGACGGGGACCGGGTGTGAATGTTGTCGATTCGTCGGCGTGGCTCGAGTACTTCGCCGGCGGACCACAGGCGGGGGAGTTCGCCCGCGTGATCGAGCAGACGGCCACGCTGCTGGTCCCCAGCATCGTGCTGGTCGAGGTCACGCGTCGGGTGATGCAGCAGCGTGGTGAGGACGACGCGTTGCAGGTCGCCGCGCTGCTGCATCAGGGACAGGTGGTCCCCCTCGACAGTGGCCTTGCCCTGAGCGCGGCCCAGCTTGGCGTGGCCCATCGCCTGCCGCTGGCGGATTCGATCATTTATGCGACGGCCCGCCAGTTCCGCGCCACCGTCTGGACAATGGACGCGGATTTCGAGGGATTGGCGGGGGTGCGGTATGTGCGGAAGACGGGGCGCGGGTGATGGAGGTGGGTCGTTGCCCTCGCTGCTACGTATGCAGGACAAAGAACGACATGCGATGAGTCAAGAGTCGATGGAACAGCATCCGATGCCGCAGGTGATCCAGGCAGGGGCGAACGCGCTCGCCTCATCCTGATCGCGGTACAGTTGCGAGGCGCGCGTCTTGCCGAGCAGTGTGTCAAGGGACAAACGCCGAGCCCGCACTTCAGCGGTGACGGTCGCCGGCATCGCCACGCCCGGCTTGACCGCACGAAGGATCTCGCCAAGCGACGCGGATACCAGCGCCTCCCGAAGCGCCTTGTGGGTCGGCTCCTGTAGCCGAGGGTCATGCAGGAGATCGTGCGTGGCCTTCAACTCGCTGCCGACATCCTCGCATCTGAGAAAGTCGGCTCGAGCACTTCGAGTCATGCTCGACGCGTAGTGGGTGTGCCGACAGAACTTGAGCGATCCCGAGTCAACGACGATCAGCTGACTCTTGTCTTTCTTCATGCCATACAATCGCCACTTCGCGATTGTGACCTGGCGAACGGCCTTGACTTTCGAGAGTCTGCCAGGCGGTTCGAATGCCTGGAGCACCACGTAAAAGTCCTTCCCGAGGTCCTTGTTCTTCGTGTTCTCACCCCCAATGCCGTACTCCACATCTTCGTCCTGTTCAGGATCCCCGGAAATGCGAGCGGCAACCAGCGTGCCACTTCGGAGTTGAGTCAACGGCACCTTGTGGGCATCCCGTATCGTACTCACCCACATTTCCTTCCTCCGGCCTTCTCCTCCCTTGACCCGCCGCAGATGCGGGACGCTGTCTGTCCAACGTACTTTGGCAAGCCATTCGCGCAATTCCGGTGTATCGGCAAATGGACCAGGAGGAAGGCCCTCGCAGGGGGCTCCGGGACCGGTTACCTCACCTACGGAGCAGGCATCCGGCGGTCCCTTGCCGGCGTGTTTAAACGATCGAATCTGATACCAACCGCCAAGGCCGCCGAGGGCAGCGATCGCGATCCCCACGACGACCTCGATTGGCACCGAACCGAGGCGACGAATACGGAACATGGGCTGCTCGGATTGAGGGAAGGAAAGCACGGAACCCGCTTGGAATGGAACAGCTCCGGTGGCGGCTGACGGAGGCAACGGTTGTCGATCTCCATTCGGCCAGTGCCACGCTCGTCATCGAATGGATTCTCCACGTCGTTGGAAATCCTGCAGCAGTCGGAAGCCATTGCGCAACCCGGCCGCCTGGTCCGGGTACTCGAGCGTCGACAGGCTCATACTGGCAAGGTTCGCCACCGCCGACGTCAGTCGCTCCACAGCCTGCGTGCTGTCACCCGCTTCGGCGAGCATCCACGCCTCGACCGTCTGTCGATCCCACGTGACACTGGCGCTGGTGGCGCCTCGTAGTCGCTGTCTCGAAGACGTGAGGATGGTGCGTACGCGGCGCCAGTCGTTGCGGGCGAGGGCATGGATTGCGTCGTCCGTCGGACCCATGGCTGGCAAGTCACGGAATATTGCGGCGCCGAGGCAAGGAACCGCGGCGCGGTAGACCGATGGAAGCCACGTGCGCCGGATGGTGCTTCGTTCAGTCTCGGCAACGCTTGACGAGATCAGTGCCTCGAGACTCGGATACAGCTGCTTGAGCACGCCGCACTGACCAAGAAGCGATGCACGTTCGACCGCATCCAGCGTATCCGCCACCACGGCAGGCAACGTCGCCCGACGTACGCTGTCTGGTCGAAAGAGCGCGCGCAGTTGGGCGCTGTCGCCCACCAGCGCCGCCAAGGGGAGGAGAATCGCTGCGGTTTCCCGATCACGGCCGAGCGCGACACGCAAGGTACGGCGAGCGTACCCGAACGCGCGGCCCGTGTCGCCCTGTCGGAGGGCAAGGCGCGTCCGCGCGACAGCAAGGCGGGCCTGCATGGCGGAGGACAGGCCCGACGAATCCACGCGTTCGAGCGCCGCGGATGCCGACTGAGTCGGTCGCCCGTCGCCCGTGTCGATCTGCCCGGCGAGTTCCAGTGACAATGCATGCTCGAGCCACCCTGGCGACGACGCCGGAAAGCGGCGCACCCACTGTGACGTGAGATCCACCCCGAGCTGACGTCCACGTCGCACGGCTTGCGGCCACGTCGCCGGCACCGTCGAGGGATCACCGAAGCTCTCGGCCGCGATGGGAAAGAAGGCCAAGGTGTCGCCGGCGAACGAGGGCTGCGCGAAGAACTGGCGTCGAGCGTCAGCCCCGAACCCCTGTCGCGCTTCCGATCCCCCTGAATACATGGCCCGACGCATTCGCGGAAACACGGCGCCGAGCAAGGCAGGCGTCTCGACGTGACGCGCCCGCCATCAGATACGCCTGTGCGGCCTCCCAATGGCTGCTGCGGAAGTAGCGGCGTGCCTCGGGCCCTTCGACCTGCAAGTCGAGACGCAGGCAGTCGCCGAGACCGAGCCATCCGGCGAAGCGGGTGCGATCCTGCGCCA
>JBEILM010000116.1:0-12366 GCA_040379205.1 Gemmatimonas sp.
GACCTCGTACCCGGCGACTACGACGCCACCTTCAAGCGCTTCGACAGCAAGCTGCGCAGTCAGGTGCGGCGCGGTGACAGGGCAGGGGTAGTGGTGCGCTTCGGGCGTGATCAGGCGGCGGCGTATCACCGGGTGTTCGCCGAGCACATGCGCGACCTGGGCTCGCCGGCGCACGGGCTGCCGTTTTTCGAGCGGCTGGCCGATGCGCTGGGAGAGCGGGCGTGGATTGGGGTGGCGTATCTGGGCGAGGAGCCGGTGGCGGCCGGCTTCGGCATTGAGAACGGCAGCGAAGTGGAGATTTCGTGGGCTTCGGCGCTGCGCCGCTACCAGAAGATCTCGCCCAACATGACGCTCTACGGCGCGTTCATTCGGCGGGCGTGTGAGCGCGGCTTTTCGGCGTTCAACTTCGGGCGCTGCACCGAAGGCTCGGGGACGCACAAGTTCAAGAAGCAGTGGGGCTCACGCGACGAACCGCTCACGTGGTACCAGGCGGGGGGGCGTGGCGGCGAGAACGCCCCGCCCAACCCCGACCAGGGGGCGTACGGCATGGCGGTGAAGGTGTGGCAGAAGCTGCCGCTGGGGCTCACCACGCCGCTGGGGGCGCGGGTGATTGGGGGGATTCCGTGAGCGGTCGGCGCGTGAACGGGGCCCCCATGGTGAGCACCCCGGCACCGCATCCATCGGTGCGATGACGCTGCGTGATGTCGTGCGTGACGGAGTGGAGCGGACGCTGTCGGTCGCGCTACGCCGTACGTTGCCGGGCGATCGGCTCATTCTGGCCTATCACAATGTGGTGCCGGCCGGGTCACCGGGGTGTGGCGACCGCTCGCTGCACCTGCCCGTCGATCGCTTCGAGGCGCAGCTGCAGTGCCTGCGTGAGGAGACCGACGTGGTGGCGCTGGATGAGCTGCTGCGCGCGGGCCATTCACGCGCGCGCCTGGCCGCCATCACCTTCGACGACGCCTACGCATCGGCGCTGGCGCTGGGCGTGGCGGCCTGCGTGTCGCGCAACATGCCGTGCACGGTGTTCGTGGCCCCGGCGTTGCTGGGGCAGGTGCCCATCTGGGACAGCATGGCGCAGCGGGGCCAGTGGGCTGACAGCGATCGCCACCGCTTCCTCTGGGAGCAGCGCGGACTCGGCGCCCCGGCGCTGGGCGATGCCACCACGGACACCCTGCGTATCGCCACCGAGCCGGAGCTGCTGGCGGCCTGCGGCCAGCGCGGCGTGACGGTGGGCAACCACACCCTGCACCATGCCAATCTTGGCGCCCGCTCCACGGCCGAGGCGGCGGCGGAGCTGACGGAAGCCGGCGAGTGGCTGCGCGCCCGGTTTCCCGCCGCGGCGCCGGTGGTGGCGTATCCGTATGGCATCGCGCCCAGGGACCGCGGCGCGGCGGTGCCTCCGGCCGGTCTGACACACGGCCTTGAGGTGACCGGGGGATGGTGGCGTGCCGGTCAAGCCGTAGTTCCGCTGGCCGTGCCGCGGTGGAATGTGCCCGCCGGGCTATCGGTGCGGGGGTTTCGCGTGCGGGTGCGTGGGTGGTTTGCCGGTGCCTGACGTGAGCACGGACCGCACCGTCCGCGACACGCTCCTGCTGGTCGCGAACTACGACTCCGACGTGGGTTACGCCTGGTGGCTGATGGAGAGCTTCTGGGTGGCGCTGGCCAATCGTTATGCGAACGAGATGGACGTGGTGCTGGCCTATCCACGCATCTCCAGGGTACCGGCAGCGATCGCCGCGGCCCCCATCACGCTGGTCACCTGCGACTTCACCGACCGCTCCGCGGGCGCGGTGCGCGCGCAGCTGCAGCTCATTCGCGAGCGGCGGGTGCGGGTGATGTACTTTACCGATGCTCCGTCGCTGCACGGGCGGTATGCGCTGTATCGGCTGGCGGGGGTGCGTCGCATCGTGGTGCACGACCATACCCCCGGACGCCGCACCGCTCCCGGGGCGCCGGTGTTTGCCATCAAGCAGGCGTTGCACCGCTTGCCGCTGTTCCCTGCCGATGCGCTCATCGGCGTGACACCGTTCGTGACACGCCGGCATCGCGAGGTAGTGGGCTTTCCCCCCGCGCGCTGTTTCACGGCCGAAAACGGCATTCCCGAGGCGACCTCCACCGAGCAGCTCGATGTGCACGGGGCATTCGGCATTCCGGCGGAGCGCCGGGTGCTGGTGGCCGTGGGCCGGGCGCATCATGTGAAGGGCATCACGGTTGTGCTGGAGGCCATGGCCCACCTGGTGCACCAGCAGGGGCGGCGCGACGTGCATTTTCTGTTCTGTGGCGACGGCCCCCACCTGGGAGACTTCCAGGCGCGCGCCGCCGCCTTGCAGATCACCGGTTCCGTGACCTTCGCCGGCCGGCAGCAGGCGGTGATGCCCATTCTGCGCGGATGTGACCTCGCCATTCACGCCTCGTCTGCAGAGGTGGGCTATTCGCTGTCCATTCTGGAGTGCATGCAGGCTGGATTGCCGCTGGTGGTGTCCGACGACGAGTCGGTGGCCGGGGCGACCGAGCACGAGGTGACGGGGCTGCTGTTCCGCACCGGTGACGCGGTGGCGGCGGCGGGGGCCATCGCGCGGCTGCTCGACGACCCGGCGCTGGCCGCCCGGGTCGGGACTGCGGCGGCCGACCAGGTGCGCCACCGCTACCATCTGGCGCGGACGCATGCGCAGTTGCTCGATGCCGTAGACCATACGGTCGGCCCCGCGTGGCCGACCCCCTCTTCCCGCTGACCCGTCATGTACGTCGCTGACCGCCTTGTCTTCGTCGAACTGCACAAGACCGGTGGCACCCACATCAGCACCTGTCTGGCCAGTCTGGCCCCGGGGGAGCAGGTGGGCAAGCACAACCGCGTCCCGCCAGCCCTGCGTCACCGGTTCGTGATCGGCTCCGTGCGCAATCCGTGGGACTGGTACGTGTCGCTCTGGGGGTACGGCTGCGACGGCAAGGGCGCCGTGTTTCAGACAGTCACCCGCGGCCTCGATCTCGGTTACCTCCGGCGGGACCTGAGCATCGAGATTGGGGCGTCAGGGTATGCCGTGCTGCGGCAGGCCGTGGCCGACCTGCAGCGCCCGGCGGCGGCGTGGCGGCGGTTGTACCGCGATGTCAACGATGCCGGGGCGTTTCGCGAGTGGCTGCAGATGATGATGGACATACCACGGCGCTATGATGTGGCGGAAGGATTCGGATTCAGCCCCGTGTCGCGGTGGGCCGGCATCCTGACCTTCCGCTACCTCAAGCTGTTCACCACGCTCGACGCGCGCCTCTACACCGACACCACACTGGCCACGGAAGCCGGCGCCCGCACGGCATGGGCGACGCATCGACTGGTGCGGGGGATCATCCGTACGGAGCACCTCGAAGAGGACCTGATCGACGCGTTGAATCGCGCCGGGTACGCACTCACCCAGGAGCAGTGCGCGGCCGTGCGCGCCCGGCGGCACACCAGGACCAACACCTCGAGGCGCCGCGCGGCGTCGTACTACTACGACGCGGCATCGATCGATCTGATCGCGCGGCGGGAAGCGCTGATCATCGGTGAGCATGGGTACGTGCCCCCTGCTGCGGATGGTGCCGCATGAGCGCCCTCGCCGACCTGGTGCGCACCGTCTACGCGCGGGTGGTGTCCCCCACACAGCGCAAGACCATCCACCGGCTGCTGCGCGCCAACGAATACCGGGCGCTGCGCACCGCCGTATTCGAGTCGCCCAAGGGCACCTTCTCGCTGCGCCGGTGCGACCAACTGCGGGCCATCTTCGTGCATACGCCCAAGGCGGCAGGCACCTCGATTGCGCTGAGCATCTTCGGCGAGCTGCCCTACCACTACATGGCTGCCGACTACCTCGCCATCTTCGGCCGTTCCACCTTCGAGGCGTATCTCACCTTCTCCTTCGTGCGGAATCCGTGGGACCGGCTGTACTCTGCCTACACGTATCTGTCGCGCGGCGGCTGGGACCACAAGGACAAGGCGTGGGCTGCCGAACATCTCGCGCCCTACCGGGATTTTGCCGACTTCGTGCGCCAAGGGCTGGAGCGACCGGAGATCCAGGCGTTCATGCACTTCATTCCGCAGCACGAGTTCGTGTGCGACCGCCGGGGGCGGGTACTGGTGAAGCACGTGGGGTACTTCGAAACCATCGCCGACGACTTCCGCACCATCTGCGGCCGCATTGGCGTCGATGCCGATCTGGCGCACACCAATCGCAGCACGGAGGCGGACTACCGCGGGTATTACGACGAACAGACCCGGGCGATCGTGGCCCGCGTCTACGCCCGCGACATCGCGATCTTCGGTTACGACTTCGACGGGATCGTGTCGCGCGTTCCGCCCCGCTCCTGAACGAGCGGACCGGCCACTTCCTGCAAAAGGGCCGCCATCCGGCGGCCGATCACATCGGCCGAAAAGCGTTCCTCCACCGTGCGCCTGCCGTTCTGCTGCCACTCCGGCCACCGTTCCGGGTGTTGGAGCAGGAATCGGATGGCATTGGCGATGGCCCGGTGCGATCGCTCCTCCACGAGCAGGCCGTCGTGGCCATCGGTGATGCACTCGGGAATACCGCCGGTGCGGGTGGCGATGGGAATGCAGCCGCTGGCCTGGGCTTCCTGGAGCACGACGCCCTGGGTTTCCATGTGCTCGGCTCCTGCCTTGCTGCCGATGCTCGCAAGAACAAAAAGATGGCACCGGCGGTACAGGTCCTTCAGTGCTTCAGCCGAGATAGCCTCATGGAAACTGACAAACGGCCGTACACCAAGGCGAGTTGCCAAGGCTTCGAGCTTTCGATGGTCCGGTCCCACGCCGGCGAAATGCCACCTGGCATCGAATCCTTCCCTACGCAGTCGAGCAAGCGCGATGAGCGAGTAGCGCTGTCCCTTATCGCGGTGGAATCGGCCTACTGAGAGCAGTTCGAGGGGTTCGTTCGCGCCCGGCATCTGACGCGAATGGAACGGAAAGTCCTCGAGGGGGAGCCCTTGTGGCAACACCTTCAGCTTGTGCGCCGGACAACCCAGCTGCATGGCGTGATGCCGAGCGAAATCAGTATTGACCAGCACGCATGCAGCCTGCGCGAAGAGGGCGAGACGCCGGTTCTCCGGTACCTGCCGTACCCCCGATGGCTCGAGTCCGTGAAAGGTCAGCACGATGGGAAGCGACCGAATGTCGGAGACTGCGATCGCTTCGTAGCCCATTTGGAGCGAGTGGGAGTGAATGACCCGCAGCGCCGGCAGTTTGGCTGCGGCGCTGGCCACGGAGGTGCCGCGAAGCACGGCCCCAACTCGAGATCGGACGCTCGGTTCCGACCGGTAGCGCTGCCAGGCGGCAGCAACGCTTCGCAAAGCCACCAGGGGGCGTCGAGCCAACGTGGCCCAACAAGCCAATGCAAGAACGCCAGCCCGGTCTTCGAGCACAACACGGACCTGCAGGAATCCCAGCTTATCCACCTTCTCGTTGTACTTCCACCGCGCGACCTGCTTGCTGAATACAGCGAAGGGAAGGTCGGCTGCGTCCAATTGCTGCAGGTATGTGTCCATCCATGGTTGATTCAGGACCGGGAATTGCGCGGCCAGGACCAAGACATGGGCCTGTCGCAGCTGGCGGATTATGGGCTCCTGTACCATTTGGTCGTGTATCGGCAAGAGGATGGTTAGACTTCACTGAATCGGCGCTCCACGTCACGGGGAGCAGCGTTCCATCCGTTTCTACGAACCGGGTACCTGACTCTGGCAAGCTACTCGCGAATTGACCACTTGGCAGGTACCAGTCCGTTGCCGCCGTCAGCCGCTCATCGTCTTTGCCTTGTGCTGCGTCTTTTCTGGCCATTTCGCCACGGGTAATGCTCGCCGCCTACCAGAAGCTGTTCCGGCTGCTCGACCATCGTGATCGCCAGCGGGCGGCACTGCTGCTGCTGCTGATGCTGGCCACGGCGGCCAGCGAGGTGGCGGGCGTGGCGTCGGTCATGCCCTTCATCGCCGTGCTGTCCGATCCCTCGGTGGTGGACAGCAACCGGTATCTGGCGGCGGCCTTCCGCGCGTCGGGGCTGGCCTCCGGACAGGACTTCCTGTTCGCCCTCGGCGTTGGGTTCTTTGTCATGCTCGTGGGGTCGCTCATTCTGCGCGGTCTCGGAAGCTGGGCGCAGTTCCGCTTTTCGTTCGACCGCAGCGTGTCGTGGAGCAGCCGCCTCATCGACGTATATCTGCGCCAGCCCTACGAGTGGTTCCTCAACCGGCACAGCGCCGACCTCGCCACCTCCATTCTCTCCGAGGTGGATACCGTGGTCACGGGGGCGCTCATCCCGGCCATGACGGTCATTGCACAATCACTGATCGCCCTGCTGCTGCTGGTGCTGCTGGTCGCCGTCGATCCGCTCCTGGCGGCGAGTGTCGCGATCGTGCTGGGTGGCGGCTTCGCCACCACGGCCCTCGTGTTCCGGAAGCGGCTGGCCATCATCAGCGCCGCCCGCTACCAGCAGAATCGGGCCCGGTTTCATATCGTGCAGGAGGCGTTCGGGGGCATCAAGGAGGTTAAGATCAGCGGCCTCGAGCGGCTCGTGCTCAACCGCTTTCTCGTACCGTCCAACGAGCGCGCCCGGCATCAGATCGCTGCGGGTATGGTGGAGGCTATCCCCTCGCTGGTCATGCAGGCCATCCTGTTCGGTGGCATGCTGCTGGTGCTGCTCTATCTCATGCGCGGTCAGGGCACGCTGCAGCAGGCGCTCCCTATCGTGAGCCTGTATGCGCTGGCCGGCTATCGCCTCATGCCGGCGGTGCAGAGGGTGTCGGAGGAGTCCACCAAGGTGCGGGCCGCCGATGCCGTGATCGAGGCGCTGGTGCGCGACCTGCTGGCTCTTCAGGCCACGGCGCTGCCTGCCATCCCTGTGCTGCCCGCCGGCACTCCTGCTCCGCGGTTAACCCTGCAGGAGTCGCTGGTACTCGACAACATCGTGTACCACTATCCGGGTACCGACCGCCCCGCGCTGGCCGGTGTGTCGCTGACCATCCCCGCGTTCCACTCCATCGGCATCATCGGGTCCACCGGCTCCGGCAAGACCACCATGGTCGATGTCATCCTTGGGCTGCTCCGCCCTCGCAGCGGCGGGCTCGTCCTCGATGGCGTACCCATTGGTGACGACCGCATCCCGCAGTGGCAGCGGTCGCTGGGATACGTGCCGCAGCAGATCTTCCTGTCGGACGAGACCGTTGCCGCCAACATCGCCTTCGGCTTGCCCAAGGGGCGCATCGATCAGGCGGCGGTGGAACGGGCGGCGCGGGTGGCGAACCTGCACGACTTCATCGTCTCCGACCTGCCCCAGGGGTACGACACTCCGGTCGGTGAGCGCGGGGTGCGCCTGTCAGGAGGCCAGCGTCAGCGCATCGGCATCGCCCGCGCGCTGTACCGCGACCCCGACATCCTGGTGCTCGACGAGGCCACCAGCGCCCTCGACAACCTCACGGAGCAGTCGGTGATGGAGGCGGTGCGCGACCTCGGACGCAAGAAGACGGTAGTGATGATTGCCCACCGCCTTAGCACCGTGCGGCACTGCGACTGCATCTACATGCTCGAGCGCGGACAGCTGGTGGCGCAGGGCACGTACGACGAGCTGTTGGAGCAGAGCGAGCAATTCCGGAAGCTGGCGATGTCCGGCTGAGCCACGCCAATTTCAGGTGGGGTACTGCACCACACCGGTAGGCGCAGCGGATCAAGATAGGCGGACGGTTATCGTCATTTCGAGGTGAGCACTTCCTCGTATCGCTCGAGAAACGGTCCCCATTCGAGATGGCGTGCGAAGGTCAGACCTTTGTCGACGATTTGGCGAAGGCTGTCGGGTTCCGATAACATCGATTGGAGCTGCAGGGCAATCTCCTCGGCGCTCTCGGCCACGAGCACACCAGACTCGTCTACCCTCGGAATGCCACCCGCGCACACCGGCGATACAACCACCGGGCGGGACGCCCGTAGTGCCTCGATGACCTTGTTCTGCATTCCCGCGCCGACCGTCATCGGAAACACGAAGACATCGACATCTTCCATCGCCGGCCAGATGGAGTCGACGGCTCCGGTTATCTCGACGTCGTGCCCTGCCAGGTCGATCAACTCTCGCTGCGGTACTCGTCCGATCACTTTTGCTCGGACCCGGAAGTCAGGCATCCGGGCCTGTACCGCAGGGAGAATGTCCCGACAGAGCCGGACAGCAGCCGCGTGATTGGGCTGATAGCCCATGTTGCCAAGGAAGCCAAGTGTGATGCGAGGGAGCTGCGAGAAGGGCGCCGTCCATTCGGTGTTCACACTCTCGGCGAAGTCATCCACCAAACCATTCGGAATGACGGAGATGTTGTGCCGCGCGTCGTGATTCCCGAAGTCTGCATCGGCCTCGGAGATGTAGACACTGTGGGCGACCTGCGCGTTCACCAGCCGCTCCCATCTGACGGTCGAGTCGATCCGACCCTGCTGGTCGCCCTCTTCTTGATCAACCTCCCGCTTGGTCAGGAGCGAGGGAGAGTCCACCCAGTCCATCACCCTGTGCAGCGTCGGAAAACGACGACCAAGTGCCACCAACGCCTGCGACGTCATGCCACCGTGGCCAAGAGCGACATCACACGCACGGCGTGACACGATGGTGCTGGCGGTACGGAGGGTCGACGGTGTCACGGCGTTCAGCAAACGGCGCGGCGGAACTGGCCGTATCGTCAGCGCGTGCAGCAGTCTCGATCGGATGGCAAAAGAAGTCGAAAGCGGTGCGAGCATTTCCGCGCTCGCACAAAGCTTCCTCACCTCGTCCAGATACCTCGCCGCGTCTGCCCGATGATCATCGACGGCGAGGACATGCACGTCATGTCGCTGTGCAAGGTACTGCACGAGTGGATTGGCGCGAATGGTCAGACCGTTCGCGCGTACAGGATAGGGTACCGTCGGCGTGATGATCAGGATCGAAGCCATCTACGCCAGCTTCCGCTCCGGCACCAACCCCATCACCACCCGCACCGCTTCCTCAACGGACACCACCGAGGTGTCCAGCCGCAGTGCAGCGCCCGCCGGCTCCTCGTACGGCGCCGCCACCCCGGTCAGCCCCACGTCGCCCTGCTTCGCTTCGCGCGAGTAGAGCCCCTTGGTATCGCGGGCCCGCAGCGTCTCCAGCGGGGCCGTCACATGCACCTCGTGGAACCGCCCCTCGGGGAAGCGCGCCTTCACCGCCTCCCGGTCGCGGCGGAACGGGCTCACGAAGCTGCACAGCACCACGTGCCCGGCCTCGAAGAACAGCTTGGCCACTTCGCCGGCGCGCCGCACGTTTTCGGCCCGGTCGGCGGGGCTGAAGCCCAGGTCGCCATTAAGCCCGTGCCGCAGCTGATCGCCGTCCAGCAGCATGGTGCGATACCCGGCCGCGAACAGCCGCCGCTCCACCTCACGGGCAATCGTGCTCTTGCCTGTTCCCGAAAGGCCGGTGAGCCAGATCACCGCCGCCTCGTGCCCCTGCCGCTGCTCACGCTCGGCGCGCGGGATGTTCCACCCTTCCCACGTCACGTTGGGTGACCGCTTGGGCTTGTCGTCCTTCTCCAGCGGGTTCGTTTCGCCGCGGATCATCCCCGCGCCCACCGTCACATTCGTGGCGGGGTCGATGAGCACGAAGCTGCCGGTGGCGCTGTTCACCCGGTAGCTGTCGAAGCAGAGCGGCTTGGCGGTGATGAGCTCCACCCGGCCGATTTCGTTGAGCCCCAGCCCGTCGGCGGGCTCGCGGTGCAGTGTCTCGATGTCCACCCGGTACTCGAGCCGCTCCACGAAGGCCTGCACCTCGCGCGACGTATGCAGCAGGGCGTACGACCGCCCCACCTGCATCGCCTCCTCGTTCATCCAGCACAGGTACGCGTCGAACCGGTCGGTGACCGTGGGCACGTTCTTGCGCCGCACCAGCATGTCGCCGCGCGACACATCGATCTCGGTCTCCAGCGTGAGCACGACCGCGTCGCCCGCCTGCGCTTCGTCACGGGTGCCGTCGAAGGTCTCGATGCTCTTCACGCGAGAGCCCACCCCCGACGGCAGCGACAGCACCTCGTCGCCCACCTTGACCGACCCGGAGGCGACCGTGCCGGCATAGCCACGGAACTGCTGGTTGGGGCGCACCACATACTGCACCGGGAAGCGGAAGTCGATGGTGTTGCGGCGCCGCCCCGGCGTGATGCTCTCCAGCAGGTGCAGCAGCGGTCCGCCCTGGTACCACGGCATGCGCGTGGAGGCGGTGACCACGTTGTCCCCTTCGAGCGCCGACATGGGCACGAAGGTGATGTCGCCCACCGTGAGCTTGGCGGCAAAGGCGGTGTAGTCGGCCACGATGGCGCGGAACACGTCCTCCGACCAGTCCACCAGGTCCATCTTGTTCACCGCCACCACCATGTGCGGGATGCCCAGCAGCGAGGCGATGAAGGAATGCCGCCGCGACTGTGTAAGCACACCCTTGCGGGCGTCCACCAGCACAATGGCCACATCGGCGGTGGAGGCGCCGGTAACCATGTTGCGGGTGTACTGCACATGCCCCGGCGTGTCGGCCAGGATGAACTTGCGGCGCGGGGTGGCGAAGTATCGGTACGCCACGTCGATCGTGATCTTCTGCTCGCGCTCGGCGCGCAGCCCGTCGGTGAGCAGCGCGAGGTTTACCCCCTCCTCGCCGAGGCGGCGGCTGGCCCCCTCGATCTGCTCCATCTGGTCCTCGAAGATGGACTTGGTGTCGTACAGCAGCCGCCCGATGAGCGTGCTCTTGCCATCGTCCACGCTGCCGGCGGTGGCGATGCGCAGCAGGTCCATGCCCGCGTAATGGTCGTGCCCCGAATTCGTCGCGGACATCAGAAGTACCCCGCCTTCTTGCGATCTTCCATGGCCGCCTCGGAGCGCTTGTCGTCGCTGCGCCCGCCGCGTTCGGTTACGCGGGCGGCCGCGGTCTCGAGGATGATCTCCTCGATCGTGGACGCTGTGGAGACCACGGCGCCGGTGCAGGTGGCATCACCGATGGTGCGGAAGCGCACCACCCGCTGCTCCAGCATCTCGCCAGCCTGCAGGGTGATGAAGTCGGTCCTGGCGAGGTGAATGCCGTCGCGCAGGAACACCTCGCGCTCATGCGCGAAGTAGAGCGACGGCATGGGGATCTGCTCCATCGCGATGTACTGCCAGATGTCCATCTCCGTCCAGTTGGAGATCGGGAACACCCGGAAGTGTTCCCCGAGGTGCTTGCGACCGTTGTAGAGGCTCCAGAGCTCGGGGCGCTGGTTCTTGGGGTCCCACTGGCCGAAGCGGTCGCGATGCGAGAACACCCGCTCCTTGGCGCGCGCCTTCTCCTCGTCGCGGCGCGCGCCACCGATGGCGGCATCGGCCTTGAGGTCCTTGAGGGCGTCGAGCAGCGTCACGGTCTGCAGCGCGTTGCGGCTGGCCGTGGGGCCCGTTTCCTCCTTCACCCGCCCCTGGTCGATGGAGTCCTGCACATAGGCCACCTTGAGCTCGCACCCCAGCAGCCTCGCGTAGTCGTCGCGGAAGCTGATGGTCTCGGCGAAGTTGTGCCCCGTGTCGATGTGCAGCAGCGGGAACGGGATGGGCGCCGGATGGAACGCCTTGCGCGCCAGCCACGCCACCACGATGGAGTCCTTGCCCCCCGAGAAGAGCAGCACCGGGCGCTCGAACTGCGCCGCGACCTCCCGCAGCACATGGATGGATTCATTCTCGAGGGCAAACAGGTGCCCGCGCACATCGACCTTCATGACGTCTCGCCCATGGCAATGAGGGAAGACCAGGGGAGCGCCACATCACCCACCGCCACGAAGTGCGGGTTGAGCGAGCGGGGCGCACGGTAACGTAGCGGAGCGCCGTCCGGGGCATACACCTCGCCGCCGGCGGCGGCCAGTACGGCGTGCGCGGCGGCGGTGTCCCAGGGCATGGTGGGGCCGTCGCGGTAGTACAGGTCGGCACGCCCTTCGGCCACAAGACAGAACTTGAGGGAGCTGCCCATGCAGAGCGTGGAGGCGCCGGGCAGGCGGGCCAGCATGGCCTGCACGCCGGGGCCGGCGTGGTCGCGGCTGGCCACCACGCGAAGCGCCTCCAACACGGCCGGATGCTGCACCTGAAGCGCCACTGTATCGGCGCCGCGCCGACAGTGGGCCTGCCCGGGGGCGCCCGTCCAGGTGGCATCGAGTACCGGGGCGTGCACCACGCCCATGACCGGCACGCCGTGCTCCACCAGGGCGATGTTCACGGTGAACTCGCCGGTCCGCTTGATGAACTCCTTGGTGCCATCGAGCGGGTCCACCAGCCAGAAGCGCGCGGCGGTGACCTCACCGCCCTCGTCCTCCTCCGACACCAGCGGGATGTCGGGGGTGAGCTGGGCCAGGCCGGCC